>JAICHO010000051.1 GCA_025924835.1 Candidatus Saccharimonadota bacterium | reverse complement strand
GCGGGTGTCATCCATGGTGATTTTGAGCACGGCTTCATTGCCGCCCAAATTATTGATTTCCACGACCTAGTAGCTGCCGGTTCAGAAACAAGCGCCAAAGCTGCCGGCAAGGTCGCCACAGTCGGCAAAGACTACGTCATGCAGCCAGATGATGTAGTTGAGTTTAGGTTCAACGTCAGCAAATAACCCAGCACTAGCCAAGGATATGCCTATTGAACCCAATGGGTTCAATAGAACCTGGAAACTCGGTGCCTAATCATAATCGGCATTTTATACGGGTTGATTGGAGGCCTGTTTTGGGTTTGGGTCGCGGCTAGAATACCCTTGACAGGGTCAACTGGCAAGCTGCTATCGGCACCTGCCGCCGCTTGCGGTAATGCTGACAATGATGGGTTAGGCTGTATCTGAGGCGGCGACGATACCACCACCATCGGGGCGGCGGGAGCTTGTTGCCATTGCTGGCGTGAATCCATAGCTTTTTGTTGTATAAAGTTACTAAGGTCGCGCAGCTTATTGTGGTGGTAGGCGCGGAATGTTAGCCGCTTATGTACCGTTCCAATGCAGATACTGGCATCAATTAGGCGATGGTTAAACTGCACGTCGGATATCATCTCGTAACGTGTATCTTCAAGCGTTAAATAAAATGGCTTTTTATCGATCAGTATGACTCTCTGATCCGTTGCGCAAAGCAGTGCAAAGCCTCCCTCGTAACGGCCATTAAGTACGTGGTTTAAGCACTCGCCCTCAAATAGGACCCGAGGTAATTCACGAATCTCTGCCCGTCCCCACATCAAATTGGCGGCCCCTATTTCCACTAACTGGCGTTTAACTTCATCCGTGTGTACCATAGCTGGCCTCCCTCTTATGTATATTCATACTAACCGTAATACCTGTACATGTCGGTATCCTTCATCACGCCGGGTGTGAGATCTTTATCACAAAATTTGTATTATACGTAAAGCTGACCATATATGGCATAATGTAACTATGCTAGCCGATGAAGCCCAAACAGAAGAATTGGCAGCCACATTCCGGCGTGGCACAAAATTAAAATATAATAAAGGTGAGTTTATTATTCGCTCCGGTGAAGCGCCTTCGGGCGTTTTTTTGATTGAATCCGGATTAGTCAAAGCGTTTGATATCACCAAATATGGTGAAGAAAATTTGTTGATTGTACGCAAGTCAAACGAAGTTTTTCCGCTAATTTGGGCGATCACGGGTGAAGAACGCTCGGTAGTATACCAAGCCATCTCCCCAACCGAAGCATGGAGAATCAGCCGTGAGTATTTTATAGAGTATTTGAATAACCCCGATACTTCTTTGTTGCCAATGCTGGACATGACCATTGAAATGTACCGACTGCATTCCGAGCGGATCATTAACCTGGAGTACCGTACCGTCCGCGAACGTATGATTTCGTTTTTCCTGACCATGAGCCAGCGCTTTGGACGGCCGCATAATGAGGGCGTTCTGGTTGACTTGCCGTTGCGCCAGCAAGACGTGGCCAGCTCTATTAATGCTTCGCGTGAAACTACCAGCCGTGAAATTTCATTATTAGAAAAAAAAGGCTTACTAAAGGCCTACCCTCAGTACATCATCCTAAAAGATATTGAGAAACTGCGTTCATATTTGTAAACCGTGAGACAAGTCTGCTGTTTTTCTTCATTAATGCAGTTTCTTCAGGAGGTAAAAACGCTCGCGGTTACCTTTGGTGCCAGCTACTTCCGAATCGGCTTTATTCACTATAACGAACAAATCTTGTATCCAATTTTCCAGGTCTTTTAAGATATCTCGACGCAACTTATCATTCTTGATAACACCTTTATGCTTGGCTCCAGCACCTGCTTCAAACTGCGGTTTTACCATAGCAATTACCTGTGCAGCTGGGCTAATTAAGCCTGCAACCGCAGGCAAAATCTCCCGCAAAGATATAAACGACACGTCAATAACTACCATGTCTATTTTTTCATCTGTTTTAAATGCCCGTATGTCGGTTTTTTCATGCAATT
>JAICHO010000050.1 GCA_025924835.1 Candidatus Saccharimonadota bacterium | reverse complement strand
GTCATCTATCAGGTTGCAACTGGCGTCCAGAGCTAACCCACGGTCAGTGCAATTTAACGCCGAGGGCCCTTCGCTACTTGTCGGCCCTGATTCGCCTTGGTTCGTATACCAGCGATTAACAAATTCCTCATGTTTCAAAGCAAAGCCCGTATCTATAATTGCCAGTACGGTCTGGCGACTGCCGGCCGGTACATTCCAGGCCTGGTCTGTTTTGGTGTTGGTTACCCACGCCTGCCCCGCAAGCGGATCGTTTGGGACAAGAAGCGGTTTATAGGTTCGTAGCGGATATTCCTTGTTATTAATAACGACCATGCGCTCTTGTGACTTTTTGACTGGTTTAACCGATACATAGGCCGACTGTGAGTCACCAGGCTCAGTAACGCTTACTTGTCGTGGCGGAGAATATCTATTTTCATCATCCGCCACCACCCGGCCAGCCAAATGTTGGTTATTAATATCGGTGATAACAGGAGCTGCAGGGGGTGCTGGAGCAATAGATGGCTTATGAATACTTAATAAAATAAAAATTCCCGCAAACAGGAAAATGACAATGCCCGAACCACTTATAATTTTTAATCTCATATGTCTGTGTTAGAACGCTTATACTAATTATAGCAAGTGTTTTAAATGATTTAAATAATGCACGCAGGCACCTGCTTACTGAATGTTGGAATTTGATTATTGACATTGTAGCTATTTTACATTTTAATAATAGTTCGTAGCAAAAGGGTGAGTTATATATGACACAGACTTCGATGTCGGAACAAACTAATATGGAAGCCTATGCCGAGGCTTCAGTACGCCTTATGGAAGGAACGCTGGACCACGTGCAACGACTCCGGTGCGTTACGCAGCAGGGCGGCATGCTGGCTCTGGAAAGTACGCTTGGGCTACCTACTGTTGGCGGCGTTCCTGAACTGGACAGGGTAACGTATACGACCGGCCGGGCACTCGTGTTCGCCAGTATCACGGCCGCAGAAACATTGGCTGAAGCCGGCTCCCTAGATGAGCGGATTGTTAACCAAGTAAGATCTGAAAGACACAGAGTTGTTACGAACGAGCTGGGCAGTACTATTACCATGGGTAAGCTGCGGCGCGTAATGCCCCCTACTTTTAGTCTTCGCCGCGGGCAAGAAATCACTGGCCCTGAGCATGTCCAATTGGCACGTAACTCATTTGGGATTGCCCACCGCTTAGCCAATAGAAGCTTTCCGGAAATGGAAGCACTGGTAAGGTACGCTACGATAGGAAAATCAACCAAAATCTCTCCCTTAAATCCGGCAAAATTCACCATATCCAGGAACGAGCGCAGACCGTTTTTAACTTTTGCCAATCAGGAGGAAGTGAGGGAGGTCATTAAAGCCGTAAGGGCACGCGCAGCTAAAGGGGTGCGACCACCCAAACCGGGCAGCCGATGTGTGGGCCTAGATATTACTGATGGCATAACCAACCTTACGGCCGCGGCCTGGGATCTTATGACCGACATCCAAGAGGCAGACCTTATGGTAAGGCCTCGCGATCGTCTTAGATACCTTGCAGTATCGGCTATGCGTGGCGTCCTATCCAAACATAAAGGAGCTTAAGCACGGATCATGGTTAGCCGAATGATATTTTGGTAAGCTTCTGGGTTTGCGATTTAAAACGGTCAAGAATTTTTATTTCTTTAAGCGCCCTTGGCTTGCCAAAGTCCGGTGATCCATCTTTGTTCCAGGAAAATTGCTGGGCTCTTACCACACGGGAGTCCCAGATGTTAACATCCGTATTAATCCCGGTTTCTGCAGTTGAGTGATAAATTATCCAGTCACTGCCATCAGGCTTCTCAATAAATGAAGCATGTCCGGGTCCGTAGATTATGCCGTTTTTACTAAAAACCGGCCGCGGTTCCTTAACCCAGGAGCTGGGCATCAGAGGATCATCACCAGCCAATGTAAGCCGGCCTAAACAGTAGCTATCCGTCAAACTGTGCGACGCGGAGTAGATAATAAATATCTGGCCTTGTTTTTCTAATGCTTGCGGCCCCTCGTTAATATGAGGCCACACGGGTGCCCCGACCTTTTCCCAGTCATACTCCGGCCGTGATATACAAACGCGCTCACCGCTAATGGTCCACGGGTTACTCATAGGGGCAATGTATAGGTTTTGGGTTTTATCATTTTGATTTTTCCAGCCTGACCAGACAAAATAATATTTATCTTTTAGGTATAAGATTGTGCCGTCAATAGCCCATTGGTCACTCGGATCGGCTATTTTACCTTTCATTTCATAAGGACCCATTGGATCATCGGTTGTACTTTCTAATGCGTACATGCGATGCTTTTCTTCTTTGCCAGTGGTGAAATAGATATACCACTTATTTTCCAGGCGGTGTAGCTCCGGAGCCCACAGCTCGGCTTCAGGCGTACATAGTGGATCATTCCATACGACCTTGGGGCGCTTGCCGATATCCTCCAGTTTGGAGGCTTTGTGCATTACGATTTGCCTATCATCACGGTCATGGCAATAGTAATAGTTACCCTGCCAATAAATTACCCAGGGGTCTTCTCCCCGGTGCGTAATAACCGTACCTATCGATAGTTTGGTTAGCTTGTTCAAGATGCTCTGACCTAAGTCATGAGCCGCTTTCATTGAAATCCTACTCATCATATTGCTTATGTAGTATACCGAGTAGGTTATCTAAAATGCCAGAACTTCCTAACTTTTTATGCCAAGATAATCGTAGCCAGACCCAAAAACACCAAAAACCCCAGCACATCAGTTGCCGTAGTTATAAAGATGGTAGCGGAAGCGGCTGGATCTTTATTGAGCTTTTCCATAATGAGCGGGACAAGCGTACCAAAAAACGCTGCTACTAGTAAGTTTATGATCATTGCCAAAGCTAAAATAAGCGCGATTTTATAGTTATGATTAAATAAAACTACAACTACGGCTACCAATAAGCCATTGATAATACCGTTGATAAAACCCGCTCCCAGCTCATTTCGGAGCGTTCTCCAAGCGGTTTTTAACTCAATCTGGTTGAGAGCAATTCCCCTTACCTGAACGGCTAGCGTTTGCGTAGCGGCATTGCCTCCCATACCGGCAACAATGGGCATGTAGATAGCCAGCAAAACATATTTAGAAAGCGTGTCCCTAAACACGCCTACCGTAAATGCTGCTAAAAAAGCTGTGGCTAGATTAATAATGAGCCACCGGTAGCGGTTATGGACTTTGCGGCGGGCACTGTCGGTTACGCTCTCTTCCTGGCTAATACCGGCAAAGTCATACAAGGATGAGGCTTCGTGGTCCTGAATGATCTTTAGGACATCGTCAGAATAAATTATTCCCACCACGGCACCGGAATCATTAAGAACCGCGACCTTGTTGTGGGGGTGAGAATGAAACAGCTGAATCACTTCGTCGTGCGTAGCGGCAAACGAGACAGACGGCATCCGCTTTATATATTTGCCGATTCGCTCATGCTTAGCGGCAAACCCAAGTTCGTGACCCGGCAAGAAGCCGGCGAGCCGGCCCTCTTTCATCACCAGAATAACAGGGGGACGGCCTGTTCTTTTTTCATGCTGCTTAAACTTCTTGGCTACTGAGGATATGGTCTCGG
>JAICHO010000049.1 GCA_025924835.1 Candidatus Saccharimonadota bacterium | reverse complement strand
TTGGACAGCGTTGGCGGCTCATCGTACTTGGCAGAGCTGACAAATTTTGTACCAACCGCCTCGCACGTTGAACAATACGCAGAAATCGTATCGCAAAAATCCATGCGCCGCCGTTTGATTAAAGCCGCCCAGGACATTGCGACGATGGGTTTCAATGAAACGAACGCGTTGCAGGAACTGATTGAAGATGCCGAATCTCGCCTGTTTGCGGTAAGCCAGCGCCACGTTAAACAGGACGTGACAAGTTTGGAAACCATACTCGGCGAAAGTTTTGATAGGCTTGACGAACTGCATAAGGACAAAGGTAAAATTCGCGGTGTCCCAACTGGTTTCAAGGATATGGATAATCTGCTAGCCGGATTGCAACCATCCGATCTGTTTATTCTGGCCGCCCGGCCTTCTATGGGTAAGACGGCCCTGGCACTGAACCTGGCGCATAACATCGCTATCCAGGCCAATAAACCGGTGCTGGTATTTAGTTTGGAAATGAGCAAAGAGCAGCTGGTGGACCGCATGTTAGCCATGGAATCCGGCGTCGATGCCTGGGCACTCCGAACCGGCAACCTAACTGATAGTGATTTTGAAAAAATTGGCCAGGCTATGGGTACGCTTAGTGAAGCGCAAATTTATATTGACGACAGCCCCAGTATTTCCGTAAGCGAGCTGCGCACAAAGGCACGCCGAGAAGCCCATGTCAGAGATCTGGGCCTAATTGTAGTGGACTATTTACAGTTAATGAGCGGAGCCGGACGGTTTGGCGGCGAAGGCAATCGCGTACAGGAAATTTCGGAAATATCGCGTGGCCTTAAAGCCGTGGCGCGCGAATTAAACGTTCCACTCTTAGCCCTCAGTCAGTTAAGTCGATCCGTAGAAAACCGGAGCCCGCAGATTCCGCAACTAGCTGATTTAAGGGAATCCGGTTCCATTGAACAGGATGCCGATGTTGTCGCCTTTATTTATAGGGAAGACTATTATAATCCTGAAACAGATCGCCGTAATATTACAGATATTTTGATCAAAAAACACCGAAATGGACCAACCGGTGCCGTAGAATTATATTTTGACAAGGAAAAGCAGCGCTTTCGCAGCATTGACACCAAACACGCGCAACCATTTGAGTCATAGTAGCTTGCTGGTCTCTCCCGGTGGGCTAAATCAGCCGCCTAGAAATGCTATACTAATGCTTAACCGATGAAACAACTGCGTGCGTGGGTTTTGAATACGTGGAAACCGCTGCTAATAGCTATGGCTATTGTGCTATTATGCGGCCTATTTCTGGGTTTTCGTATCGGTTCGTTAACGCACGGTGTCAGCCTGCCGGAAAAACAATACATTGACGGCGTAAACTCGGGTAGACAAATTTTAAATGAACCAGTGTATTTGGTTCATAAATTACCGGTTTACGTTTTGTTCAAAATGCATATTAAGCACGCTGGCGCTTACCGTGCAGTTAGCGCGCTGTTCGCAACCGCTATGGTTCTAAGCGGCGTTTTTGTGTTAAAACGTTGGTACAGCTTGCGCGTTGCTGTCATAGGCGGCTGGTTAATGCTCACAGCGGCAACCACATTACATATTGCCCGCTTAGCAATTCCTGAAGCTACGTTTATGCTGCTCCTGCCTATGTTAGCAATGGCTGTCTGGATGCGATCCACCCAAAGGCATAACTGGGCTCTCGTCGTTTTATCATTCATGACAGGCATAAGTCTCTATATTCCGGGCTTTTTTTGGTTAATCGTTGCTTTCTGGGTATGGCAGCGCAAAGTTTTTTGGCAAGCAATAAAGAAAATGCCCGGAGGATTTCAAGTTGTGTGCGGTTTAATTCTTATCTTTAGCATCTTGCTGCTCGCCTTATCTTCTATTCAAAGACCGCAAAATTTACTGTTAGCCGCGGGCTTCCCGACACATATTCCCTCTGTCGTGCAAATTGGAAAGAATGCCGTGGCAATACCAGAGCATTTTTTCGCAAGAGGTGCCGATGACGCGGTGCGTAACCTTGGGCGCCTGCCGCTTTTGGACGTGTTTAGCACTGTCATGTTTGTTCTTGGCATATATAGCCTGCGTTTTTACTTATCGCATTTTCGGGCACGACTACTCTTAGGGAGCGCCCTGGTGCTCGTGATATTAATCATAGCCGGCGGTTTACCAATAAGTGTGCTGCTTCCTATCGTCTATCTTGTCGTTGCGGGTGGTATTGGTTTTATACTACAGCAATGGTTTACGGTTTTTCCGCGCAATCCCATTGCTCATATAATTGCCACAACCCTCGTATCAACAACTGTACTGTTAACCTCGTTTTACAATATTAATCACTATTTTATAGCGTGGCCACAAACACCGGCAACAAGACAGGTTTTTAACCAATCTCTGGTAAAATAGACCGTAGAAAGGGAGTACATACATTACTATGAGTAAATTCGATCAGGCCAAAATGCTGTTAAAGGTTAAAAAACTGCAAAAAGAATTGCAGAAAATGGTTATTAGTGTTGAAAAAGGTGATGGTGCCGTCAGCGTAGAAATTACCGGCGAGCAAAAGATCAGGAAAATCCACATTGATCCTGAGTATGTTAATACTGATGACATCGGGCAATTAGAGCGATGGCTAGAAGATGCCGTCAAAGAAGCAATTGCTGAAAGCCAAAAAATTGCCGCAGAGAAAATGCAACCCATGATGGGTGCCCTTGGTGACCTCGGCCTATAAAAGTATATGACCGTTTTGCCGCCAGCTCTGGAGTTACTTATTGAAGCCCTAGGGGCGTTGCCAGGAGTTGGCACTCGTACGGCCGAACGTTATGCGTATTATCTGCTTAAAGCCGACCCGGCGGTGGCAGGGCGTTTAAGCACGGCACTTGTTAGTGTGCATGACAAAATAGGTTACTGCCAAAAGACGTTTGCCCTGGTACCGGCTGGCCAGGATCTATCCGATTTATATACAGACCCAGGGCGCGACAAGCAGCTGGTTGCAGTGGTAGCGGAACCTTTTGATATTGTGGCGTTGGAAAAAATAGGGCAGTTTAAGGGTACATATCATGTCCTGGGGGGGCTTGTCTCGCCGATTGATGGCATAGGACCCGAACAATTACATATAGCAGAGCTCATAAAACGAATTGATGAAGATAAAGTAAAAGAAATAATATTGGCCACTAATGCCAGCGTAGAAGGCGAGTCAACCGCTCTGTATATCCAGCAACAATTAGGTAGCCGCAAAGTTAAAATTACCCGCTTGGCCCGCGGTCTGCCCGTAGGCGTAGATCTGGAATACGCTGATCAAATTACGCTAGGACGAGCACTAGAAGGACGTACGATATTTTAACACTGGATTCTTCAGTCAACTAGCGCGAAGCCATATCTCTGCGCATTTAATTCCATCTGTTGTCGGGCTCTAATTTCTTGCATTCTTACGGCTTGCGGGTAGGAATTAAGCCAGCGACCAACTTCTGTATATGTTCTAGGTACATTATCCGTCAGCCACACGAGTCTTAGAACCAGGCTACTACGGACCTTCATATAACTTAGGAGTTCCTCAATTTCTGGCCGTCTTGCTCGCCATTCCGCATTACTAAAGTCATCCTGTGCCGCAAGGTCTTCCGGAGGACCTTCTGTCTGTTC
>JAICHO010000048.1 GCA_025924835.1 Candidatus Saccharimonadota bacterium | reverse complement strand
TTTCCGGGTCAAACTTTAGCAGTGTGGACAGCGAACCCTTTACTTCTTTACTTAGCAGCTGCAGAACTTTTTCACGTTTATGTTTGCCAAGCAGCTGCAGAATATCAGTGGCTTCGTCAGGGTCAATTGCTTCCAGAATGTTGACGAGGTCATTTTCAGGCACATGTACTAAAAGATCTCTTTTGACGTGAGCGGTGACTGATCTCAAAAGCTCAATTCTTTTTTCTAAAGGCAACTCTAAGAATAATTCCGTACGCTCATCTTTACGGAATAAAATATCAGTAAGACTGACAGGACTAATAGAAGTAAGTTTTTTAGGTAATCTCATATGTTTTAGCTTTTTAAGACCTCAATTACCTTATAGTATAAACTTTATACTCCAAAAAGTCTGGACGTAATTGCATTAAGGCACCTGTATGGAATTCCTAATGTCCGCTTATAATAGTATCGGTGAGTGATTACAGCAGCATTTCTATCATATACAACCCCAAGAGTACCGGACCCAGCAAAGCTCATGCCTATGAGCTAGCTAAAAAATTGCGCAAGACATCATTAAAAGATAGAGTCAGAGTACTTTCTACCAAATACCCGGGACACGGGGAAGTATTGGCTTACAGGCTTGCAACCGCTTCACGGCGTCCGCTTATTATCTCGTCAAGTGGTGACGGTGGTTATAATGAAACCATAAATGGCGTGATAAGGGCACAACAGGAAGGGGCGCGACCAGTAACTGGCTTGCTGCCTTCCGGGAATGCTAACGATCACTATCACAGCCTTCATAAAACCAGTATTGAAAGCCAGATCCTCAGCGGTAAAAAACACAAGATTGATCTGTTGCGCTTATCGACCTATGGCGCGGAACCATGGCAAAGGTTCGCGCATTCGTATATTGGTTTTGGCCTAACACCCCAAGTCGGCGAGCAATTGAATAAAACTGATTTAAACGCCGTCAATGAAATAATCATAGCCATGAGGGCGTTTTATGCACTGGAGGCAATCAAGCTGCGTATCGGTGGTGAAGTTGAGAAGTACGATAGCCTAATTTTCAGCAATGTGCAAAAGATGTCTAAGGTTTTGTCACTGTCAGATACCGCTGCGATGCATGATGGAAAATTTGAGATCACCGCTTTTCCACATCGCAGCAAAATTAAATTAATGTTAACTTTGCTGAAGGCCGCCACCAGAGGCTTAAGCGTAAACGATCGCGCCGCAAAGTTCAGTTTCCAAACGCTCGAGCCTGTTACGGTACAGCTGGACGGCGAAATCCACCGCATTGAAGCTAAGACACGAGTCCGCGTAGATATAGCCCCAAAAGTTCTCAGCTGCGTTGTTTAACATTTGGCCTTACGCTCCTCATTATTACCTAAGCGGCTTTTGACTTTGGGCCACGCTTAGTATCAATACCTATAACATCTGCCAGTTTTCTTACCCTTGGGACCTCTCTATCTAGCAAATTACTCAATTCGTACTCTACTTTATTCATGACACCTGGACCAAATTGGCGAACAGCGGAATTAATTCCAATGGCGCTTGCGCCAACTTTAATAAGTCTTAATGCCCGCTCACCACTATTAACGCCACCCATTCCAATTATGTCGGCACCTGTTTCTTCATAAACGTATCTTATGGCATCTTCAGCCATATCTTGATAATCGGGATCCGCCCCAGCCAATCCACCCGGTAGATGGTCTGCCTTGTATTTAGCTTTTATAATTGTAAGTCCTGTCGTATTGATAAGCTCAAGGGCTATACCGGTCTCGATAGCCAAACGACAATACACGTCAAGTCTATCCTTACCGCCGTCAGCATCACCCTTCAATATCAGCGGCACATTTCGATTAGTACCTTTAGAAATAGTATCCAGCGCTTTCATTATAATTTTGTATAGAAAATCGTAGGCTTGGGTATCACGCATACCGAGGGTATTTGGAGATGACAGACCTAGATTAATGGCATCTACCACAGGGAGTAACTCCCGGATAGCGTCAGCAACAACATCAGGAATTTCTTCTAGTTTTTCTGGCGTATAATATTCCTTATTTACTGTTACTTGTCCAATGACAGGCATAAAGACTTCTGCTGATTCACGTTGGCTGCCAATAATACACGCCACCGCTGGCGCACCTATGCTAGCAAATCCGAATGAATTAAGACTTTTACTAGTACCATGATCGCCTACGTATTCATCAAACGTTAGCAGCCGTGGTCTAGGCCCACCCGGCTGAGCGTAAAGAGGCGTACCCCCTATAGTGGAATGCTTAGCTTGAAAAACTTGCCATGCATGAATAGTCCTACCGTATTTATCCCAGCCCGGGGCAAGCCCAATTGGGCTTTCTAGTTCTAGGCCAGCAACACTGGTCTCTAGTCTTCCGTCAGTAACCGTAGGATATTCAACAAACTTTGACATGGCCCATCTGCCGGCATCAACACCAGATGCCCAGTGCATTAGCCGTTCAACACCAGTCTTTACTCCCTCATGCCTTAACGTTGCATCAAGGTCATCCCAAGCACCTGCGCGCAACTGCTGCAAAGACTCAAGGACTATTGAATTTCTAGACTGCCCTCCCAATACCATTGACTACGAGTGTAACAAAAATTTTTGTATAGCTCTACCATCAAGACGTTATTGGTTAGTCTTATATAAGATTATGTTAGCCCATAATTTGTGCCCATTGTTGGGCAACTACATGTGGCTGGGCACTGCGGTAGAATTCTTGATTACCTCCAACCAGCAATGCCCCAAGTTTTTGGCGCAGGGGCAATTCAACAGCCAAATTCCTGCTATCAACGCCGCCACAGGATAGAATGGCTACGTGCGGGGCAGCATTGGCTCGAGCTGCGTGTAACCATTGGTGGGCTATGTCAACTACGACTGGGCCACTCATCCCTCCTTTGCCACCAGTAGAGGTAATTTCCGGAAATGGCTGGCCGCCAATAGTATTTATACCAGTCAAAAAATTGATCAACGGATTTATGGCAACTATTAATCTGCTAACCGCGGGTACATTTACCCTTTCGCGCACCGATGTGACGTGTGGTGCATCCTTAGCACCCAAGCAAATTCCCGGCCCAAGCCGCTCGCGGGAAGCCCCCATTACTTCTGCGCTAGCTTCACTATTATTGCAAACCGGTTCATGTAACGAACCGTCGGGCTTACGACCATTGGGACAACTTAGGTTGACCTCAATAGCCGTCGGCTCAAGAGCGGCTGCTTCTTCAACTAAATTAGGAATAACATCTATAGCCTTCTCATGGGGTAGGTTAGTCACGCTAACGACAGTTTTTGCTCCAATTTCAGATAACGATCTGATAGTAGGACGCAAGGCACGCATGGCTTCTACGCCGCCGCCTGGCAGACCTCGCGCATTACCGGCCATTTGTAGGTCGTCATAATAAATAAAGTCTACTGGATGCTCGTCTGACGCATTGCCTGGCGACACGGGCCACGTAAAAGTTCCTAGAGTTAACAGCGGGAGCAAACTTGGATCTTCTGTTTGAATAAATGGCTCCAGTTGCCGAGGTTCCTTGAGTACACCTGCCGCTATAAAATATGGCACTCTGTCACCTACAGCTAACGGGTGATTTTCAAAACTAGCCATAACCTTTTTTCTCCCTCCGTCAAGATTGATATAATCGGCAGTATGTGTTGGGAGAATAGAACTGTAAATTTGACGTCGGTATATGTCGTCAGGACTTTAAATGAGTGATTTTGAGCAACTTCAAAAGGAATTAGAAAAGTTTGGCTTAACCTCAAGCCAAGCTAAAATCTATTTACTGTTGGTGACCCACCAGGAATTAAGAATTCAAGAAATTGTAGATCTGGCTAAAATACCGCGTAGTTCGGTCTATGAAAGCCTAAAAAAATTATTTGAGTTGGGCATCGCCGAGGAAATCGTTGAGGATACCCATAAAAAAATACGGCCATACTCTATTGGGATCATCACGCACGGATTTGA
>JAICHO010000047.1 GCA_025924835.1 Candidatus Saccharimonadota bacterium | reverse complement strand
TGGACTCGTAACGGTGACGGTACCATCCGCTCAGTTGCCAGCGGCAAATGTCTGGACGCCTACGGCGGCGGCACCGGTAACGGTACCAGCTTGATCATCTGGGACTGCCATGGGCAGACTAACCAGCAGTGGCGGTGAGACTACTAGAAATAGTTGACGACCAGTTGATATTGTGCTAATGTTATAGGAATTGTTATTGATGAATCCGGGTTTGTTTTAGAGTAATTACTTTGGTTTCATTTAGACAATCAAGTAAATACAATTTAAAACAACAAGGGATTCATAATCTATGTATTCATACAATAAAAGTAATTCGGGCCGTGGCATGGCCTTTAGCAGCAAACGCGGACGGCGTCCTGGTTCTGGACAGTCGGGTAGGTCCGGTGGACGGCGCCCAGCTGGCCAGTATATTGACCCTGCACGACTGGTGCGTGTTGCCAGACTGGCAGAGGCCGTGGACTATCAGGCAGTCAATAAGTTCAGTGATTTTCAGGTTCACGCCCTGATCAAGTCCAATCTCACCACTAAAGGTTATGAGATTCCTTCTCCCATCCAAGATCAGACAATACCCCAGGCCTTACTGGGGCAGGATATTATCGGCATAGCCAATACCGGTACAGGTAAAACCGCGGCGTTTGCTATTCCACTGCTACACAAACTCATGACCGAAAAGGGCTCTGGCGCGCTTATTATTGCGCCAACACGTGAGCTGGCCGAACAAATCCAGGATGAATGTCGTTCTATCGCCAAAGGCAGTGGCTTGTCGGGCGCACTCCTGATTGGCGGGTCATCCATGGGGGCCCAACTGCGTGATCTTAAGGACCGCCCGCGAATTATCATAGGTACCCCGGGGCGTATCAAGGACCATATTGAACGTGGAACGCTTAAGCTTTCGCAATTTAATACGGTTGTACTGGATGAGGTAGATCGTATGCTGGACATGGGTTTTGTTGGTGATGTGCAATTTATTTTGAGCCGTTTAGCTGACAAGCGCCAATCCTTCTTCTTTTCTGCGACGCTGGATGCGCGTGTACGGGGACTCATAGAGACTTTTGCGAACGAGCCGGTGCTTGTATCGCTTAAGACTACCGATGCCAGCGAACACGTCAATCAAGACGTGGTACGCTACAGCTCAGCTTCTGACAAAATGGACAAACTGCACGATATTTTATTAAAGAGCGACGTGGAAAAGGTAATAGTGTTTGACGAAACCCAGCGCAAGGTGGAGCGGCTCAGCCAAGAACTGGTTAGCCGCGGATTTCCGGCTGATGCTATTCATGGCGGCAAGTCACAAGGGCAGCGCCAGCGGGCATTAAGCCGATTTAAGAAAAGTGATGTCACTATTTTGGTGGCTACGGATGTCGCGGCCCGCGGTATTGACGTGGCAGATATTACGCATGTTATTAATTTTTCTATGCCCCAATCGTATGAAGATTATGTCCACCGCGTTGGCCGGGCAGGCCGCGCCGGCCGCGTTGGCCATGCGTTGACCTTCATTAATCAGTAAACTGACGCGGTGTCTTTGCTCTATTAAGTGAAATAACTAATTGCGGGTTTTCTTGGGCTGTTCATAATGGCTTCTGTTCATTAATGTAAGCAGGGAGCAATACAATGGCAGACGAATATGATGACGATATGAACTATCAAGATGAGGAACAGGTAGAAATGCCTGATATAGACTAGCTGGAGATGTAGCTTATATCAAGCTAGGTAGTGGTCTCTAAAACTTGCATTACGCACTGCTCGTCAGCGCTTAAGTAAGCGGTCTTTTTCATCTTCTGAACGGTGCGCCATATACGGCCGAGATCTTGGTTAGCTTCGTAGGCATTAATCAGGCGCGGATCAATGTAAGATCCGCGGGCAATAGCTGGAGTATTGCCAAGTTTCTTGGCCACTTTTTTTACGCACATCGTTACGGCTTTTTTGCGCTCCTTAGGCGTAGCAGCTGGCGCTGCGCTAGCTAGCTCGGCACTGGCCAGTAATGTTCCTCCCCAGGTACGAAAATCTTTAGCGGTAAATTCCTCTCCCATTATCTCTTTTATGTAGGTGTTTACGTCACCGCTCTTGACGTCCTTAAGCTGGCCGTCATCATCATAATATTTAAAAACTTCATAACCCGGCAGTTCGTCGAGCTTTTTAACTATCCGCGCCAGGCTGCGGTCCGTAATATGTTTCACGTGCCTTTTATTGCTCTTGCCTACAAAATCAAAGGTAATGGTGTCGCCCTTTACTGATACATGTTTGCTGCGAATGGTGGTTAGCCCATAACTCTGATTTTCCTTGGCATACACATCATTGCCTACTCTGAAGTAGGCTTGGTCCATGAGGCGTACAATACAGGCAAGTACTTTTTCGCGGTCGTATTTCCGATGTTTTAAATGTTTGGCAGTAAGACGTCGCATACGGGGCAAAGCCCGTGCGAACCGGATAATTCTTTCAAATTTTGCCTGTTCCTGACGGGCCCGGAAGGTAGGGTTGTAAATATACTGCAGACGCCCGGCCTTATCTGTGCCCGTTGCCAAAATACGTGCCCGGGAACCCGGCGCTATTTTTACGTTCTGCCACGCGGGAGGTATCCGTAAAGAATTATAAAAATCCACCTTCGTGTCGTCTTTAATTTGCTCATCGCCTTCAAAGTAATGATACGATTTGCCGCTTCGCCGTCGTGTTACGTAGGTTTGTTTAGCCATATTGATTATTTACTATAGCTTGTGTAACGGTGGGGTAATGTAAAAAAACTTACTAGCCCATATTATGGAATTTGAAATCAATTGACCGCACCGCCCGCCTCCCCTAGGCTGGAGGGATGGTCATTGAGATAACCAAGAATTTAGCTCGCAAGTTTTGGCCTAGCCAGCGCGATTTGACTGCGGCGGATGTAGCGACAGCACGAGACTACATAGCCGCCTATTGGCATAAGTTGCAGCGTTTTCATCCCAAGGATGATGAAAGCCTGTTGGGATTACCTAACCCTTATTTGGTCCCGGCATATGAAGAGGGTCATGAGTTTGACTTTAACGAATTGTATTACTGGGACAGTTATTTTATGGTCCAAGGTATGTACGATATCCGACACAAGGAACTGGTTGTGGGTATTCTGGAAAACCTGCTGAGCCTGCATAAACGGTTCAAAATTATTCCTAATGCGTCGCGAACATATCTGACTGGCCGTTCGCAGCCGCCCTTTTTGTCAACCTTTATTTGGGAAGTCTATGATACATACGACTTGGATGATAAATGGCTCAAAGACGCTATGGGTGTCGCCGAAGCGGAATACAAAACCGTTTGGATGGGTACCCGCAAGCCAAACGCTCGCCAGGTTTACCGTGGCATGTCGCGCTACTACGACATTAACTTGCTGCATGACCTGGCCGAGGCTGAAAGCGGCTGGGATATGACGCCTCGTTTTGGCCATAAATGCTTGAATTACGTTCCTGTAGATCTTAATGCCCTGCTGTATAAATACGAGACTGACTTTGCGCGTTTTTACCGCCATTTTAACGAAATTCGTACGGCGGCTAAATGGGAAGTAGCGGCCGAGTATCGCAAGCTGACTATGAACGGGCTGATGTGGAATAATCTTAAGGGTCTATACTATGACTACAATTACGCCAAAGAAAGACGGGGCACGGTTAGTTCACTCGCGACCTTTTACCCTATGTGGGCGGGTGTGGTAGACGAGCGCCAAGCACACCAACTCGTCAAGGCTTTGCGCCGGTTTGAAAATCGTGGCGGTCTGGCCACCACCGATGTGCAGCAATTAAGCCAGCTGGTGCCAGGATCTATGCCCACTCAGTGGGCATATCCAAACGGCTGGGCACCACTGCAGTACATAGTAATTAAAGGTCTCGAGCGCTATGGCTACCACGACGATGCACGCCGTATTGCTATGAAATGGCTCAAAAATAATCTGAATTGGTTTAATGAACATGGCGTTTTTCTGGAAAAATACAATGTGGTTACCCCAGACAAACCGCCCGTAAAAGGCCTTTATCCCTCGCAAACCGGCTTTGGCTGGACGAATGCAATATTTGAAAGGTTATGCAGGGAATACATAGATGGAAAACACTGAAGCCCAAGAACTGGCGTGTGCCGAGAAGATTACCTATGACACCAAGTCACAAGCAGCTGGTGCCGCAGCAGCGGCAGATTGGCAGCACGGTAGCAAACTCAAAGCCTATAAATGTCGCCATTGCCATTTATGGCATTTATCAAGTACCTGACATACATTTAAGCTGCT
>JAICHO010000046.1 GCA_025924835.1 Candidatus Saccharimonadota bacterium | reverse complement strand
GCGATTCGCTGACTTCGCAAACAAGGGCTTGTCTAAAAAAGGTCCTGGAATCCTTGGCTTGCAGTTTTAGCGGGGTTGTGGTATGATGCTTATGGTAATGAAAAAACAAAAACAAAAAAATATTACTCTTGTTAAACACGCCGGTCGTGTTTTGTCGTTATTTATGTTAACTGGGCTTATGGCGGCTAGTTTTGTAATTGCGCCTTTCGCGCAGGGTGCCACCATTGAGGAGCTAAACCAACAAATACAGCAAATCCAAGCTGACAACAGTGCCAAACAACAGTCAGTAAATCAGCTGCAGGTACAAGCCAGCAGTTACCAGGATGCCATCAATCAATTACAGAATCAGATCAATGCGCTTCAGCAGCAAATCCAGGCCAACCAGGCTAAGCGTGATGATTTACAGAAGCAAATTGAGGCCGCCCAAGCCGAACTGGACAAGCAAAAAGCCTTGCTCAGCGAAAGCATTAAAGCGATGTACGTAGAAGGCCAGATCAGCACGCTTGAAATGCTGGCTTCATCCAAAGACCTCAGCGAGTTTCTGGACAAACAGCAGTATCGCTCAACCATTCAGGAAAAAATCAAAGACACATTGGACAAGATAAACGCCTTGAAGGCGCAATTAAAAGAGCAAAAAACACAGGTAGAAACACTATTGGCAGAACAACAGGCCATGAATCAGCAATTGAGCGACGCCCAAGCCCAACAGGCCCAGCTGCTAGCATATAACCAGCAGCAACAAGCCGCCTATACGCAGCAAATGCAGGCCAACAATGCCACGATTGCGAATCTGCGTGCTCAACAGGCAGCCTTATACGCATCGTATGCTCGCAAGAGCGGTGTAGTCAGCTACGGTGTTGGTGACGCCGGTAACGGTGGTTACCCGTCGGAGTTGGCTAATGCACTCCAGGATTCGATAATTGATAACTGGGGCCTGTATAACCGCGAATGCGTCAGTTATGTGGCCTGGAAAGAAGCCAACAACGGTGCCTATGTGCCGTACGGCCTTGGTAACGCTGCCGACTGGGTCTGGCGCGCCCAAGCCGCTCACATACCAACCGGCACAACACCACGGGTAGGGGCCGCCATAGTCTGGGAATCCAATGACGGCCTGGGCACTCTGGGTCATGTGGCTTACGTCGAGGTTGTTAACAGTGACGGATCAGTAGAAGTCAGCCAGTATAACTTTGTTCACGGACAGTTTAGCCGCATGCATGTACCGGCTTACGATGTTGCCCACCTAAGCTTTATATACTTCTAGTTATAGGTTATGGTCGGGTGATTAATCTTTTGAGTGGTTGTTAGCATTTGTTCTGCCGCTAATTCTTCTGGCGATGGGACCTGCTCAGAGCTTAGTTCCTGGCTTGCCGCAAGCTGGCCTAGCTCTACGGATCGACTTTTAATTTCTTCAACAACGCTAGCCGCCTCAGCGAACGATAGATCGCCACTGATAATAGCGCGCTGCAACACCGTGACGAGCCGGTTTTGAGCGCGCTCTTCGGGAGTCGTAGGATTGGCGATATAATACCCTTCAATCATAAAACCTCCTTCTCGAGTGTCATGATAGTATATCTGATTTTGGGACAGGCATAAGCATTTTTGAGCAATGATTTCAGGCTAAATACGGACCAACTGTGGCATAATGGATTGGTCTTAATTTAGCTATCACACGATGCGGAGGTTACTTTGGAAAAACGAACAACGAATAAATTTTCACTTCCCAGGGCTGCAGCATACGCTGTAGCTGCGGCAGTTATCTTTTTGAGCGGATGGGGGCTGGGTAGCGGCCGCATAATTTTGAACGGCAATCAGATATTCCGCAAAAGCGTCCAAAAGGGATTGCCGGCCAACCTGGACTATACTTCGGTTGAACAAGTCTATGACACCCTGAAGCGCGACTATGACGGCCAACTCGACAGCCAAAAACTCACTGACGGCCTTATGTCAGGCCTGGCCGCGGCGACCGGTGACCCGTACACCGAATATTTAAACAAAGACGCAGCCAAAGATTTTAACGATCAACTAAACGGAACGTTTACGGGTATCGGCGCAGAACTTAGTAAAGACGCGCAGGGTAATCTGACGGTGATTTCACCAATTGCGGGCTTTCCGGCGGAAAAGGCCGGTTTGAAGCCCAAAGATGTCATTACGGACATTGACGGCACCAGCACAAATGGGCTGTCTATCAGTGAAGGCGTTAACAAAATTCGCGGCCCCAAAGGTACGACGGTTAAGCTCAAAATAGTGCGTGGTGGCACCCAAGAACTCAATATTGATATTGTACGCGACCAAATTACGGTTGCCAGTGTTACTACCAAAACGCTGGACGGTAACATTGGCTATATTCAAATATCACGATTCGCGGATGATACGTCCGGACTGGCACAAAAAGCCGCTGCTGATTTCAAGCAAGCCGGTGTAAAAGGTATTGTGTTGGACCTTAGAAGCGATCCAGGTGGTTTGCTTGACGCCGCCGTCAATGTCAGTAGTCTGTGGCTGCCCAGTGGAAAGACCGTGTTAAGCGAACGTCGCGATAATGTAGTGGTACGGGACTATCCAGCCAAGGGCAATCCGGTACTAGCGGGCATCCCCACGGTCGTATTAATCAACGAAGGCAGCGCCTCGGCTAGCGAAATTACCGCCGGCGCTCTGCACGATAATGGTGCCGCTACGCTCATGGGTGTTAAAAGCTTTGGAAAAGGCAGCGTCCAGCAGCTAGAAGATTTGGCTAACGGCGGCGTTCTAAAAGTTACCATCGCCCACTGGTATACCCCCAAAGGCATCAATATAAACAAAGAAGGAATCAGCCCGGACAAAGAAGTTAAATTGTCCGACGATGACGCCAAAAACCAGCGCGATCCGCAGCTCGATGCGGCCAAAGCTATGCTTATCCAGCCTTAGCTCTTGTAGCAGAGAATATAGTATTAGTGTACAACCATGTGCCTTGCAAAATAGTAATGCTTATGCTATAATTATAAGGTTATGTATCGTCTTTTTGATGCATTGCCCGAAGCCTACAGAGTTCACCCGGATCCAAATGCCATGCTTACTGTATGGCGCGGTGCCAAAGTAGCTCGTGCTACCGTGGGCTTTAGGTGCAGTATGCAAGCCGATGCCACAGATTATTTGTTACAAGTGGCGGCAGGCGGACCAGAGGCCTTAAACGCGGTTATTGATAAGCACACGAGCTCAAGCAAAGAAAATTCACCTTTTGTTTCCGTAGCTACCGATCCTAGGCTGTCACAATTAATGGCATCTAGAGGGGACGAAACTGTATACGAATTAATGCTTCCTGCTCATAGATTAGTCGGCGATCCGGAGCGAATTGGAGCCCCTAGTCGCCCGAATGGCACCGAATTATTTGTAGTGGGAGAGATAACACCGACTGACATAGTGGCCGTTAAGTTGAATAATAATGAACAGCGGGCCTCCGAGCTTCTTCACAGTGTGGAAGGACGCCAGTATTTACATACTTTTCTGTCTTTTATTCATGATAATTCTCCTGTACCCACCGAATTGAACCCGCACGGTGTTTGGGACAGGAGCGCAAACTGGCATAGGTCTGCTCCGAGTGTGCAGCAAGATTTAACACTTGCCATAAGATAGCCGGGTAAGGTAGTATCAGATAGATAAAAGAGGGGTTAAAACTGCGTGCCACGGCGTCAGACTAAATTTATTTTTGTTACAGGGGGTGTGCTTTCCGGACTCGGGAAGGGTATTACCGCCGCCTCTATCGGCAATCTCTTAAAAGCCCGTGGTCTGACAGTTAACATGCAAAAGTGTGACCCATATCTTAACGTAGACGCAGGCACGCTAAATCCCCGTGAGCATGGCGAATGTTTTGTCACCAAAGATGGAGCCGAAACCGATCTTGATCTGGGCCACTACGAGCGTTTTATTGACGAAGAAATGACACAAACCAGTAGTCTGATGAGCGGCAAGGTGCTGCTAAAAGTCATTCAAGACGAACGCGCCGGAAAATACGCCGGCGAAGACGTGCAGATTATACCTCACCTTACCGGGGCGATTCAGGAGTATATACAGGCTGCTGGAGCTGGATTTGATGTACATATTGTGGAAATTGGCGGGACGGTAGGGGACTATGAATCACTCAGCTTCATAGAGGCAATCCGTGAGTTCGGCATTCGGGCTGGGCAGGGAAACTGTTTGTATGTGCATGTTGTCTACATGCCATACTTGGGCGCCAGCGCAGAATTTAAAACCAAGCCGGCGCAGAATTCGGTCCGTGATTTGCGGGGCTTAGGCATCGCGCCTGACATTTTAGTGGCACGGAGTGAAAAACCGGCGCCTGTCAGCGTCAAAACTAAG
>JAICHO010000045.1 GCA_025924835.1 Candidatus Saccharimonadota bacterium | reverse complement strand
GGCATAGTAGCCCTCACGCAGTATGTATCGGGTGGCTACGACTACAACAATTCCTGCATATAATTTCTGCCGAAATTTACATTAATCCACAGTTTTACAGAGTTGACTGTGGTTGCTAATTGACAAATTCCCCCATAGGGGGATACATTTAGGATTGATTTAAGAGTCTTATTTGTAGAAAGCTAACAGAAAAATTATGACCCTTGTGAGCCCCCCTCAGGGAGCCGAAGTTACTGAACGCGCATTAGATCATTCCGCTCGTGGGACGAATCTGCCAGATTATGGACACGTAACCGGGGAACCGTGGTTTAACGAGCATACCACTCTTTATCACCTATTGCCGGATAGACATCTGCGGGGCGGCGATGGGGAAATGGATCTGGAGAATTGGCAACAGCCCGTGTTTGTCGGTGGCAATCTTGAAGGCATAACCGAGGATTTACCCCGCATAGCAGCTCTAGGCTATGATGTTGCTTGGATTGGGCCTTTTGCAAAAGGCCGAGGTTATCACGGCTACCATCCAGAAGCTATTGACGAAATTGATCCTCATTTTGGAGACGACCATAAGCTTTTGGCGTTAACAACGAAAGCCCACGAGCTGGGCATGAGAGTAATTATTGATGTTGTCCCAAATCATTGTTCCGATCAGCACCCTTACTATCAAAAAGCTATCGGTAAGCTCCCGCTGGAGCCCGGCGATCCTGCAGATGGTTACCGCAGCTGGTTTAGGTTTGACGAATTCCCGGATAAACCACAAACTTTCTTGCATTACGGCGACCTGGTTAAATTTAATATGGACAATCCTGAAGTCGTAAAACACCACCAGGCGGCGATGCGCAAATGGATGAGCCTGGGCGTGGACGGTTTCCGAGTTGATCATATAATCGGGTTGTCAAACCGTAATGTTGACGAGCTTTTCGGACCGCTAAAAAAAGAATTCCCCGGCATGGCTTTAATTGGCGAAGCCTGGATGGGCGAAGACGGCTGCCGTGTGGCGTGGCGTGATCTTAATACCATAAGGGTCCGCAACAAAAGATTGATTTGGTCACTTGGCAGGGTAGGGCTGGAGACCGCCAGCAGTACGTTGCTGTATAGGAACTATGTAGGTCGGCTGGACGGGGTTCTTGATTTTACAGCGGCAACAATGCTTGAACACTACGCCACGGCTGAAGATGCCCGTCAAAAGACGCAGGCCAAAAACCGGCTGGTAAGATGGACCAATAAATTCCGGGGCAAACTGCTGCAAGTTATTTTTGCGGATAATCATGATATGCCGCGCGCCATGTTTCGCTACGGTGATGATCCTGAAGTGTTCAAAGACGCCTTTGAACTAGCTTATTCGCTTAATCAACCGGTGGCTAATTATCATGGTACCGAATACGGGGCGACCCAGGATGGAGAGTTTGGTGACTGGCACGGTGACCTAAAGGCCCGGGAACCCTTGGAGCTGATACGGGCGAAACAAGTTCCGGGTATGTCCGCTTTCTTCCAGGGCGTCTTAAGCCGCCGAAAACAAAGGAGCGCCAACATAACTGATAGGATAGCCGCGTAACGAATACCGGCGAGCAGTTTCTTTATTCGGAATGCAACTAGTGCTATATTACTAACTATAAGCATTAACCAAATGTGGGAGAATTAACTACTATGAGTGTAAAGCAAAAAATGTCCTTGAGAGGTTACGACAGAGTTATTGATTGGTGCAGTTTATTTTTGGCGCTCGTATTCCTGGTATCAGTCATTAAAAACGCGGCCGTTTCGGCGGGCAACGCGGTACCCAGCGGAAATTGGGGAAGCGCGCCGGTGGCTTATGCCTTAATTCTGGCACTTGTACTGATATTTATTAATTGGTATCAAAATAAGGGTAAGATATCGGTAACGGGAGTCGTAGCCCTGACGATTCTATTGACCTCGGCAGCTATCTGGATGCTGGGGTTGCACACTGTTTGGCCGCTTGGTCAGCGAATCGTAAACCCTATGTAAATAATTGCCGACACACAGATTTGTGTCCATAATGGTACTCTATGGCCACATATGTAAACGATGACATTAAGGCTGTGCTATTTGATCATGATGATACATTGGTTAACACCATTGGTACTAAATCAGCCCAGCATAAATACATCGCCAAGACCTACTATGGCAAGGACTTAACGGACGCTGAAATCCGGCAACATTGGGGCAAGCCACTCGAAGAGCTTATGCGAGCTTTGTATGATACCGAAGACGGTAAACAAGCGCTGGCTTATACATTTGTGCACCACGAAAATTATCCAAAAATACTTTTTGCGGAGACTATTCCTGCGCTCAGTTATCTTAAATCAAAAGCAAAACTGATTGGCGTCATAACTGCTACCCATCGTTATAGCTTTGAGCATGATATTTTGCTGCACAAAGTTCCGGCAAAGTTAATAGATTATACCCAAACGGCCGATGAGACGCCGTACCATAAACCCAATCCAAAAGTATTCGCTCCAACTATCAAATGGCTCGCCAGCGAACATATCCACCCCTCAGAGGTGCTCTATGTCGGGGACAGCATGTACGATATGAAAGCGGCGCTTGGGGCTGGTTTTGGTTTTCTGGGCGTTGAGACGGGCCTGACGACTGCCAAGCAATTCCGGGCAGCAGGCGCCAAAAGCATAGCTACGCTTGCTGATCTGCGAAAATAGCATATTATCCTCAGCGCCTTTGGCACTGGGCTTGTCCAGTCACAGAATGAATAAGGCGCGTTATCCACAAGTTTCTTATGGTAATTGTTAAATAATTCACAGCCTATGGTAACAGGCAGCCGTAAACTTGAAGTGTATCAGCCTTTCTGAGGCTGATCAGACCAAATTCGTGGGAGTGGCCCCCGTTTTGACACTGCGGCAATCATATAATGTCCAGTTATTTAAAGCTCAAAACCTGGGAGCCACTTTTTAATTACAATATGCAATTAACCCTAGAGGAGCGCCAACCGTGACAAGTGACCAGTCAGACAATACGAACGATCCGGACGAGCTAATAGTAAATACGCCAATGCCATTTCCAGACGATACAGATGACGCAGAACTAGAGATTGTTCCCGAGCAAGGCGAGACACACCCCGTCTTTGGCAGCAAAATTCAACCGCAGGAAATACATGATCAAAACCTAGTCGGGTCCGATGATGGCGAAGCTATAAGACGTGAAACAAGAACAGTAAATTACGACCCCGAACAAGACCCCCGCGTGCAAGGGCCCTCCGCACTCTAAAGACTTGGCGTTTGCGGTTGGTCGGCCCTGTGCCGTACACTTCGGTTATGAATGTAACGGCCAGTAGTTATGATTTTCATGATCAGTGGGAAATTGCCGTGTCTCTTAAAACGGCTTGGGAAATAGTGAGCGATTCGGCGGACTGGCAACAATGGTGGCCCGGCTTAAAGAGTGCCGTTATAACGAACTACCATGAAGACATAATTGATAGTAGTGTCAATTTAACGTGGCGGAGTAAGAGCGGGTATCATCTGAAGCATACGGTTACTATTACTGGTATTGAACCTGGCCGCATCATCCGTTTTAAGTCCACAGGCGATTTGATGGGCCATGGCGCCTGGAGATTTGAAGAACACGGTGGAATAACCCATATGACCATAGATTGGCACGTACAGACGACTAAGTGGTGGATGAATGTTTTGGCCCCAGTTCTAAGGCCGCTTTTTGTGCGCAACCACACCGAACTTATGAAGCGCGGCGAAGCGGGTTTGAATAAACACGTGCAATCAATTTAACCTCACCGCAATAAACCTGCGATTACTGTGGATAACCATGGACGTCATACAGTTAACCGTAGTATAGTTTAAATCATCACAAGTACTTAACTTGGTGAAGTAATATAAGGAGCAATTAAATGTTAAAAAAAGCAGCAACAGTATTTGCGGTAGTCTTTATCGCTATTGGAGTTTTGGGGTTCATATCCCCCGTAACACCAAAGAATGACGCAGGAATGCCAGTACTTTTGGGACTATTTATGGTGGGTGCGCTGCACAACCTGATTCATTTGGTTTCAGGAATCGCGGCAGCGGTATCAGCTAAAAGCGAGGCCTACGCCAGTCTCTATTTCAAAGTATTCGGAGTAGTGTACGCGCTGGTAGCGGTTGTCGGATTCATCCAAAAGGATACTGTATTGGGTTTGATTCATGTAAATATGGCTGACAACTTATTGCATGTTGTGATCGCAGTAGCAACACTATACTTGGGTTTTGCTGTCAAGCCGGAGGCTTCTAAGGCGGCCTAAGACGATAGCTAATGTTCATAAACAGAAAAAGCTCCGGCAGGGGCTTTTTCTATATGTAATAGCGCAAATATGCTTGTGCTTACCGTTTCAGTATGATAAACCTAGACTTATACATAAATTATTAAGTTAAAGTTGCACTATAGATAGCTTTATGACACACAAAAACAAGATCTCCTCGTATTTATCCTTGAGCAAAACTAAAATACAGAACTCTATAAGGCGGCTGTGGGTTACTATTATGCAGTCGCGCCGGCATCAGGTTATAGCATTGTTTGTTGCGGGCTTTGCGGTAGTTGGTATATACATGTTATATGCTGCGTTTGCCTATACACGTGATGCAGCTACCTGGAATATGTACGCTCCCCCGATTAGGGACTGTGAAAGCAGCAACACATATAGTATTAATACCGGCAATGGTTATTACGGTGCCTATCAATTTGATATCCCCACCTGGCAAAGTACTGATGGTTATAGCGTGTATGGTTACCAACGAGCTGATTTGGCCCCTAAGAATATTCAGGACTTGTCAGCATTCCAGTTGTTTCAAAGCCGTGGCTTGCAGCCGTGGGAATGCGGAACGTACGCTCTCAATCATCCTTATTATGGACCGGAAGACAGCACTGGAGGAGTAGCTCCTGCCCCCTCCGGCGGCAACCCCGCCGGCACTCTCAACCCCACCGGCACCGACTGCCACAACTACACCCTGCAGTACGATCCCTCTCACTACTACCCTTGTGTCCAACATCTGCAGT
>JAICHO010000044.1 GCA_025924835.1 Candidatus Saccharimonadota bacterium | reverse complement strand
CACCGGTTGGCCGTATCATTAACACTGGTGACTTCCGACTTGATCCCACACCACTGGACCACGAACGCAGTGATCTGGAGCGTCTAAAAGAGCTTGGCAACGAAGGTGTGCTGGCACTGCTTAGCGAAAGTACTACCGTCGAACGCATGGGTCGTACGCCCAGCGAGTCCACGATTGAACAAAGTTTTATAGACATAATAGACAACGCGCCGGGCAGGATATTCGTCGGGTTATTCTCTACCAATATGAACCGGGTACAGATGATTATTAATGCTGCCACGCACCATGGCCGCAAAGTTGCCATGGACGGCCGCAGTATGATCAGTACGCTGGAAATGGCCGTGCGCCATGGTTTTGTACGGGTGCCAAAGGGTACGTTTGTGCCAATCGCGTCGGCCGCGACCATGAAAGACAACGAGCTGGTAGTGGTCTGCACGGGTTCGCAGGGCGAGCCCAACTCCGCGCTTATGAAGATGTCGTCTGGCGATCACCGCCACATCAAACTCAAAGAACAGGATACCGTCATACTTAGCTCAACACCGATTCCAGAGTCGGGCAATGATTCGCTCATTGGCAGCATGGTAGACGATTTGACACGCAAGGGCGTGCACGTGTTTGAACACCGTAACCACGAGTTGGACGGCGTTGGCCCGTTGCATGTGTCCGGGCACGCCAGCCGCGACGAATATGCCGATATGATCCAGATGACGCGCCCAAAATTCTTCATACCTATTTATGGGGCCTACCGGGTTAAACAGCGTCACGTGGAGCTGGCGGTAGAGCAGGGTATTGCCCGTGCCAACACCATTAATGCCGAAAACGGCGATGTTATCGCCTTAACACCAGACAAGATAGAGATTGCCGGCCAGGTCGCTGCCGGCACGGTGCTAGTGGATCAGACCGGCGCCATTGTCAGCAGCGTAGTCATCAAAGACCGCCTGATGCTGGCAGAAGAAGGTCTGGTAGCGGTGGTGCTGACGTTGGACAAGAAAACGGGACAGCTCATGACCAGCCCGGATATTATCAGCCGTGGCTTCATCTACATGCGTGACAACGAAGAGCTGATGAATATCTTCAGAACCGAACTAAAACGGGCCGTCCAGCAACGGTTTAAGCGAATCGATCTGGACCGCTTTAAAGCGGAGCTGAAAGACCACGTTACCCATTTCTTATTTGAGCACACCGGTGGTAGTCCCATTGTTATCCCGGTGGTGAATATCATCGGCAGCGGCAAACCATCCGGGCCGCCTAACCGCCCGACGGTTGTGAACGGACAAACCCAACCGGTGGGCGCACAAGTTTTGCCGCCCACCCCCGAACAAATCGCCGCCGAACAACAAAAGCGTTTTGAAGAAATGCGCGCCCGCCTACTTGGTCAAGACGCCCGCGTAGACTAAAATACGACTTAAACGAGGCTAAAGATGTTAAGGGCACGTACACGCCAACGCCAATTAGAACAATATCCTCCAGATAAAATACTTCATATGGATGAAGATGTAATAGTGTTTAAAGGCGTACCTAAAATAAAGCGGCGGCATAAGTATGATGGCGTGCAGGCACATAACCAGCTAGTAACACCTCATTTACCCGCAAACCCGCTTGGCATAAATTGGCGCAATCGGTTAGTTGGCCCGCCAAATACTACCTCAAATACTACTTATATTAACCCGTTCGGTCCTGATGTTCCCAGCCCAAAAAAAGACAGGGATACTACTAATTTATTTTGCGTTGTTTTGGGTATCCGTCAGGAAGTCCTTTACGACCTATGGATACGTGAGGGCCAATATGATCCTAAGTATGTGGATCCGGCTACTCAGCTGCCCAGCCATAAGCTAATGGATGATGACTTAGCCCATAAACTTAGCTCCGACATCAAACTGATAGTAACGGCAGGCACGGAGCCGTATGTGGGTGAGTCTGACGGCGTCGGATTTCCTCTGGTGTTTAGCCGTTTTTATGGAATTTCTGATCTTTTTAGCGATACCACATTGGAACCGGCTCATTTGTATGTGCCGGACACAATTGACAGAAGTTTAGTTGTCGCCCGCTTTGTGTTAGATAACAGTGGCTATGAGCATGGCTCGCCGGAACCGCCGGTAAATATTGTGCCGGCTTCACCGTTAATCGGTGTGGCAGCCTGACATTGACAGTGTAATTAATGAGTGGTATAGTAACGAAAACATGGGTGGCAACGGCCACTGAATCAAGGTAATATATGGGTTTCAGAAGAAGAAAACCGGCCCCTGACACAGCAGCACCATCTAAAGATTTAGCCTTTTCAGAGTTGGCTGGCATGCCAAGGCTTTTGGTACCGGACGAAGACGTAGCAATCTTTGAGGGCATTACAAAAGCAGGGCTAGGCGAACATGCGGGTTTTTACTATGAAGACGAGCTGGTTCTTTCACATTTCGGACTGCCAAATAGCCAAGTAAGCTGGCACAACAGGTATAAGAAACAAGCTAAGGCCGAAGAGGTTGCCGACTTTTGGGGCACATCTCCCACCGGGATGAACTGGAGCAGCAACCAATTGCTTGTTGCCCACCTTCATGTATCGCCAGTGGCCTTAGGTAAAGCCTGGGCGCAAGATGAGGCGGTCTTTACTCCGTCTATGCATTATGTTGAGGCAGGATTACCTGCTCAGACCGAACACCGAGACTTACTTATACGCAAGCTGAAGGCTAGCCTTAAGCTGGCGGTAAATACGCCCTTTGGCATATACGTGGCTGCTCCGGACCTGCAAAAGAAGCTAGATGTCCCGGTTACATATAGCGAATTCCGCCCATATGGCTGGGAGCTCCTAAGTGATACCGCTCCCAAAGCACGATATATATATGCGCCGGATTCTGCCGATTTGGGGACGCTCAGTGCGCATTTTTTTATTGACGACATTGGTGACGGTGGCTGCGGAGCCGACCCTGACCGCCCTCTGATTAACGCCTAGCTTGACTATTTTAACCATTAGTGGTACTATATTGATGCGATGAGCGCTGTATCTATTGGTAGTGTCAGAATTTGCGAAGGTGTGGTATGGGAAAGCATCTCTGGACGCCAGGCCCAAAGCTATTTCCCTGAGCACGCACTTGATCGTCTAGCCGCCGCCGGCTTGTACGATGCTATATTGCACGCCGACCCGGGTGATTTGCGCGGCCGGCTGGGAGAGCAGGTCAAGACTGGCGGCGACGATGAAACGAACGTCCGAGTAGTGAGAGAAGATCCGAGCCTTGTAGTTAAACTAGCCCCTATGCCTTTTTCTTATTTAGCCATGAATGTAGCGCTGGAAGCTGCCCTGGGAACATGGTCCCGCGTGAGGACTCCCGCCTACTTGGGGGCTTTAGTGCTTGACGATGGCCGGATGGTTAGTGTCATGTCCCGCGCCGAGGGTAAGCCGGTTAATGATCTAGGTTTACACGGAAATGATCAGCTTTTGGCTCTGGAGCACCAGATACAATCAACAGGGGAAGCTGCCTTGGCCAGAGTGGGTATCCGTCCCACGGTAATTGTCTGGGATACCAATGACCATAATTTGTTTGTGCCAATGGATGTAACACGACCGGCAGAGCTGCCTTATGCAGACATAACGATCATTGACCAAATGTCAGCATGCCTGAAAGACGCCAAGGAGTGGTATGGCAAAGCCCGTATTACAGATGAGTATGGCGATCCGCGCGACCGGGAGGCTGAAGCTGAATCTGAACTGGCCTGGGCGCAGTACGCGGCAGTCACGGCAGCTTGACAGACGTTGTATTTTTTGCTATAGTAGTATGTGTTAGTATAAAAATCTGTAATCTGTTAATTCAGATAGTGATATAATATAAAAACTCTTATGGCTAAAAAGAAAAAACAAACCAGAAAAAGAGCACCGGAACCCGAATACAAGGAAAGATCGGTGTTTTGGCCGTTGGCCGGCGCCATCCTGATGTTCTTGGTGGCAATTTTTGTGTTGTTGGGCGGCTTTGGCACTGGCGGGGTGTTGCCGCGCAATCTATTCCACGGCGCGTATTGGGCAATGGGCTGGGGCGGCTTCCTGGCGCCAATGGCGTTAGTCTATTTTGGTATTCTGAAGTTCAGCACAGAGGATCGACGGATTCCGCTGGTAAAGCTAGTGAGTATGCTGGCTTTTATGGCGATGGCTGCCAGTTGGCTGCATGTTACGTTTGCCGGCAAGCTGGCGGATGGAACGTATAATGGCGGTCACGGTGGCCAAATCGGCGCGCTGTTTGGCAATCTGGCGCTCAGCGCGCTGGATAAAGTACCGGGCAGCATTATGTTCTTTATCTTCGGGCTGCTGTTATTCTTTTTGACGTTTGGTATATCACCCAGAGTTTTATTGAAGTTGTTTACGGTATTTAAACGTGAGCGCGCGGAAGATACCGACCTGGCTGACCTTAAATCCAAGGCAGCTGAAAGCGGCTTCAAACTAAATGAAGGCGTACCCGTGGAACATCACGGTGCCCGGGATACGGCCCGTATGAGCACGTTTAAAAATAGCGCTCAAAAGCTAACCAGCGACCAGACACACACGGCCCTGACCACAGCGACTGACCCGGACTGGCAATTCCCGGGCATCGCTTTGCTGAACCAAAAACAAGATAAAGCTGACGCTGGTGACGTCGAGGGCAATGCTAATTTGATTCGTGAAACATTCGGCAATTTTAATTATGAAGTTGAAATGGAAGGCGCCAACATTGGTCCGCGGGTTACACAGTATACCCTGAAACCGCCCGCTGGCGTGAAGTTAAGCAAAATTTCCGCTCTGGACGACAACTTGGCTTACAGCCTGGCCGCCCAATCCATCCGGATTGAGGCTCCAATCCCCGGCAAAAAAGCCGTCGGTATAGAGGTGCCTAACGTTAAGCCTGCCACCGTCAGACTGTCTAGTATACTAACTAGCCCGCAATGGCAAAGTGTAGACAGCCCGCTGGCGTTTGCTATTGGCAAAGACATTTCCGGCGCGCCCATCATAGCCGACCTGGCCAAAATGCCGCATTTGCTGGTGGCCGGCCAGACTAACTCCGGTAAATCAGTCATGAT
>JAICHO010000043.1 GCA_025924835.1 Candidatus Saccharimonadota bacterium | reverse complement strand
TATCACTTTTGCCCACAACTTTTAAATCAGCTAAAGGTGCTCCCCGCTCGTATTCTTGTTTGTACAGCTTGCCGTCGCGGGCCACGGTAATGATAAGTTTGGTTGAAAGCGCATTTACGACACTTGACCCGACACCGTGAAGCCCGCCAGAAACTTTATAGCCGCCGCCACCGAATTTACCACCGGCATGTAGTACGGTTAAGACAGTTTCAACCGTGCTCTTGCCGGTTTTTGGGTGAATATCCGTGGGGATGCCGCGCCCGTCATCGATAATCGTTACACCACCATCAGCTAGCAATTTGACAGATACAGACGTGGCATATCCCGCCAGTGCCTCGTCTATGCCGTTATCAATAATTTCCCACACTAAATGGTGCAGGCCTTCTATGCCCGTACCGCCAATGTACATACCCGGCCGCTTGCGAACCGGTTCGAGTCCCTCTAAAACTTGAATCTGATCAGCGGAATAGTCTTTTTGTTTCGCCACGCGTAAGTTACCCTCTCCGAATGTTATTGTCTTGCCACACTTATCCACTATTATAAATGCTTTCCCGATTAAAAACAATCAGGTTGCCCTTGTATGAACACATCGTTTTATGGTTCAATAGCCATGAGCACTATAAATAAAAGAAATAAAAAATATGTTCAAAAAATTGTTAAGTAATCTACCCTTTAATCCAAGCCTGATTACGCAGGTGTCTTTTTATGCCAAACGGCTGCGACGGGAGACAATAGCACGGCGGGCGGGCTTTATCCTGTTAGCGCTCACCATGCTAGTGCAGTTCTTCGCAGTCGTATCTCCGCCCCAACCGAGTTTAGCCAGTTCAGATAATGACCTAGTAGTTGGAGGTATCACCTCGAAGGAAAATGCGATAACAGCCTGTTTAACTAATGACCGTGACTACGGTTCCATATTAGGCTACTATGGCATAACCTGTGGTAACATCGGCCAAACACACGAGATTACGCTAAAATCTACAGACTATAATAAACAGCTATACTCTATGGGCCATACCCAATACGGCTTACAGGGCGAGACTCCTGTTACCATCAATAACGATACCCTGTGGTTACGCTATTTATGGAGCTGGGATGGCGGCTCGCCTTCCACCTACCGGGCATTGAGCGGTACCTCCGATACGGGTTTGCAGTTCTTTATATTGTTTAACTGCGGCAACCTGGTATTTATTGGCATCCCTAAGCAAGCCGACAAGCCATCACGCGGCGCCCTGGATACGGTTGACTGCGACCTCATCCGTGGTTGGGCTTTTGACGAAAGTAAACAAACCGCGCAAATAAAAGTTCATATCTATATAGACGATAAGCCGAATCAAGAAATTACAGCTAACCAAAGCCGCCCCGATGTCGGCGCGGCCTATCCGGGAGTCGGCAATAATCACGGCTTTAGCGTCGCGACGCCGACGGTGCTGAAAGATTCCGGCAAACACTCCGTGTCGGCTTACGCCATTGGTATTGACGCCCAAGGCACCCAAAATAGTGTTAATCCAGTCATCGGCGTTTTATCGGTTAATTTGACCTGCAAAAAACCGACAGTTCCGGTGACACCGACTACTCCCAAGCCAACTACCCCGCCACCAACTGACGTGTGCCTAAACAAGGCAGGTATTCAAACCAACGTCCAGGATTGTGACATGTGCAGTGACGTACCCGGCATCCAGCTTAAAGCCGAAGAATGTAAGCCCTGCGACGCCGCCCAGACGCGTGATGATAAAACTGCCTGCCTGGATTTTCACAAGACCGCCAAAAATATCACGCAAAAATTAGCGGACGCTAATGGTACGACCGCGCACGGCGGCGACGTCATAGAATATAACCTGACCGTTAAAAATAACGCTAAAACCAGCATAAAATATGCTGTAACCGATAGCTTTGGAGATGTGCTGGATTATGCGGACATAACTGACCTGCACGGTGCGAAATTAGACGAACATAAAAATGTGGTTTGGCCCGATACCGACATAGCCGCTGGCCAAACACTGTCGCGCACCATTACGATTACCGTTAAGGATCCTGTCCCTGCTACTCCTGTTTCATCGTCAGATCCTGGACACTATGACCTCACCATGACCAACATTTATAACGATACTGTCAACATAAAGCTGCCGCCAGCCGTCAATAAGCAGATTGAAACCGTCACGACGGTTCTGCCAAACACCGGGCCTGGCACCAGCCTATTAATGGGCTTTATAATGACCGCGGTTGTAGCCTACTTTTTCGCACGCAGCAAATTGTTTGCAACCGAGCTTGACCTGGTACGTGAAGATTTTAGCGTGAGCGGAGGACAATAATGAGCGAGTACGCACCCAAAACAGAACGTGAGCTACAGCATGAAAAATTAGTAGACGATGAGCATCGCGCAAGGTTAGAGCACGAGCTCAGCAAAAAGGCCAGGCAGGCGGAACAAGAATTAGCCGCCAAGGATATTGAAGCCCTACGGGAAAAAGCTGAGATGCACGCTGAACCCAGCGAACATATTAAACCTGATCAACAGGAAGAGCCGGAACCGGACACCATGCTGGGCATGCAACAAGTGCTTAAGTCCAAAGCCTACGAGCATACCCTCAGACGCGTGCGGCAAAAACTACCCAAACCGGCCCGTGTGTTTAGCCGGTTCGCTCATAATAAAGCCGTAGAGGCTGCCAGCAACGCTGGCGCGCAAACCGTCGGCCGACCTTCTGGCATCTTAGGTGGTAGTCTCTGCGCTTTTCTAGGCAGCGTAGTGGTGCTTTATTACAGTCGTCACTATGGTTTCAGATATAACTATGCGCTGTTCTTTGTATTGTTTATTGGTGGCTTCTTAGTTGGCGTTGTAGCCGAGTTACTTATTTGGCTTATCTATAGTCGCAAGCAACGACAATAATATTAGTACCCCCTAAGGCTGAGGCGCGTCCGGAGTGGCGCGTAAATTACCGTCACGGTCAATATAAATGGTATCTTCCGGAACCACCGCGCCGTTTGGCAATGGATCGTGCGGTTTGGGGATTATAAATTCGCCAGTGGCTTTGGGCTCTGACTGAGAAGACGCTTGCGTATTTGTCTGGACCGGAGCCGGCGAGCTTGCCGGTGCGGACTGAGCATTTACAGATGTTGGCACCGGAGCCGGCGGAACCGCAGGCACGGGCGAGCCAGCACTAACGGGGCTTAGCGGAGGAGCAGAAAAACTAGGCGCGCTCGTAGTAGGCGTAGGCACGGTAGCCGGCGGGCCAAATGGAGAAGCCGCACCCGACCCAGGACTGCCTACGCGCCGCTTGGCTAGCCATTCGTCCAGGAATGATGAACCACTCGTGGCAGCAGGCCGAGGCGTAGGAGCAGCCGGTGACGCGCCAAACGGACTGGCCGCAGCTGCGGGTCTATTTGCCGCGGGATAATTGCCAAAAGGAGACGCACCACCTGCCCCAAAGGCCGGCTTGGGTACTTCTATTGTTTTCATACGTTCCGTTATATCGGCGTCTACGACAGCCCGCGGCTTGCCGAACTTGGCAGCTGACAGTTGCATCAGCGCTTCCCCCAGCTTAGGGTTGGGCGTGCCCAGTGACGGTAAAGCGGCCATACTGAACGGTTGGGTGGGAACCCCATTTATCAGAGTTCGCACAATAGCATTATAGTTTGGTACCCGCAGGATATCGTCCGCTTCAAAAATAGGCTTAAAGTAACGCGACAAAGCCTCGACATCGTTTTGGCCGACGCGGAACGAGACAATAGTACCCATGTTTCCGAACACGGCGTCACGTATCTCTTCGCTCAGCTGTGTCGTAAACTGGTTGGCTACAATCAGGTTCAGTCGGTATTTCCTGGCCTCTGACATGATGGTGGCAAACGAATCCGTCGAGAAGTTTTGGAACTCATCCACATACAAACAAAAGTCCTTACGATCGGATTCCTCAATGTTGGCCCGGCTCATAGCGGCCGCCTGGAATTTCATCACGAACATCATACCCAGCAGTTTGGCATTAAGGTCGCCGGTTCTTCCCTTGCTGAGGTTCACGAGCAGGATTTTCCCCTCGTCCATTACCTCTCGCAAATCAAAGGCACTCTTAGTTTGACCAATAATATTGCGCATCATGCTGTTACTTAGGAAGGCACCGAACTTACTGACAAACCAGCTGACCACTTCTCCAAATTCGTTGGATCGTTGTGACTGCGGCATTTCTTTTTCCCAGAATTCCAGCACGGTCGGATCGGTGACGTACTTGAGTTTCTGCTTTACAAACTGCGGATCCCTAAACAGCTTTGGAATATCTATAAACGTGCCGCCGGCCGGGTCGGCCATGACGGTCAGGGCTGCGTTTCTAAACAAGTGTTCATAACGTGGCCCGATAATACCCTGGTGTTGTGGGTCATATAATTTATAGAGCATATTAATAGCTTCCTGGATCAAAAAGTCTTTTTGGTCGTCATTAGAAGCCTCAAACAAGTTAAGGCCAAGCGGATAGTCGGTTTCCGCCGGACAAAAGTATATGACGTCTTCCGTCCGCTCTTTGGGCACCATGGCCAGTAACCGTTCGGCGGTGTCACCATGTGGATCAATAAACGCGAAACCATTGCCGCTTAACATATCCTGCAGCGCCAAATTTTCCAGGAACACGGACTTACCAACACCAGTCTGACCAACTACATACATATGTCGGCGGCGGTCTTCCAGGTCCAGCCGAATCGCCTTTTTGGCGCCGCGGAAGATGTTATAGCCCATCAATAACCCCTCATCGGGCATATTGCGTGGCCCATCCACTTGCTTGCTGGACTGACGTTCGAGTTGGGATGTAGGAATATTCCTTTGATCCGGGAAGTGAAACAACGTCGCTAATTCTACGGAGTTAAGGATGTTCTGGTTATTCTCCTGCGGGAAAAACCGCAGTATATAAGCCGTCACAAACCGCTCTATATCTTTGGCGGGGGTATACTTAAAGCCGTTTTTGCCGGGCGAATCATACAACGCGAATGTGGCCACCACGTTATTAACGATTGCCTGGGCACGCTGGGATATATTAGACGAGGCAACTACCCGGATAAGTACTTCATACCCTGGGTGGCGGGTTTTGTCATCAATCGAGTC
>JAICHO010000042.1 GCA_025924835.1 Candidatus Saccharimonadota bacterium | reverse complement strand
TTTTGAATAACATTAGCCATGGTAAATGTCTTACCGGATCCCGTGACACCCAGCAGTACCTGTTCTTTGATATTGTTTCGGAGGTTCTCAGTTAACTGAGCAATTGCCGCCGGCTGGTCTCCCATCGGTGTATAATCGGATTTAATCTGAAATGTCTTCACATACTAATTGTATCAGGAGGCCGGACTAAGTAGCGCTACTGCTCGACAAATCGCTTAACACCAACACTGCAGACTCTGGGATTACTATTTTGGATTGGGTGGCTGGCTTTTTCACAGTCGCTAAAATTATTAATCGGGCCGTAGTTATGTTGATACCACGATACACCAGCCCATGTGGCTAGTATAATTGCAATAAAGCCCGAGCTGATTATAAGCGTTTGTTTCATCCTTGCCGTTTTGCGTTTAGGTACCAATGTTCATTGCGGTTTATCTGCTCAATTATATCGGCATATTCTTGGTCAAGAATGGTCACGATACGCTCAACGAGGTTTTCAGGATTTTCATCATAGATAACCAAATGTTCTCTCGGGGGTTCAAGCACCTTCATAAGTTCAGGAATAATATCGGCCGCCCCTTCGCTGCCTACCAAAATCCCGCAGGGTTTATGGGCCTCAAGTGCCGTAACGAACTCGTGCAGACTTCCAAAACGGCCACCTACAGTTATAATCGCGTCGGATGATTGGATGAGATGCGTGTCACGGCCGACATAATGCATCCCGGTGAAGTTAATAAAATCAAAGTATTCTCTGGGCAGCCTATAACGTCTCATATGGTCCCGGATTTCACTAGCAGGCGAAAAGCCAATGCTCATTCCTCCCGCCTCTTTCGCGCCCTTAGCCGCAAAAAAAGGCAGTCCGACCGTAGCGCCGGTCGTAGTGATGTGTCCACGTCTAGCAATAGCGGCTCCGATTCGAGTGGCCAGTGCTCTGTCATTATCAACCGTATCACCACTAGCGGCGCCCGATACGCATATAGAATACTGCAAGGGGTGAGCCGGTTTGTCTACCATGCGAATTCCAAATCAGGCACGATACTTGGTTCCGAACCAATTTCCGTATCCAAATGCTGTAATAGTTGACGTTCAAGATTGTGTTCGCCAATGTAACGGCCGTAAAGCTCATTCCAAACCGCGTCACGCAAATGATAATTTATCCTTTGACTATACGGCATATGATTCAGAAGGTTCATAGCCATATCAGTCAAATTAAAGCTAATAGGCCCATCTGATTGCGGTAAGCCTACATAATCACTATTGTGCCAAAAATGCAGAGCGGGTTCCAGCTCGTATAACACCTTTTCAGCTTTACGATATGCAATATCCTCGGGCTGAACATGAGGCTCAAATATCTCCGGATGACGGACAAGCGGTTGACTGCCATAGTAGCTATGAATAACGCGCCAATGTACTGGCTGGCCCGCTACATAGGCATGGTTGTCATTATTGGTGAGTATAGCTTGTGACAAGAACTTCCCAAAGTCGGCCCGCACATGATGAAATTTATAATATGTGCTCTGGGCACGTATGTCATTGACGTAATGCAAAATCAGCAACAGACTCATAAGGGTTAGCCCGTCAAAAGATTGTTTTGGCAAAGGCAAAACGGCAATGGTGCCGGTTTCTGCCAAATGCAATATGGCTGTTCTTTTTTTGGTGGCGTAAAGCTGGCCTACTGGCTGCCAGCGAGCTTCATTTTTGTAAGTTAATTCGGTCATTTTTACTTCAAAATCGTTTGGCACTATGTGCTTGTAAGCTCCTATAAACCGCTGTTGCCATGACAAAGGTTCGATATGTCTTGCAACTGTCATTACAACAGACGGTGATTCACGTTTGAGCATAGAATCGGCAGAACGATAATTGAGTAACTTCATAAGTGTCTTTGGCGGATTGGCTTTCAATAAACGCCGAGCGGCAGTTTGCTTAAGCGCCCATGTTTGTTTTGGCACATCCATTTCATTCACCATAGTCACTACGGCCGGTAGGATATCCGCCGCGATGTGGGGGTTTTTTATGCCCAGCTTCCGAGCCAAAAACATATCATGTAGTGCCGTTAAACTTAGAAGAGCTTGGTATAGCTCGTGAGGTGTCGTGTCGTTAGGATCCAGGCCAAGTTCGCGCAGTTTCATGTGTAGCTTGCCATATATTTCCCCAGTTAGACGTACGTCTGCCCCTGGCATGCCGCTTGCATGTTCTAGCCGGTCTATCATTTCTCGCACTACTTGCTTGTCAGTACCAACCAGCTCGGCAATTAGTTTACACACGTTTTAAATTATTCCTTTTTGTAATTCTTTACCATAAGCATAACACTGGGATACTCCTCAGTAAAGCTAGTCCGGACAATATCTAGGGGCTCATTACGGCATTAAAACTGTTCGACTTTGTACCAGGGTGGAGCAACCTTAAGCAATTCCTCTAATTCTCGCTCTGTCAGTAGGCCCTCCTGCGCGCCCGTATGCTGTACCACATTCATTGAATTGATCGGTGCCCACTGCAAAGCTCCCTCCAGAGTGTTCCCTTTTACAAGTGCAGCTACCAAAGTGGAGGCAAAAGCATCTCCAGCACCCGTACGCTCAAAGGGAGCGGCAGGGTCTGGATATGGAGGCATTTTGAAACGAACTGTACCATCGCTGGCATATGCTCCGGCAGGACCATCAGTCACCACCACGGTTTTAGCGCCCAGATCATGCAAGCGATTCATTAGATCATGTACATCATCATAACTACCGCCGGATACCTGTACGGCTTCTTCGCGGTTCAAGATCAACACCTCCGTTCGCCTGTAAAGAGCCTTCAGCCGCTCTGCGCCTGCTTCAATTTGAAACGTACCAGGCTGAAAGGCAAATTTGACCTGCGGGTTGTCCTCCAGCCATTCAGCCACGTGATCATGGTATTCATCCAGGGCATTTTTGCTGATAGAGCTAAAATACACCCATCGCGGGATGTCAGTAGCACGGAAGCGGGGCCAGCGGTAATCATATTCTTCATGTTTAATTAAAATGGTGCGTTCTTCTCTGTACCACAACACGTAGTGGTAGTTACTAATCTTGCCGGGATTTATGTGCACAAATCGGGTATCCACCTCTTTGTGGTGCAAGGCGCTAATAATATCCCTCCCATACATATCGCCACCAACGTTACTTATAAGACCGCTTTTGAGTCCTAATTTGGCAAAGCTCACGGCTGCGTTTGCGGCGTTGCCGACGCCTTCAATCACTTGGGCGTATTCAAATGGAACTTTTTGACCAAAGGGCATCGCCAACCACTTGCCATGCTCATTGGCATAGGTATGCTCTCTGTCGTCAAACAATTTAATAAAGGCATCGGTTACAACGTCTCCGATGCTTAGTACATCAATTTGGCTCATTTACCACCCTTTTTCATATTGTTTACGCTTAAAGTCTATCATAGCTTTACATGTTAAGTTAATTAAGTTTATCGTTATTTTTCTCGGTTTTTTCATTAATCGCAGGTTGGTTAGGCGCTCCTGGATACTGCCATGCGGTCGCAGGAGACGCATGGGATGCGGCTTCTGTTTCTATCTCCTCCATCTCTCGCTTTTTTGCTTTGGATTCACTTCTAAAAATGAATGGCAATAGCAAGAGTCCAGCCATAAATACAAACCAGAAGAACACACCAAAAGCAATTATTATTTTGAGCGCACCACATTCGCCGGCTCCACAGAAGTCCTCAGCAAAATAAGTCACTTTTTTGCTTTGCCTGCGCTATTGAACATGTCAATTTTTTCTTCAACCACCAACTGCACGGCGTCAATGACCGTATCCATAAGTTTAACGACGGCAAATTCGGTCGGGTTATCTGCCAATACTTTTTCTAGAGTTTTCCGATACGCGGCCCGCATATCACTATTGATGTTTACTTTACTCACACCGATTTTAACGGCTTCAACAAAGTAATGGCCAGGTGTCCCACTACCGCCGTGAAGGCTAATATTGCAACTGATGGTATCGCGAATGCGTTGCAATAACTCCAAATCTAGTTTTTTAGGGACGGGGTATTGACCGTGCAGGTTACCAATGGCTGCGGCATAAGTATCAATACCTGTCGCATCAACAAATTCTTTGGCACCTTCTGGGGTGCTGAACGTTTTTTTGATTTCATCATAATCAAAAGCTTCGGTAAACACATTGGAGCCACCACCAAAATAGTGCGGTTCGCTCTCTACCAGTGCGCCGGTAAGTTTAGCATAGGCAACAACCTCACGTGTACCTGCAATGATTTCTTCGTGGCTGGCATCCTTTTTAGCTTGGGATATGTCTATGTGTATAAACTCAAAACCGGCTTCAATGCCGTCTTTTGCCGCTTCAACCGAAGGCGAATGGTCCAAGTTTATATACACTTCAATGCCATATTCGGCTTTGTAGTTGTCCACCATATCGCGGACGTTATCTACACCTAAAGCGTCCACTTCGCCTTGACTGATTTCTACCATCAAAGGCGCTTTTTTATTAACTGCAGCCTGAATGACCGCCTTCAAAGTTTCTTGATTATCCAAATTGAACGCGCCAAGCGCGAAGTGCTCTGCTCTAGCCCTAGCCATAGCGTCGCGTGCGTCATCACAGTTTTTTCTGATTTGTCGAAGGGTTAATGCCATTATTGTGTCCTCATTATTTTCTTTCTACGAGTTCGTGGGCGGCCATCATAATGTGCTTGTAGGTCAGGCCAAAGTGCACGAGCAATTCCTTGGGGTCACCTGATTCGCCAAAATGATCACGCATACCCAAACGTTTTAGGGGTGTTGGTAACTCCTCAGCTAACAGTTCGGCTATCGCCCCGCCCAATCCTCCATTAATCTGAGCCTCTTCAACCGTTAAAACTGCGCCGGTTTTGCCAACACTTTTTAAAACCGTGACCGCGTCAAGGGGCTTAATAGTCGGGCAGTGTACAACTTCGGCGTCTATGCCGTCTTTATACAGGTGTTCGGCTGCTACTAACGCCGGATAGGTCATAGTACCGGTTGCTATGATCGTTATGTCAGAGCCAGGAGCATATATATACGCTTTGCCAATCTCAAAGGGTGTTTTATCGGTAGTAATAATGGGCGTGGGCTCACGAGTCAGACGCATATAGTTAGGGCGTGGATCGGCGGCCATGGC
>JAICHO010000041.1 GCA_025924835.1 Candidatus Saccharimonadota bacterium | reverse complement strand
TGTTATTTATCGGTTTATTTTTAAACTACCGCATTCGTATAGTAAAAGTTAACGCAGGTGTGTTAGATAGGCTTGGCGGCTAGCACTTCTTTAACCGCTTCAACCAGTTGGCTTGGTGATAAACTGGCTTTCAATAAGTATTTAGTAGCTCCCAATTTGGATATTTGCTGCAAGGTATTGGCATCTGATAGATTGCTTAGTACCAAGATTTTTACATCAGGATAGTCATGCTTTATTTTGACCTTTTGCAGGAACTCTATACCACCCATTATTGGCATAAGTACATCTAGTAATATCACGTCTGGTTTGAATTTCTTTAATAAACTTATGGCATCTTTGCCGTTTGCCGCTTGGGCTACATCATATTTTTCCATCTTAAATAAGGCTATGTAAACTTCTCGCAACATGCTTTCATCTTCAACAATTAATATTTTGGTCATGGTACTTGGAGCCCAAGAGGAATTTTGATTATGAATGTCGTGCCTTTGCCAACAACTGATTGGGCGGCAAGCGTTCCATTATGCAGGTCTACAAGCTTCTGTGCCCAATACAATCCAAGTCCCGTACCACCTACAAACGACAAAGGGTTAGCAATACGTGAAAATTTCTGGAATAGTTTGTTCATATCCTTCGCATCAATTCCAACACCTTGATCTTTGACCTTAATGGTCGCTGCTTGAGCGGAATCGATAAGCTCAACGGTCACTTTTTTACCCCCATGGCTATACTTGTAGGCGTTGTCCAGAAGGTTATCAAATACCATACGTAGATGCAATGGGTCAACCAGCGCTAGCACCTCCGCCTTAGTGTGAACAAAATCAAGTCCGAGGTCTTTTTGGATATACTTTCTTTTTTGTTCTCTAATAATTTCTTGTAACAAAGCTACCAGATCGGTTTGTTCACGTACCAAACTCAGTTTATTGGCATCAGCTTGAGCAACCTTTAAGAGATCGTTTATGGTATCAATCTGATGTTCATTGTTTTCATAGGCGATGCGGAGCATTTCTGTTTGGGCCGGAGTCAATTTGCCACTATACCCCTCAAGTATCATGCCAAGATATTGTTTGACAATGGTAGCGGGGGTGCGCAGTTGGTGCGAAGCGATGGATATGAACTCGTCCTTGGAGTTGTCTAATTCAACCTCTTCTGTTATATCCCGAAATACTTCAATCGCACCGACGGGTTTGCCTTTTAGCATGATCGGGGAAGCTGTTAGGGCAACCGGTACTCGTTGACCATTTTTTTTAAGGTAAAATATTTTTCTGAAAACAGGTTTGCCTTTTAGGAATACTTCTGTAATGGGCCGCTCAATGTTAGGTATGACATTTCCCTTTTCGTCTTCAGCGATAACTGTGCCTGGATACCATTTCCCCAGTACTTCATCACCTTTGAATCCAAGAATATTCAAGGCTATTTTATTCATTTTAGATATTTTACCTTGAGCGTCCGTTACTAAAGCACCTTCACCAATACTTGCAAATAAGGCCTCCGCGATAGCACTTTGGTGCTTTGCTAGATCGTGGATCACAGACTGCTCAGATAGCTTTTTTTTAGGCTGCGGTGCCATGCAAGCGCTGAGCTTTCTGTTTAGTGGATAATAAGAGTAAGTTGTTAGTAAAACTCTCTACTTCTCTGGGATCGCTTGTTAGGAGCGCAAAAGCGAGGCTTGCCCAATCAACGAGCTTATACATATCTTTCTCGCTGATACTTTCCGGCTCAATGCCTAAATGAGTGCTGATCTGGCGCCTCAAAAAACGTTCGCCGGCCGGTCCCAAATATTCTTCGCTGATGCGAACGGCCTGATCGTATATCTTAAGTGATTTGGGCATAATTAGTATCAGACCTCTTCAATTTGTTTAAGTTTTTTAGCGCCCCGGGCAATCAACCCATAACCGATAGCAGTTAGGGCTACCAGTAGATATATAAGGCTCAGGAGTGGCGAAAGATTAAGCTTTGTCAGGCGCGCCGACACGGTCACGAGTAATTGCAGCATAATTGATAGCAAAATAATGGTCCCCATACCAAGTGCGAGTGAATTAAGGGCTTCCCGGTAAATTTTCCCCTTAACCTTACTTTTATACATGTACAAATGATAGGCGGCGAGGGCACCTCGGCACCATATGAATACATAAGGAATCGCCAGAGTTGTAAGGATGAGAACTGTTGGTAAATAATATATGTCGTTGGCTGAGCTAACAGGGCGCGTGGTAATTAACCACGTGTAAACGGATGAAAGTATAATGCATGCAACTAAACCGAACTTTGGAATTGCTTGATGAAGTGTTTTGGGGCGAAGCGTTTTAATTAACAGCTCCGCGCCATTTGCGATTAATAAAAACGCTATGAATGGAAAAAGTAAGCTAATGTAGTTTCTTGTAATAGTAAGTGTTGGCAAGAGACTATGATTGCGGTTACTAATGTATGTAAAAACTGAAGACATTGAAGCTACGAAGGGTAAGCTAAAAATCAGCACCATGAGTCCACGAGACAACCTGTTAAAACCCCGACCCTCCCGACTTTGTCTAATAGTGAGACTATAATCATAAAACTTTAAATAGCCATATAATGCAAATAGCCATATCAATACCATGGGGATAGCAAGTGTAAGCGTAAGTAAATGAGCATTTTGTTGGCTGATTTGATAACGCCGAAGTACCTCAGGATCAGTTGGCAAAGTTGCGGTCAGGATAACATAAATAACAGCCAGGACTATAAATACACAACTATAAAGTTTTTTTCTCACTTCCTTTTCCTCATATGTATTAATACAAAATTGAGCAAACAAAATTATAACCCATTTTTTGATTTACGTATGCTAAAAATACCACTACCGGCATATATGACAGATACTCTAGCCTTGGCAATAGACGTTACCCCCATTATGTAACTAACGTTGATTAAAGATTGTAGTGATACAATTGGCGTCGCAATTGCTTGGTAATGGGGCCAAAAAATCCAGAATCAAACCAGGTCTTAATAATTCGTCTAACATATGTGTCGGCGGCAGCAATAACAATTTAACACCAACCGATGTTACTCCTACCCTGTCTTCGCCGCCATCACCGCCAGCCGGCAACGACCCGACCAATACCGGCCAATCAACCTAAAGTAGCTGTCAACCTAGGCTGTAAAGATCAGTGCTTGATAAATCTCGCCCGTGACGTCACAGAATGGCGCCCCTAGAGGTACCCATCCTTTTTCCAGATAGGCTTTAACATGGGCCTGCAGCCGTGATGGAGTGTTAGCTTTAACTACCTCATATCCCACAACTTTTTTGCTTGGTTCCATGACGCTCTCCCTTTATTGCTACCATCATTGTACTCGCATAATACGGTTATAACCCGAAATTAATGGCAGGTAATACCATTTTATGATCGACAAGTATGGTAATTTAGATGAGTGAAGCAGGATAAACTCTTTACTGGCAAATCTAATAGCACAACGCTTAGCGGAAAGCTCTTACTTTCGGATTTTCAGTCAGCTATCGCTAATTTGGTAACTATGGAAACTGCTAAATATGCCGCCGAACAATCCGAACAAGCGACCATGCAGACCCTGGAATTTGTCAGCGCTCAGAATAATAGCCTATACCTAACGCCGCGTGATATTCCACGTTTGTCACAAGAGGCGCTGGTAAAATCCAGCTTGGACGCGCATATTAAGAAGATTCAAGCACAGCAAATAACAACCTATACGCTTGCTCAGATTACCCAAATGGAGACTGACGACAAGCAGAAGTACATTGGGAAAAAATTGCGGATTAATATTTTGGACCAAGAAATCGGTGCCGTGCAGTCCTATTGGTACGATGATCGGACTGGGCAATCTTCTCAGGGGGAGGTAAAAGCCAGCGTTATTAAAGGTACACTTCAGGACATGTCATTTAATAAAAACCTGTTGATTATTAAGCCCTTACTTAGCTCTCGTTTACTGTTGTCGGCCCGCAAATACTTTTTAGTGTCGGTTATAAACCCTCAAACACTGGCACCTATAATAGATATTAATCTGCTTTGATAAGACCCACTTCGCTTTAACGACCTCTAATATCGCCTGTACAGCTCACTAGTTATTAAGCTCTCGGCCTGTCGCTATGAAACTGCTAGACGTGAAGCCAGCACATGTTCCATGGCACCAAGATAAAAGCTAACAGCGGTGTCTTGACGGCACTCGGGCACCACATGTACGGGCAGCCTTGTGAGTCGAACGCTTGACCCATCACGGGGCGTAATATATCTCCCGCCTGAATGATAAGCGATAATTACACCACCAGGTTTTGCACATAGGCCGTATTGTAGAAGCCTGCTTGGCTGCCCAATTGTATCCAAAATTGTCGCATAATGACCTAAGGTTGGCACGTTGCGCCTGTCTGTGGGGTCAGCGTCGATACTTGCCAGTATGCGCGTTTCACCCATTATGCCCTGCGCTGGCATAGTAATTTCATTGTCATTGGCTGCCAATGTCTCGTAAATCTGTTCAAATCTCTCATATGGCGCTTGCATAGTCTGTTTATACCATAACTATCACAAATAGCAAGGGTTATCTTGCGCATAGCCGTAACTGTTGTTTTTGCACTGCTATCCGGTCCTATACTAGTTATATAGGTATCGGTGGCCCTAAGATCGTGTTTTCACCACGTACATAAAGATTAAACACCGCCTTGCCCCTAGCCATAAATTCACGTCGCTGACTGTTATTGGCCTCAATGCTACTGGGTATACCGTATGCTTCTACGCCAAAATGGCGGCATAGATATATCGCTCGTGGCAGATGTGAGCGGGCACTGATGATTATTATTTTAGATTGTTCAAAAACCTTGGCAGCTCGCTCGCAAGACTCATACGTGCTTCGCCCGGCATAATCGGGATGTAGTTTATCGGCAGAAATATGCTTTGTCTGCATGAGGTAGTTTTTCATGGCACTTGGCTCGTCGTAGCCCTCGTACCTGTTATCACCAGATAAAATTAGCGTATCAATATAACCTCGTTGAAGAGCATCGGCGGCGATGTCCAGGCGTGCCTGGAGCTCCCGGAAGGGTTTGCCATCTTTGGTTATGCCTGCTCCCAGTACTAGGCCCGCATGTATGTGCTTGTTTTGTATGTCAGAACTATTTTGGGTGTTCAATATATATTGGCTATTAGGCGAAACCAGCAGGTATGCCAAGACCAGGAATGCCGCACTTCCTACTGCAATTGCCAAGCAACCTATAATCGTAAATTTTACGTATTTTCTTTTAAATAAGTCCTTAACTGCAGCATATTTCATCCTCACTAAATATACACTATGCCTAACAATGACACTG
>JAICHO010000040.1 GCA_025924835.1 Candidatus Saccharimonadota bacterium | reverse complement strand
AGGATAGGCCACTGGTTAATTGCCCTCAACCGACCCCGTCAACACTAGGTAAGTTATCTAGTTCGTTCGATGGCCGCTAGACTTGCTCGTCAGGCTGGTTCTTTCCTGCATAGCGTCAATGTTTGCTATTTCAGGAAATCTTTGCATTTTGCGCTCTAAAAAGTTCTGAATTCTTGCTTCTAGTTCGTCGTCTTTGTTAATTGACATTACTGTTCTCCTCTTAGTTTACTCCAGATGTCCGTGTCTCACCGTGGACTCTTGCTATTCATAACGAGTACAACTATCAAGCATATGCGTATTATATGCTGTGAGTTATTTCACACATTTAATTTTATAAGGTAAAAAGATCTTGCTTTAGGCCACAAAATGTTAAAATATATTCATAGTTACAAATTATGGAAGAATTATTTAGCGAACTAGAAGACAAGGGGTTGGTGCGGAATATAAAAAAGCGTACCGTATTACTCTATCAAGGTGAGGTGCCGCGCTCCGCCTATATTATGCGTAAAGGCATCATAAAGGTGTACAGTATTAATTCTACGGGCAACGAACAGATTGTATCGTTTTATGTGGCTGGTGATCTATTCCCTATTTCATGGGTATTCGGCAAGACATCGGCGACGTTGTATTACTACGAAACATTAACCGACTGTGAGCTATTAGCCGTAGATAAACCGGCTTTGCACAATGCCATTTACGGGAAGTCGCGTTTTTTACTTAAGGCGTTTGACTATCTGACGACAAATTATATTAGCGCATTATTACGCATTACCTCGCTTGAACAGTCACGAGCAAGTGAGAAGATTATGTTTACCCTGTATTATCTGTTATTCAGACACGGCAAAGAAACTAAGCCGGGTATATTTTCTGTTAAGCTGGAGCTAACTCACGTCGTTATTGCCGATTTGGTAGGCTTAACCCGCGAAACTACGGCTATCGAGCTAAACAAGCTCAAAAAACTGGGAATTGTAAAATACGACTCCAAAGAGTACATAATTAATAGGACCAAATTGGAACACCTTATGGGTGAGGATAGCTTCGGTTCCTTATTTGCCGCGTAGAGCTATTTGTTATCTAAAGTCGTTTCGATGATTTGGAGCAGTTCTTTAGGGGAAGCCCATGTTTTTAAAATATAACGGTGAGCACCTAACTTGTAAGCTTCGTCAATTTCTTTTTGCATATCGTAATTGCTAAAAATAATAACTTTAACGTCGGGATGATTCTCTTTAAGCTTATAGTGACGCAAAAACTCAACACCGTCCATATGCGGCATGCGTAAATCCAGCAGGATAATATCAGGATCAAAATTTTTAATAATCTTTAAAGCTTCGTTACCGTTAAATGCCGTGGCAATATTGTAGCCGGCTTGCTTTAAGATAAGCTGATATGCCTCGTTTAATGCGCTCTCATCTTCTACAATTAAAATTGATGCTGGTTTTTTCTTCATATCCGCCTATTCATCTGGCCAAAGTTTAGCATAGCGTACCCCTGCGCAAAGTAATATATATTACAGCGGTTTTCTTGTTTTTTGGTTAATCGGCAACGTGATAGTAAAAGCTGAACCTTTGCCGGGTTTTGACGATAAAGTCAGCGTGCCTTTGTGCAGCTCAATCAAGTGTTTTGCCAGGTATAGCCCCACCCCAGTACCACTTACGTTTTGCATAAGTTTGTTATCAAGCCTGGTGAATAGCTTATACAATTTTGAAAAATCTTTTTGCTCTATACCGACTCCATTGTCGCTAACTACTATGCGTATCTCGCCCTTATCCTTGTGCACCTCTACCCGAATTTTGCCACCGGAAGGAGTGTATTTGACGGCGTTACTGACTAGATTTTCAATAGCCATACGTAGCATGTGCTCGTCAACGTGTATATACACCGGCTGTTTAGGCAAGCTCTCGCGTAACGTATGGCCCGCTTCTTCTATGCTTGGTTGGGCTTCAAACAATATGTCGCGCACAAGTTTGACAATGTCAGTTTTGTGACGGGCTAAAACAATGCGACCGGCATCAATTTTGGCGATATGCAGCATTTCATTAATGATGTAAAGCTGCCGTTCATTACCGGTGTAGGCTTTATCCAGGAGGCTATGCTGCGTCTCTGTAATATCGCCCGCGAAACCTTGAAGCACCATTCCTAAATATTGCTTGACTGTCGTTGCGGGTGTCCGTAACTGATGCGATGCCAAGGATAACAATTCGTCTTTAGCAAGATCGACGGCTTGCTCTTTTTGCTGTGAAAAGTCCCGGTTGCGTGCTTTGAGTAGTAAATATATAACCTCAGCTAACAACAAAGAAAACAAAAAGCCAGCTAGCAGGGTTAATATGGGCGCAAGAGCACGCTGGGGACGAATAAGGGCGCTATTTTTGAAGCCGTAGCGTAATTTCCAGCTCTGTCCGTACACGCTCATGGTTTGATCACTAAATGTATAGTCGTGCGCATGAACGAACTGTTCGTATTTGTCTGATTGATAAATTAAAGCTGAAGGGCCCGCGTTTGTTAATGAAGTAATCTGAAGCGCCATCGTATCATCTTGCTGAGTCTGGGCTAGTATCGCATTAAAAAAATCAGTAGCTCCTAGTCCGGCGTAAGTAAATCCTCGTAAAGCCTGTTGACGCTGGGCTATTGTTGCGAGGGAGGTGCTACTGTCATATATCGGGACAAAGAGAACCAAGACGGGTTGAGCCGTGAGATTTCTAAAAGATTTCACCGGCGGTGTAATGCTTGGCTGACCGCTATCTCGTGCCCGAAGCATGGTTTGCATACGTCCTGTTTGCGTAAACATATCAATACCTGCAGCATTCCCCGTATTTGGCGGCTCTGCATATAACACAGCTGTATAAAAATCACGCGGTGTATCCGGCGTGATATGAAAATCTGTGACTCCTTGAGCCTGCATGTATGACATAACATCAGGCAATTGGGCGGCACCGAATACCTTAATAAGACCTATGCCTTGAACCCCGGGATTATACCGAGCAATATCAAAGGTGCTGACATAATCATGCCACTCGTTTTTAGTAACATCCTGTGACCCACGGACTAAGCCGGCGCCACCGGTAATAATTTGTTCATAGGCCGCCAAGCGCTGGTTAATGTTGTCCTCAACTCGGCTAATATGATCTGACAAAGCGGACCGAGTATCATTCCTAAGTGTCGTACGGCTGGATTGCCAAGCACCATATGTAAGAAGTAGCAATGCAAAAAATACAACAAGCGGCCCAAAATATAAAGAGTTATATAATATTCTTAGTCGCCGAGCATAAGCCTTTGGTTTATGTGTAATTCTATTCATAGAGCTACTATTTAACATACCTTGGCTAACAGATACATGCAAATCACTTTCTTAATACTTGACGATAGTTCACGCATTGCCGAACCCCTTGCGAACTAATTCATAATAGGGTTGCTACCTGCTGCATATAAAATTCTACAAAATCAAAGTGTTCTTTAGTAATGCGGGATAGCGGTTGATAAAAACTAAATATCATAGCGCCCCTCCTCACGCCTTTAAATGGATATATTAGACTACATTCTATACCTGACCCTGCCTGATTAAGGCGAGCCTCTTTAGCAGTAAGTGCCGGCACAAATAAATAATGCCAATCATCTGTTTGCTGCATTTTGTCAGTGGCGAGCGCTCTAGCGATTAAATTAGTCGTGTGAGTGAGCGGGATCTTAATCTTATGGAAAGGTTTGGCAGACATTCGTACCGCACCGTGTGCCGACTCGGTATCTGATAAGGCTATACGGTCTACTGTTTGGGTTTTTTCATTTACTAACAACAATGCCAGTATGCCCAGGTCCAGCTGTATGGCTCGCAATTGGTCGTGGAAGGGCGCGTTAACAATTGTTTGAAAGAGTTGTGCCGCTTCGACCTGCGGGATGACTAACATATGCTGCAGTGCCTGATAATAAGGATCACGGGGAGTCTTGGATGTTTTTGACATCTCTAGCTATAGTAGCAATATTTATTGTTACGGTGAAGTTGGGATTATTATACCTCACTCATTACTATAGACGCGACTTCTACCGGGTGCTCATGGATGATTTGGTGCGTGCCACTAAAAATACAAATCCGCACGTGTTTACCGCGTGTCAACTGTTCTATTTTGTTTAAGTCGTGCGGAAGATCCCGGTCACCGTACACTAATGTAATTGGCACGCTTGTAGCAATGATATCATGTCTGACATTTTGCAGCTCAATGACATTGTGCAATGACTGGGCGTATGATTGCCAAGTATGTAGTACACTGTCACGGGCCGCGTCTTGATGCAGATGGGGTAAATATTTAGGTGCTAATCTGCTGCTAATTGGTCTTAAGTAATGACACCAGGCATTACACAGCAAGCGTGAGGTTAAGCCATAATAGGCTAACTCCTTTAATTTGCTTCCACCTGTGATCGCGTCGTGAGCGCTGGTTTCGTCCCGGTAAATGGGCATGGCGATTAAAACTGCTTTTTTTACTTGGTTTGGGTACATACTAGCCATTCTGAGAGCAATTAATGCGCCCATAGAATGACCGACCAAGATGAAGGGTTGGCTTATACCGATGTGCTCCAGGGTTTGTAAGATGCTTTTGACATGAGTCGCGTAGTCGTAGACTACATCTTTAGGCATCTGGGAGTGCCCATATCCTAACAGATCTATTGCAATGACACGGTAGCCCTTGCCGATATAGGGTATAAACGGTTTCCAATAGCGCAGTGAGCCGGCCATACCATGCAGCAGAACTATGGTTTGGCCATTCCCTTGCTCTTTATAATGTAAGATCATGTTTTTACGGTAGCATAACACCGGATAATCCACTATATACGCTAAATGTACTGTTATAATTAAAATATTAAAATATATAAATCAACTCTCGTAACATATCTATTTGTGGGTGGTCTGGCTTATGTGCTGGAAATGGCCAGTCTGTATTATTTTGTGCATATTGTCAGGCTGGGTTCCCTCGGAGCGGTAGCTATTAGCTTCTGGGTTGGGTTTTGTGTGGCGTTCACATTGCAAAAAACCCTGACTTTTAAAAATTATGACCGCCGCCCCGGCATAGTTGCACGTCAATTGGGGCTTTATTGCTTGTTAGTCGCATTTAATTACGGATTTACACTTTTAGCAGTCAGGCTTTTAGAGAGTAAGATGTCAGTTTTCGTCATACGGACGGGCGTGATCGGCATCATTACTTCATGGAATTTTGTTATTTATCGGTTTATTTTTAAACTACCGCATTCGTATAGTAAAAGTTAACGCAGGTGTGTTAGATAGGCTTGGCGGCTAGCACTTCTTTAACCGCTTCAACCAGTTGGCTTGGTGACAAACTGGCTTTCAATAAGTATTTAGTAGCTCCCAATTTGGATATTTGCTGTAAAGTATTGGCATCTGATAAATTGCTTAATACTAAGATTTTTACATCAGGATAATCATGCCTTATTTTGACCTTTTGCAGGAACTCTATACCACCCATTATTGGCATAAGTACATCTAGTAATATCACGTCTGGTTTGAATTTCTT
>JAICHO010000039.1 GCA_025924835.1 Candidatus Saccharimonadota bacterium | reverse complement strand
TATCTATTTTTTTCATCTGCAACATAGCCTGCATGACACGGTGTGCTTTTTGGGGATCGGGGTCACCCATAAGCTCAGCTAAAGTCGTTGGAATGATCTGCCATGACACTCCAAACTTATCCTTTAGCCAACCGCATTGTTCTGATTCTGGATGGGCCGACAGTTTTTCCCAGTAATAATCCACTTCTTCTTGATTCTCACACTCTACATAAAATGACGTGGCTTCGCTAAACGTAAACACCGGACCGCCGTCCAGAGCCATAAAACGCTGGCCATTCAACTTAAACACCGCCGTCAAGACTTTACCCTCAAAGCCTTTCATGGGGCCCTCCAATGGCCCGTCAGGATAGCGTGTAATGCTGATAATCTCCGAGTCTTTGAATACTGAAATATAAAAGTTGATAGCTTCCTCGGCTTGATTGTCGAACCATAAGAACGGGGTAATTTTTTGCATATTGCATCCTCCTTGATCATGCGTATATTCAGCATAACAAGAGAAGATGTCCTTGGACAGAGGGGGTATTTACTTTCGTTACTATTTATGTTATTATGTCGTTAAATTTAACCGTGGAGAATACATGGCCATTGAAGTCATAAATGCGAAGTTATTCGTTGAAGAAGCTGAGTTGCTGGTTGCCCAAAAAGCCCTAGATTTTGTATTGGCGGGCGCAGGTATTGGCTTGGGCGAAGAGGCCTGGAAGCTCGTGGAAGCTGTTGACAAGATTAGTGTAAATGTACGCCTTGATAAGCCGGATGCTAGCCATGCATATCCTCTGGAAATTACAGATATAACTGACAGTGGTTACGCCGGACTTCTATTTATAGGTGACGATGAACACGCTGATGATTTTGATCAGCGGCTCGCAGACCCTAAAGAGCATCAGCTTTACGGTGGCGAATTCTGGCCTACACTATTAGAATTTGATGGCAAATCAGATGGCATAGTGTCAGGTGAAGCAACTATTGTAGTTTCTGGTTATAAAGCTTACGGTGAAAGCATAGCCAATGAGGTTAAAGTTCTTACTAAACGGTCTCATGAAGGTGACGAACGCCTAACAGTGCCGGCATTGAAGCAGTATCTGGCTTCTCTTAGATAAATTAGGTAGGTCAGCCGCTTCTCGGTACATCATGTTGTGGTGTATTATCTAAATTATGGCAGAGGATGCGAGAAACACAGTTCAAGCTGGTTGGGATGACTGGTTTTTGCAAGCACCATTAGACCGGCGCCAAGCTTTATGGGGCTTAGGACTAACCGGCCTAGCAACGGCAATGGGGATAACTGTGCTGACTGGCATACCAGAAGGTGGGCCCATGAATACTCAGGATACCGAGACAGCACTTATTCGCGCCCAGCAAAACCAGGCTGACCTAGAGTCTGCACAGGCACTGGCACAAAGCGTTGGGGAGGGCATGCGTCATACGTGGGCTAGCGCCTCAGTATGGCCGGGACTGGCTATCGTGCCGCCAAGCGTGCCACTGTTTGCCACGCCGTCATTGCACCCTGGCACCAAACTGGATTGGCCGGGCGCTGCTGACCGCAAACTTATAGTGCAACGCCCATTTTTAATAACTGCCAGCCTGCAATTAAATGGGGCGGCATTGCCTGATGGGATACACAGACAAATCATGGGTGGTTGGCTTCCGAAATCAGAGCAAATTGCTTATTTTGATCGGTGGACATATAAGAACCGCATACTTTTGCCAAATGTTTCGCGCAATAAAGTCTATGACGAGGTCGGGGCGGCACTTGGCGAAACGGTAACGCTAGAACCTGCCGCCTCAATAGATGGCCTCACATGGCGATATTTACTGTCGGAATATGTTAACTCCAGTTATTATCCTGCCGAGGTTTTTAATCGGGTATGCGGACGTTCCATACTAGGTAATGTTTTTGAGGTAAATAGCGCAATTGACAATTATTCGGGTTCGCAATACCCGGTAACCGATTTAGTAAGACTACCGGAGACTGTGCATGGCTAGATCTACCGCCGGTTACGAAATCAATGAAGCGGACCTGGGGCCAACACTAACACGGCGCGAAGCGATGGCTATGGGAGGCGCTGGGCTTGCTGCATTCAGCCTGAGGCAGCTCTTCGGTTATTTTGGAAGACGGGAAGCGGAGACAACCAGACATAACGACGAACAATTAGCAACCCAGGCCTTCGCTAATGGCCTGCAGTCGGACTGGGATAAGGTAACTGTTTTCCCAGGGTTGCTAGTCATAGATCCGGCTATCCAAGTATATTCGGATGTATCTTTAGCGGCTAACAAAAAGCTTACATGGACAACTACTAGTGACCAGCCCATCTTGGCTAGCAGACCATTTTTCGTTAAAGGATCATTGGCCACATATGCGGGTAAATATAAAAAGTCCACCAATCAATCACTGGCAAGAATTACACCACAGTTGCCAAACGGGCTCGTTGCTTTGTGGGCTCCAGGGCCAGGCAGATTAGTTTATTTTGACGCACACAAGTCAGCCGGCCTAATTACGCCGATCTATAGAACGGCGGCGGGCAGGGACGCTACCGACAAAACCGATACGCTCATTAAAGGCCAGGATATTACTATTGACGGTAGGGAAATTTGGGGCGGTAACCCATTTCTGTACCTAAACCGCAGTCACTATGAAACTCGTCCACTTACGGCCGAAGAACAGGCACTCTACGATAGATATCGAGATCAAGACCTGGACTCAAAAACGCGTGGGCTGATTTATGACGTTTTGTCTGAAAATAGGACCATAACAACCACTTCCCGCATGCCTCTTGGCTATAGCATGTATGTTAATGATCCCCCAACTTTGGGCAATATGATTGCTACCTTTCAGGACAATAGCGGCTATGAGCCTATCGGAATGCCCAATCTACCTAAATAAACTAACTCCCGAAGGATACCGGTGACGCATCATGTCTATTAAAAAACAGCAAAAAGATATTTATACGGTTGGTCGGACATTAAGTACTGGCACTTCTCCGCCCAAGCAACCTATGCGACCAATTAATGGTACCGAACCTTTGCAAAAGCCCAAACGCGCCGTTTGGAAAAAATTGTTGCTAGTTGTTTTTCTGCTTATGCTAGTGGTCCCGCTAATTATAATTATATGGGACGCCAGGAACTATTCACATGCCAGCCAGAGGCTGTTTGGCGATGGCAATTTGCTGAATGCGCTGTCGCAATCACCACTTAAGGGGGAAGATCGGCAACGGGTAAATCTAATGATTGTCGGATATTCGGCCGATGACCCGGGACATGCCGGGGCCAAGCTAACTGATTCTATAATGATTGTCAGCCTTAGCACCGCCAATCACACCGGTTATATGTTGAGTATCCCGCGCGATCTGTACGTATCCATACCTGATTTTGGTCGTGCCAAGATCAATGAAGCGTACCAGGACGGAGAATTAAGTAGTTTTAGCGAAGCCGGCTATCCGACCGGTGGCATGGGTTTATTGGAAAAGACCGTGTATGAAAGCCTGGGTATTCAGACGGATTATTTTGCCGTGTTGGATTACGCGGCTGTTCGAGATATAACCAATTCGCTGGGCGGTATCACTGTTAACATTCAAAGTTCAGACCCCCGCGGTATTTATGACCCTAACTTCAAGCCCCAAGAGGGCGGCCCGCTGCGTTTGCCAAACGGGCCGCAACAAATTGATGGGCTGACCGCGCTTCGCCTGACACGGGCGCGCGGGGCGGCTGGGGGATCATATGGCTTGGCCCAATCGGACTTTGATCGTACCAAAAACCAACAAGCTGTCTTAACAGGCATAAAACAAGCCATAAATTGGAGTGTACTATTAAATCCCACCAAAAACGACACATTGCTTGATGGTGCGGCCGATAATATCCGCACTGATATACAGATCAGCGAAGTACTGCCACTATTTAAGCTGTTCCATGGCACCCCCGAATCCGCTATGAAATCAGTGACGCTGCGGGATATAAATGGACAAAATCTATTGAAAAGCTATACAACACCATATGGACAATCCGCTCTTATACCATTAGCTGGTATCAATAATTACAGCGACATACGCGTTGCGATACATGCTATGGATCAATAAATAAGGAGCTTATATTATCATTATCCTAAGACTTACCGTACACTAAAACTGCCTAAAATGAGGCGAGCTGTGAATCTAGTTGGGCGGTGTCGGCTTTGTTGCTGGCATCGGGATCGGTCTTGTCCAAAGCGGCCGCGGCTTTGTCAAGGTCACTGGTGGAATTAATGCTGGGAGCCGCAGCGACATCATTTGCCTTAGACGAATCAGTAGTATCAGTTTGATGAACAGTGCTTGAAGTATCGGTGGGCTTAGTTTGTCGGTTGTAGACACTATACCCGACAAAGGCGATAACAACGACAATCACCATAATGACTAATAGCTCAATGGTACCGAAGCCTTGTTGATGCTTGGAGATTTTCATTGTTGGCCTCCTTCTGTAGTGTTCTTATCGGTGGAGCTTGTTGTACCTTGTGCGGACTTTACGCCAACAATTAGATTTTTGACAGCCGTTTTAAAGTCTTTGAGGGCAACTTGTTCCGCTTTAAGGCTTTCTTTGAAGCTAGCTAAAGCGCCTTTGGGGTCTGTGCCGTCACACTTAAACGTAATGCTAGAATCTTTTATCTTATCGGTTTGGGATTGGGCGGCTGCTTTTTTGGTGTTAACGTCGGCGACCAAAGCGTCGTAGTTGCTGAGCGTCTTGCCCTTGTCCTTATAAAATACTTCTGTACGATCAGCAATCTTGGTAAATAGGTCATTCTGTTTTTGGCTTCTGTCAGCCAAACGACTTAATATATTGTTAATGGCCTTTTCACGGTTTTGGCAAGCTTTGAGTTTTGCATCTGCAAGCTTAGTTTGAGCTGCTTCTTTATGGTCTGCCGCTTGACCTGTAGTATCAGTTGACTGAGCGGTAGAGTCTTGCGACTGGGCATTAGCGTGCGAATTTGGTGCTCCTAGTGCCAGCGTGGGGGCGACCATTATGACCACCAATGCAATACTGGCTGCAGCGAGACTTGTTTTGACAACGGTACGCATAAGATTACACTTCCTTGTTAAATATAAGTAGCTATAGCTTATGCCTATACATAACAGTCGTCAATGCTGTTATGCTTACCATTTCTGCCACATCACTTTATAAGCTTGCTGATACCATAAGGGATAGAAACTATCGGCTTCAGGCGCATGGAATTGAAGACGGATGCCCATGGATTTGGCTGGCCTACTATCATATCGTGCAGTATGATTCCGGCGACCATACTGGTGCTTAGACCCCACTTATGAAAAGCCGTTGCAGTATACAGATGTCGGGACCACGGGTACACCTTACCAATTAAAGGTACGTCGTCGTATGCCAGATAATCCATAGCTTTCCAACGATAATCAACCGATGAAAAACCAAAATGCTTTTCCGCGTAATCCGCTAATCGCTGATAATGCTTGGTCGGGCTGCTGATGCCTGGGATATGATTTTCGCCTCCGATTAACAGCAGCTTTTCTTTGCCGCTCGTGACAGGCAGTATAGAATAGTGATCTTTGTCGGGCGATATATACATGCCATTTAGGTCACCCTTAAAGCGAGCAGCTACAATGTAAGAGGTGGTCGGATATTCCATGATCGCGCACGCAAAACGGGCAACAAGCGGGGAAGCCGGCATTTTGGTAGCAACAATAATATTTTTAGCGGTAATTTTAGACTGTTTGGTTCTAACTGCCGCGGGTTGGCCGTCGTGAAAACTTATGACGTTGCTATTTTCAAAAACATAGCTGCCTTGGCCATGGACGGCTTTAGCCAGACCCAAAACGTACTTCTGGGCATTAAATTTGGCTTGATTGGCAAACTTAACCGCGCCCGCAACTTCAAATGGAAGATTTAGATTAGCTTCAAATGTAGCCGGCAAGCCCAGACGCATAGCCGTGGCTGCTTCTTTTTGGAATTTGTTGACCTTTTTCGGATCAACCGTATACACATAATTATCGTCACGCTGCCAATCACACTGTATGTTTTCGTCCTTAATAACCTGGGCTATGCGCTCCACGGCAGTCAAGTTAGCTTCGCCGTATATACGGGCAGTCTGTTCACCAAGACGCTTTTGGAGATCCTGATATATGAGCCCGTGTTGTGCGGTAACTTTGCCGGTAGTACCACCCGTCGTGCCGCTTCCAATCGTATTTTTTTCTAATACCGCCACCTTAAGCCCGGATTTTTTAAGTAAATAGGCGGCCGTTAAACCGGCAATGCCGCCACCGACAATGGCCACCTCAAGCTTCAGGTCCACGCGCGACGAAGGATATAAAGGCAGATCATAAAACGATTTCCAATAAGAGGCTTCCGTGTCAGGCAGGTTCAGCATGACATAACTGTAATACCCCTCCGCCAGAAAACAGTAATATAGTTAACATTGTTAAATTGTTAATTACGGCCGTACAGTGTCATTGTTAGGCATAGTGTATATTTAATAAGGATGAAATATGCTGCCGTACGGGCCTTATTTAAAAGAAAATACGTAAAATTTACGATT
>JAICHO010000038.1 GCA_025924835.1 Candidatus Saccharimonadota bacterium | reverse complement strand
TTTATATGAACAAACAGATAATTGCTACAGAGCTGACCCAGTATGGCCTGACGGAAGACGAGGTACAGATTTATTTGTGCTTATTAGAAAACGGGCCGCAAACTCCGTTGCAACTTTCCCGCGAGCTTGATATAGACAGGTCCAAGATATACCGCAGCATGGATAGACTTCTAGAAAAAGGATTTATAGAACATTCGCATGCGGCCTGGGGCAAAAAACTGCAAGCATCCAGCCCCAGTAACATCTCCCGCATACTAAGCAGCGAAGAAGAAGCACTAGCCGCCCGCAAAGCCGCCCTACCAAGTCTCATTAAAGAGTTAAGTGACGTCTCTACTTATATCAGGCGGGAGTTTGAAGTCAGGCATTACCGGGGCCAGGAGGGTTTACGGCAAATGCTTTGGAACCAATTGGCTGCCAAGAAAGAAATATTGGCCTTCAGTTACAAAAACAAAAATGACATTGTCGGCAAAGCATACGCAGAAAAGATTAGAGCTGAGCAGGCTGAGCGAAAGATTATGTTGTACGAGTTAGAAAACGAGACTGATCAAGGGGACTTTTGGTATACAAACGTTGAAAAGTGGAAAGGTTTTTATCAGTCTAAGCATGTTAGCCCCAAAACCCTAGACATAAAGCAGTATATTGCCATTTTTAACCATACGGTGGCTATTATTAACTGGCTGGACGATGAAGAGGTGGGGCTGGAGATTGATAACGCGGCTTACGCCGATATGCAACGCCAACTTTTTTGGCAGTTCTGGAAACTTGCGGACGAAACGAAACCCCCAAAGGCTAGCCACCACACTTAAAAAGCTACTTTAACTCTGTCCTACGTCACACGAAATACGTTATACTAACCTCTATGTTTGTGGCTGTAGATATTGGAGGGACTAAAACGCTGGTGGCCGTTTTTGACAGGCACGGCAAGATTATTGAACAGCAAAAATTCCCTACCCCGGTAGAATATGAAGATTTTAAAATTGAATTAGCCAAAGTCGTATCGGCCCTCACAACAAAAGACTTTGCCCGCGTAGTGGCAGCCGTCCCCGGACTGTTAAACCGTAAAACGGGCGTAGCCTTGGCATTTGGAAACATAGCGTGGCCCCCACCTGTTCCAATTCAAGCCGATAGCGAAGCTATTTTTAAGTGTCCGGTAATGATAGAAAACGACGCCAAGCTGGCTGGTTTGTCAGAGGCGCTGTTGCTTGCTGATAAGTTTAACCGTGTGCTATACGTGACTATAAGTACCGGCATAAGCAGCGCCTATATCGTAAACGGCCGTATTGACCCCAATACTCAAGACGCAGAAACAGGCCAGATCCTGCTTGAACATGACGGCAAATTAAAAGACTGGGAAGATTTTGGCTCCGGCCGCGCTTTTCAGGAAAAGTTTGGCAAACGGGTATCCGATGTAGACCCTAAAGATAGTGCCGCGTGGTACTGGCTAGCCAGAAATATTGCCGTCGGGTTGATTGACTTAATCGCCTCACTGACGCCCGAAGCCATTGTTATCGGTGGTGGTGTTGGCGCGCATTTAGAAAAGTTCAAGGATAGGCTTGACGAACAGATGCGTATTTATGAGAACCCAATGCTGCCTATCCCACCCATTTTAAAAGCTCAGCGAGCAGAAGAAGCCGTCATTTACGGTTGTTACGAATATGCCAAACAACACCATGAAAAACTTAATTCATAGCTGTCAGCAACAATTAAAACGCATTGGGTTTAATGATTCCGGTAGCTTCTATTGGTCGCCGCAAACCAAAACAGTTCATTATAATAGCGCGGCTCTGGATACCGAGGCTGGATGCTGGGCATTATTGCACGAGGCCGGTCATGCCCGGCTGAACCATACAACATACTTAAACGATATGGGCCTGTTGAGCCTGGAAGTAGCCGCCTGGCAAGCCGCCGAGGAGCTAGCCAACGGTTTTGGCCTTGGCATTGACGCGGATCACATCCAGGAATGTCTTAATACGTACCGAGATTGGTTATACGCACGCAGTACGTGCCCCACTTGCGAAGTTAACAGCCTGCAAGTTGCCGAGACCGAATATGTTTGTTTGAACTGTTCGACCCAATGGTTCGTGTCACAATCACGCTTTTGCCGTCCCTACCGCATGCAGCTACGCGATAAAAAAACACCGCCTGAATCACTCCAGACGGTGTTTGCATAACCAATTCCCTATTTATATCGTCGTTCGATTAGGTGGTAATGGATAGAAATTATCATATTTAATGCCACATTTTAATAATGTGGTCGTTGCAGGAAAATACCGTGGCCCTGTGGCGCATACTTTATCTACATAGTCAGCATCCGCTTCAGCTATGGCTCGTGCTTCGGCTTCCGTTACTCTTTCGGCTACCACGCCTTCCATAGCCTCGTCAACACTTGTGAGTATACGATTACAAACTCTGCCAATACTAAGACAGCTACCATCGCCGTTACGACAGCGCTTTGGATATAAATCTATTAGCTCCTCTCTTAAAGTCCGCGGCGGTACGCAGTCGCCACCCATATGTACTTCGGGACTTCCTTGTCTGTGCTCTGGTGATCCTTCATCCATGATTTAGCTCCATTACATTCGTTATTATAATCAATTAATGCGCAAAAAGCGGAAACCAGGGTTTCCGCTTTTTGGTTCCGCATTCAGGAAGAGCAGCCCGACAAAATGTATTTCATTTTGCCGGCGCGATGAGAGACCCGCTTGGGGTCTCTCATTACACGGTCTTCTTGGTTCGGCGGCTAATACGGCCACCTTTAGCACCAGCTACGCGGGCTAGATCACGGTTAGCAAAGAAACCGCCAGTGCGACCTTTTTTGCCGCCCTGAGCACCGATTTTTGCGTAAAAATCAGCACCGTACTTAGTCTTGTTAGTGTTGGCTGCAGCTTTGCCGCCAGCTTTAGTTCCTGCCATTTTGTGAGGCCTCCATTAATTAGTCTCTCAAGATATAAAAAGGGCTTCCTGCCCTTACAGACAGAAAACCCTCTTATATTCTTTCGAATATGCTTATGATAGCACTCTTTATTGCTTATGTCAACAATGTCGGGTAGAATTATGTAGCTTTATGTCAGACAGCTATAACCCTTTGGCTTTGATGGAAGTTGACCGGGCACTCCAGGCCAACACAACCCGCATATATCACCAGGCCACGAGACTTGCTCCCAGCTTAGGTGGCCTTGCTGTACTTTTGGATAAAGACGTAACATATTTTAAATTGGACGAACAAGGCCTGGGTGGCAGCCATCTGGCCGTAACGCCGCAAAGCGAATATTATTCGCGATTTTTAACTTCGGGCTGGGCCGGCTGGCGTATGCCGGAAATTCTAAGATTTTTTATAACGAGAGGTGTTAATGTTGGTACTGCAACCATCGCAGAAGCGCTTTTAGCCCATGAAATGGGCCATGCCGAAGAGTTTGTTACCTACCTTAAGGAAGCCGGTGGAGATAACGCGCAAGCTTACAAGGCTATCACTCAAGAAAGGGCCAGGCAGATAGGTACCCTGCCCTTAGGAATGTCTACCCACCGTGCCCAAAAAAACTGGGAAGGTAATGTAAATAACTACCAGCGGGATATACGCAAACAAGGCTACAGCGATGGAGACTGGGAAGAATTACTGGAAACAAACCTGGTAGCTTACGCTCAGCTCCAGCAAGAATGCACAGCAGACGCATTTGCGCTTAGAGTTTTAGCTGAAATATATGGTTAGTCAGGTAAGTACAAGCCTTGTGTTATGTATCAGGCTACCTTAGCATAGACCCTGTGCAGACCTATAAAACAGTCGACGAATATCTGGATAATTTCTCAGGTGAGACCAGGAAAAAACTGGACACCTTGCGCAAAACCATCCAGGAGATTGCACCCCAGACTAAGGAGAAGATTGCCTATGGCATACCTACTTTCACCTTCCACGGCCACGGCAATCTTGTACATTTTGCGGGCTACAAAACCCACATTGGCTTGTACCCTGGTTCAGCCCCCGTCAAACAGTTCGCGAGTGAATTATCCGGCTACAAAACATCCAAAGGCACCATCCAATTTCCTCTGGATAAACCCCTCCCCGTAGATCTCATTCGTAAAATCGTGTTGGCTTGCGTCGAACGAAATCAACAGAAGAGAAATTAAAGGCTTCTCTCGACCCGCTTGTTTTTTTTAAGGGATGATATATCTTTTAAGTATTGCAAAATAGCACTTTATATGCTATTATATAACAGTTGTGTCAGAAACAAAAAATACACCTTTAGCTCTTCAGGCCTTAGATAGTCAGCATGGAACGGAGACTGTCGTCGCGTTTGAGCATGCCGTAGATATGGCGCCGCACTTAGGTGGCTTAGCTATTATTTTAGATGATAAGCGCGGACCCGGATTTCAGGGCAGCGAGCTTGGGTTAGCGGGCAGCTACGTTAGCCTTAACCCCAGTGCTGACTATTATAAAGATGCGATTAAATCCGGAAAGACTGTGGCCCGCTTGGGTGAGTTTAGTAGATTTTTTAGAGAGCGAGGGATTGCCCCCTCCACCAATGAGCTAATCACCACTGCTTTCCTTCACGAACTGGGACATGCGGATAATTTCCAAGAGTACGTGGAAAGGATGGGGGGCGACACGGTAGCCGCTTTTCGGTTAGCTAAGGAGGTCAGGAAGTCACAGATTGCAACGCTGCCCTTAAAAGCAGCTACCTCGCGTGCGGAAGCGGCCTGGACCTCCAATGAGTCAGGTTATAAAGATAAAATGCGTAGTCGTGGAGTCACAGATGAAGGGTGGGCGAAGTTGGTTACTAGAAATACTGAAGCCTACGCAGCACTCTCCTGCGAGAAAGTAGCTGACAGATTTGCCCTAGGCGTACTCGCCACCATGTATTCCTAGCCCAAGCATGCAATATCTTACAAGTATTGGACGTATAATTTGAGTATGTTGTACCAAGAGAAAAAGTACCACGTAGATTCTTTTGCAAATATAGAGAAGCTCCTTGCTAATATAGGTGCCCCTAAGGTTAAAGAGTCTCTTACCTTCCATTACTACACAGAGCAACCAGGCAATGATGTTATAAAGCTGGTTAAGTACACCGACCATGATGAGGTTCATATGCTCAAAGAGTCAGGTGGCATGTTCACGCTTGTTAAAAAGGTTAAAGTACCAGATACGGGCGCCGGATTGGATTGGTTGGAAAAGAGAGGTTTTAAGGTAAGTGTACCTATAAAAATGGCCAACACTGTCTATACATACAAGAATGGCAACGTAGATTTATGCCTACTTAATGACTCTTTATACTCTGTCATCCTTGACTTCCCTGCCGCTGAATACGCCACTATTGAAAAAGAGCTAGGTCTGGAGCACGCAGAGGTAATCACCCTTCCTTATAATAAATATTTAGAGCGGCAATAATGAATAAGAACCAGATCATCAATAAAGTTAAAGAATTAAATCTACCCCCAGGCTCGTACGTGGTTTTTGGCAGTTGCCCGCTGGCTATTGCAGGCATACGTGAAGCCAAAGACATAGACCTGCTAGTGTCAAATGGTGTGTATGAAAAGCTTAACCAGTCCGGCTGGAAAGTAGTAATCAAAGGCCCAAAGGACAAGCCGGTTGTCCATGATATCTTTGAGGCACATCCAAATTGGGATTTTAGTCCTTACAGCCCTACACTTAAGCATCTGCTTTCAACCGCAACAATTGTAGATGGCATACCGTTTGCCTCCCTTGAGGAAGTCCGAAAATGGAAAGCGGTATCCGGCCCCAAACATCAAACAGACGTAGAACTAATTGATAGATATATGAAAAACAATTGAACAAACTTGACCCAAACCCCAGCCCGTGCCTTACATTCAATAGTTAATACCTGCTGTATAATCTGAGCCATGAGTGATGCTAACGTCAGGCAAGCTTACGAAATAATAAACCGGATTTTATATATTACCATTGCTTCTGCGTCACTGGACGGACAGCCCTGGAACTCACCCGTTTACTCCGCTTTTGATAAGGACTTTAATTTTTATTGGGCCTCTGATAAAAACTCCCAACATTCCGAAAACCTAAGGTCTAATAATCGGACTTTGTTGGTAGTTTATGATTCCACCGTGCCAGAAGGAACCGGCGAAGGCGTTTATATTCAAGCAACCGTACAAGAGCTTAATGACGAAGAAGAAGTACTATCTGCACTTAAGATCTTGGACGATAGAGTCGGTAAAACTATGGCGCGAGATTTTAAAGATTTTTCTGGTGAAGCTGTACGCAGAGTTTATAAAGCTACACCTCTAAAAGTTTGGGTGAATGATGACGAAACTGATGAAAGCGGCCAATTCCTCCGAGACATCCGTACCGAAATCTCCTTAGATGAGCTCAAAGCATTTCTTTAGCCACATTTTACTTTGGCGACTATCCCTTTACAGCAAGTAAATAGCGGTTGATAAACAGTAGCTTGTTAGTATAATAGAAGTTACCGTCTTAATGAGAGACGTCAGGTGAGAACTAAAGGAGGGTACATTGTGGAGATAACCAGCTTTTAGTTCGTTTTTATAGAAAGCGAAAGCGTCCTAAAAGCTAGGGCGCTTTTTTGTTGAAGCGATCATGGTACATTTCGAGCAGAAAGTCATATTATGAATAAAAAATATGCTTTAAGCCAGTTGAAACAGAATGAGCAAAAAAGCAGATTGCTTAATAGTCGCCTGTCGAATTTCTATTTGGGCGAGAAAATTTTCCTGGGCTTATTGATAATTGCTGCAGTTTTTTACCTATTATGGACTCAGCCTTGGGAACAGCTCGTATTACTGATCTTTAAAAGGGCTATTTAGAATATTCTTCAGAGTCCAGGCTCTGGAGGTTCCCGCCCTCGCCAAGGCTACGGCAGGCGAGCCTGAAGAAAATAATGTCAAAGCTACCATTTGAGCGAAGCGAGCGCCAAAATTCTGATAAAATTAAAGCGATGAAGACTTTTAAAGGTTTCTAGCTAGCTCTGAGCATTATGATAAATGC
>JAICHO010000037.1 GCA_025924835.1 Candidatus Saccharimonadota bacterium | reverse complement strand
GAGTCATAGCCGCGGTACTCTAGTGACTGCAGACCGTCCAAAACAAAATTAGTTGCCTGGTTTTTGTTTCCTATGTATCCAACAATTCCACACATGGTTAATCCTTTGCGTTAAGAATAAAAATCGATGTAGTGATCGTCCAGGTGCTGAATGCGGCCCGGGGTTACTTATTGTAGTACACGTTCCAGTTCGGCTTGTAGCCTTTTATGGAAGGCAGCGATATTGAAGCCCTCTGCAGTAGATTTTATATCACCTGATATATAATTCTGTGGTTTGAATTGCTGGAGGGCTGTCATTAACGAATCCGTAGTCTGGGAATGAAAGAATAGCCCGGTTTTAGGCGTTACGTAATCTAAAGCTCCACCAGCCTTGTAAGCAATCACGGGGGTTCCTGCCGCCATGGCTTCTACCGGCGTAATGCCAAAATCGTCTGTGCCCGGGAATATAAAGGCCTGCGCGGCTGCAAAATATTGAGCCACGTCTTGGTCGGTGGGGTTAACTACAAAGCTTATTGTGGGGCCAGCCATGCGCACAAGCTTGGCGTGATCCGGACCAGTGCCGATGACCTTTAGCGGTAAGCCAAGTGTGGTGCAGGCGGCGACGGCTAAATCGGTACGCTTATATGGCGTTTGACGTCCGGCAATAACAAAACCCTTACGCTCCTGCGACGGCACACTCGCGAAGCGGTCCGTATCAATTGGCGGATGAATGACTACACTGTCCCGATCGTAGTATTTTTTGATGGCAGCCTGGGTATGAGTTGAATTGGCGATCATGTAATCGGGACGCTGAGCAGCCCGATAATCCCATTTGCGCAGCGGCCAGACAAATACGCGCAAGCCTAATTTTGCCAACCAATTGAGCCCCGTTGGAAATCCGGGATTTTGCAGATATTCGTCATAACGACTCCAATAATAATGCGTGGGAGCATGGCAATAATTGATATGAACGGTTGGTTTTTTAATGCGGATACCTTTGGCTTCGGCACCGGAACTGCTAAGGATAAGATCATACCCCTCCAGGTTCAGCCGCCCGAACCACCAGATCCGTAAGATTGGGAGGAACTTGCGCATACGCCCAAACAGCCAGTGCTGCAAAAAACCGGTGATAACCTTGTTATGTAACCGTTCGCGCCATTCATCTGTGCAGTATGAAGTGTATATAGGGGCCTCGGGAAACATTTGGTGCAGCTCGTAGACGACTCGTTCGGCGCCACCGCCGACCAGCCAGTCATGCACAATAGCCACTTTAAGTTCCGATTTCATCGAGATCCGGAGCCGGTTAGTACCATCCGCACGGTTTTGAGCAGTATGGTTATATCGGACCAAAAGCTCCAGTTTTGGACATAATACAGATCAAGTTTGCGGCGCTCATCAAAACTTATATCTTTGCGGCCGGAAACCTGCGCCAAGCCGGTCAGGCCGGATTTTACGCTAAGGATGGTGTGGCGCTTTTCATAGACAGACAATTCGCGCGGGACAAGCGCGCGCGGGCCAACGAGACTTAGATCGCCTTTAAGGACGTTCACGAGCTGGGGAAGCTCGTCCAAACTGGTCTGGCGTAATACAAGGCCGATCTTGCTCATGCGCGGATCGTTGGGCAGATAGTCGCCATTTTCCCGGAACGTTTTAGCCAGCTCGGGTTTGTTCATGGCCGCGAAGCCTTCTTCCGGTAACATGCCATTATATTTTTTCTTTAGGGTCCTGAACTTGTAGCACTTAAATTCACGGTTGAACCTGGTTAGGCGCGTTTGCTTGAAGAAAATGCCGCCCTTAGGATCAAAGATTAGGATGCCTACAGTAACCAGTACCCATAGAGGTGAACTAATAACCAACAAGAGCAAGCTGGCGACCACGTCAAACAGGCGTTTAACGATACGCCCCCAACCGATAAGAGCGGTCTGATGGACGGCAATCATAGGAAGACCGGCAAACAGCTCAACAGTTATATTGCCAACGAACAGGTCTGTATTGCCGGGCACAAAACGGTAGGCGACATGGTTGTGCTGGGCATAATTCAAAATAGCGTTATTTTTTTCTTGATTATGATAGAGTTCGGTTTGAATAATGCTGTGGATGGGGTGACGAATACGGAAAATGGCGTCATCAAAGCCGGCGTAGGTTTGAAACTTTTTAGACCGTCCAGCTACCAGGGCGAGGACGCGTAACCCGGTCTCGCGGGTATTGCTGATAGCGTCAGCAATCTGTTCTGACGCGTCGGTATCGCCTACTATGAGCACGTTGCTGATGCCGATGCCGAAGCCGTATAAAGCCCGGCGTAATAGTTGCGCGAACGATCTAAACAAAACCAGGAACATGAAACCGAGTAACAATCCGTAAACAGGTACTAACCGAGCGGGAAATAAACCTTTTTTGGCCACAAAATCATAGCCCAGAACTACCAGGATACCCAGGAATGAACCAATAAATAAGTGGCCAATTTCCTTGAAACGTCGCTCGTAAACATCCGGATCATACAGGCCGATAAAAGAGTGAACCAAGATCCAAAGCGGTAGGACCGTCGCTACGGCATAGAAATAAGTCAGCGCCGGGATCTGTTCTATGAGGGGCCTAGGGTCAAATTTAACGCGTAGGATATAAGCTGCACTGAAAGCGGCTAACAAGGCCAAAAAGTCCCCCACCACGAGCAAAAAGGCGTAGACGAGTGAGGCGTTATTCTTCATACGTTTGAGAGGGCATATCCCCTCTCAACGCGCGGAACACGAAATTAATTCGTGTTCCGGCTGGTCTCCTTTTAAGCTCATTAGCTGCAGTATGATACTTGCCATAATTCTTGCTCAATTGTAACACCTGTCGCTATCTATTTGTTATACTGCCCTCTGTAAGCAAAAGCATCATGACATTACATTTAAGAAAAAAACAAAAGCGTGAAGTCAGGCGTATCACCGAATATATGATAAGCGGTGGCGCTTATTTTTGGTCGGGTTATCTGACATTTTTTATCCTTGATAAAGGATTAAAGGGCAGTTTTTTCTGGGCCAAATCAGTTTCTACATTGACGGGCTGGACGGTTAACTATCTCCTGCAGCGTTACTGGGTATTTAAAAACCCACGGCTTAAGAACCACCAGACCGAGGTAACGGCCCGTTACGCGGTGATTACAATTATCGATTTTGTACTGGACTACTTTATAGTGCTGGGGCTTAAAACGGTTGGTGTAACACCTTACATTGGGCAATTCGTATCATCTGGGTTCTTTACGTTTTGGAATTATGTTTGGTATAAATATTGGGTATTCCCGGATAAGTTTAAGAAGAAACCAGTCCGAATCACAGTTCCCCGCGTTATTGCCCATCGTGCCCATGGCCACGGCGCATATATACCAATTAAACCCAAGCATGCCTGAAACTATCCGTCCTACCAAAAAACAGCGTGAACTCTTAACTTTTATTGAGTCCTTTATAAAAGAACATGGCTATAGCCCAAGTTACCGTGAAATTATGGCGGGAGTCGGTTATAACTCCGTCGCGACGGTGGCTCTGCATGTCAATAACCTCATCGCCCGCGGCCATGTAAAAAAACGAGACAATTCGGCCAGATCATTAGAGGTTATCACGTCTGTGGATGCGCCTAAAATTCAAACCAATGAAATAAAACCAGGTGACGAGAAATGGCTGGTTGAAAAAGTCGAGTTTAGGTTTGTGGCAGCCGAACAGCAGTCAACCTTAGCGCAGGACGAGCTGGATCAGCTGTACGTACTTATCGGGGCACTCAAAGTGCTCGGGTTGGATGGTGCGGCCCAAAGCTTCATCCCTCGCCTCAGTGAACTCAAAAAACGACTTTAAGAAGCGGATATGTAATAATAAGGATTAGTGACTTTTATCCAAGCAATTATTATTGGCCTGATCCAAGGAGTTACGGAGCTATTCCCGATCTCCAGCCTCGGCCATTCGGTGTTATTACCAGCATTATTTGGCTGGAATAATATTGTCAGGAGCCAAACCTCCCAGGAATCGTTTTATTTAGCCTTTTTGGTTGGGCTGCACTGCGCCACGGCTCTCGCGTTGCTGATATTTTATCGGCAGAAGTGGATGGCAATTATAAAAGGCTTTTTCAAAACATTAAAGACGCGCAAGGTGAATACGTCGGATGAGCGTTTGGCCTGGTTGCTCGTAACCGCTACGATCCCCGCAGGTATAATCGGCCTTTTATTTGAGCATTCGTTGCGCGTACTGTTCGCCAAACCATTAGCCGCGGCCATATTTCTGACAATTAACGGTTTGATCTTGTTCATTGGCGAACAATACCGCAAGCGAGCGCTAAAAAATACTCCGAAGCGTAGCTTATCCAGATTAGAATACCGCGAAGCCGGTGTCGTCGGTGTCGCGCAGATTTTGGCACTATTTGCCGGTATAAGCCGCTCGGGCATTACCATGGTGGCGGGGTTGGTCAGGGGGCTGGACCATGAAGACGCCGCTAATTTTTCATTCTTGTTAGCAACTCCTATTATTCTGGCGGCTGGTATCTATAAGCTGCCGGATCTGTTGGGCTCTGATGGGGCCGGTATTAGAGGCCAGGTCTTAATAGGCAGTATCGTCGCGGGCATCGCGGCTTATTTTTCCGTCAAATTTTTGACCAAATATTTTGAGACAAAAACCCTTATGCCGTTTGCGATTTACTGTCTGGTCGTGGGTGGCCTGATGATTGTTCGGTTCGCCTAAGGCCAAACGTAACCGTTAACGTTGACCATAGCTGTGTCAACCAGTATCATAGGAACTAATATGTCAACAGTCGGATCACCTAAGCGCGGTGTTGGTAAAAAATTTTTAACGTTACTACTGGTAGTGGTTGTAATTGGCTTAATAGTTGCCGCCGGGTTTTATTTTAGGAGTTATCGGGAACTGCGTAGACAGCGTAATGACTTGCAGGCTCAAAATGCTGATCTGAGCAAGCAGCTCAGCGCGTATAAGGCTGACCCTAACCAAGCCGCCCAGGCCGAAGCCGATAAGGTTATTGCCGATGTGGGCAAACTGTATGCTTTGCCTAAAGACGAAAAGCCTAGCGTCGCAACGGTTAAAGACAAGAGCAAGTTAGCCGATCAGCCATTTTTTGCAAAAGCTGAAAATGGTGACATCACTCTTATTTATTCCGGTGCCAAACTGGCGATTTTGTACCGTCCAACCACCAAACAGATTATTAATGTCAGCTCTGTTACAATCCAGGACCAGCCAACGGCTACGCCGGCGAACCCTTAGGTTGGCTAACTGGTGGTTTGTTTTTAGCATAAGCGACGTATAATGAAACACAAGGTCTCTTTACATGGATAGTCGATATCATCACGACCATAAACCCTCGCGACACAGGCGAAAGCAGGCGTTGTTAATTTTTAGCATCACCATGGTGATTTTAGGGATTATGGCTGCGCTTGTGTGGCGAGATATTCGTAAAAATAACGACAGCCAAGTTGCGGGCAAATCACGGGTGATTCTGCAGGCCCAAGATAATCCGGCCGCCAGGTTAGTCGTTAACGAGCCCTTATTTTCAATGGAGCTCCCAGAAGACTGGAAAGAGCTTAAACGCCAGAATGACCAGACGGAAAACAGTATTACCTGGCAGTCAACCAAAAATCCCGGTGCCGGGCGCTCACTCAAACTGTATATAGACATAATCCCGGCTACTCGTTCGGTCAATCGACTGGTACCAGTCATGGCGACTCAAGACAACACGATATCGGTAGGGGACATATCGGAAAACTGCGCCACATTTACTCAGGGTGGGACCCTAAACGTACATGATGCCGCCTTGCTAAAAGATGCGCCCGCCAAATGGAACAAGGTGGATTTTATCTGTGACATGTCACGGGTAATAGATAATGAGGTCGGCACGGGATCGATAGGCGCGATCAATAGCATTACGCTCACCGGGCCGGCAAAGGGGGCGCATAAATATTTCTTTTTGTATACCGAACACAACATCCAGCCCAATTACGATATCCTTTACAATGCGCTGCGCAGCTTTAAGGTTAAGTAGGCAAAAATACTACATATAGCGTGCTAGCCACATGCTACACTACTAGCATTAACAATTAAGCTGGAAGTCCGGTGTGAATCCGGGACAGTGCCGCTACGGTGATCCTGAATGAGACAAACCTACGGTTTTTCTCATCGCGGAGTCGGCGAAGCCGATCTCGTTAAAATCGAGACAAGCTCCGCTGCTCTTTTCCCTTAAGGGACAGGCAGTCCGACACAGCTACTAAAGTCTCCCGAGCAGGAGCAGGATAAAGCTTATTTATGGCCCTTGCTCGCTTAAGACAGCAAGGGTTTTTATGGCCGAAGCAGCCGCAACATTACAGCCTGAAGTATATGCGCAGTCCCTGTCTGCCATTCGCGCAATACTGGGTGTGGTCGCTGCACACGGTTCTGTCACCATTGAGGCTTGCGAAGCCGCTTCGGAGCCGGCCCGGGAAGATTTTATTACCGCGGTTGCCGAAATGCTTGCAACCGACCCCACGCTGCGTGAATATCTGGAGGTTGAAGGCAGTCGTTCCTTTCGCATGCATGATGGCCATGCCGTTAATAGCCGTGGACAACGGATAGTGGATATAGTTAGTGACGGCAGTGAAGCCTCGGCAGAAAAAGCCCGCCGGCAGCCTGCCTTTGGGTCTCAAGCCACCCGGGACAAGCAAGACGTTATTATTGCCAAACGCGCCGATAACTTAAAGGTCGGTACGGCGTTGTTTGCGCTTAGCTTAGAGCCCAAAGAGGCCATGCAAGCCCACCCCGAGGTTTATAAAGACGAATTGGGTTACAAAGAAGGCCTGGCCTATTTACAGTTTTATTGCCGGGCAGATGACGACACGCTGGTGGCTGGTTCGTTCTCGGTTGATTACAGCGATAAGCATGTCTGGCAAGAAGTGTTGGCGGAGCACGGCGTATATATATCGGCTAATGAATCATCTGATACCTGGTTGACTTCAACTGCGCACGAGCGTATTGCCAGCCCCGACACGGCCCAACAATTCGTAAAAAATTTGCGGGCAACCTACTACCGGCGGATAGGCAGACCCGCGCAGCGGCTATCGGTTACTGAGTATGTAGAAGCCAACCGCCAATTCCCGGACGCAATTTTTGATGCCTACTACCCCGCCTTAAGCCAAGCCATAAATTCCGGGGAAACGAACGACACGCTTAAGTTGTTTGCCCAGACAGTCTTGCAGGGCAATGTATCCAAACTTGCGCCGGAGGTAAGACGGCAATTAATGCGTATCAGCTCGGGCAAGTCCTTTAATGAAGAGGCTGGCAGAAAGATGAATTCGGTATTAAGATACGTGGCCGCCGAGCAATTACGCAAAGGGTTTGAATCTCTAAACGCGTCGCCAGAGAGTCGGATAAGCGCTCCGGTTGTCTTGCGACCGTCTATTACAACTTTCGTACCGCCCGACGTTATGCAGATGCACCACCTGCTGGCCGCTAACTTGCGGGCCGGCATCGAGGCCGGGCGGTCTTACGGCGGCTGCCCCGGCAATATAAGGCTCAGTGCGGACAACGGCCTGGATGGTTTAACTGATACTGAGCGGTTAATGCGGACCCTTCAGGACGTT
>JAICHO010000036.1 GCA_025924835.1 Candidatus Saccharimonadota bacterium | reverse complement strand
GGCAAAAGCGGCCAATATGCCAATGGTTAATATTCAGCGATCGATTGACCGTGGGTCTGGCAAGCTGGGCGGCGACCAAATTCAAGAGGTCATGTACGAAGGCTACGGTCCGGGCGGTGTAGCAATATTGGTAGAATGCGCTACGGACAACCTTAATCGTACGTATCCGGAAGTAAGGTTGGCATTTAGCAAGCATGGTGGCAATATCGCCGAAAAGGGTGCTGTTGCTTTTCAGTTTGACCGTAAAGGTATGATCCGTGTCAAAGGTAGCGGCGATGATTTACTCATGGCTGCCTTGGACGCCGGGGCGGAAGATGTACAGGACGAAGGTGAGGAGTCGGTGATTTACACCGATCCAAAGGAATTAGCTAAAGTCCGCACCAATCTCCAAGAAAGTGGGGTTGAGGTGCTTGAAGCGGAGCTTACCTTTGTGCCAAACAACACAGTAGAGGTGAACGACGAGGCCACCGCCGGCAAAGTCATGCGACTCATGGACGCCCTAGAAAATTTGGACGATGTCAGTGCTACCCACGTCAACTTCGACATCCCCGAAGAGCTATTGAGTGCGTAAGTCATTAGGAAAAAATAAACGTGCGCATACTAGGCATTGACCCTGGGACGGGGATTTTGGGGTTTGGGGTTATTGAGATTGATAACCGTAACAAAGCTCATTTGACCGATGCGGGTGTTATCCGGACGCCGGTGCATGAAGATACATCGGTAAGGCTGCTGACAATTTATGATGAGCTAACCGCACTTATTAAAGAACTAAAACCACAAAAGATGTCAGTAGAAAAGCTGTTTTTCGCTCAAAATGTCACCACAGCTATGACAGTGGCCCAAGCCCGCGGTGTCGTACTGTTATGCGGCCAACAACACGGACTAGAACTGCATGAGTACACGCCATTACAGATTAAAATGGCGCTTACCGGTTATGGCCGAGCCGATAAAAAGCAGATGCAAGAAATGGTCCGGGTAATCTTGGAACTAAAAGAAGTCCCTAAACCCGATGACTGCGCCGATGCCCTAGCCGCAGCGCTTTGCTGCTCTCAGAGTATGAGATAATAAAAGTAATGATTGCGACACTTACTGGCACAATTGCCGAAAAGCTGCCCGATATGCTGGTGATTGACGTGCGCGGAGTGGGGTACGGTCTGTTGATGCCTTTGACTGATTATGCTCAACTGACCGTTGGTGAACCTGCAAAATTATACGTCTATGAACATATCCGGGAGGCTAGCCATGATTTGTTTGGATTTATCCAATTGGACACAAAGCGTTTGTTTGAACAATTACTGAACGTTACAGGTGTAGGGCCTAAAATGGCTGTGAGCATTCTAAACATCGGCAATCCTAACGATGTCCGGCTGGCAATAGCTGAGGGCAATGTTAAGTTCTTGCAGGCTGCTAGCGGCGTAGGCAAACGTGTCGCCGAACGTGTCGTGGTAGACCTCAAGGATAAGGTGGGTCTGATAAGCTCGGACACCGCGACGACCTTTTTGCAAGATTCGTCGTTGCAAAACAGTGATGAAGCCGTCCAGGCTCTGGTTGCTCTGGGCTATAGCCCAGCTGACGCTGCCGTATCGCTGCAAAACATTGACTTGAATCTACCTACAGCAGAACGCATAAAATTAGCACTGAGGAACTAGAGATGATTGAACGGATTATTAATACCGATGCGGCCGCGGATGATCCTATTGAACAAGAGATTGAATTCACGCTCCGACCTCGCGACTTTACTAATTATATCGGCCAGGAGCGATTAAAGCAGAATTTGCAGCTGGCGATTAGGGCGGCCAAGAAACGGGGCGAACCGCTTGACCATATATTACTGTACGGTCCGCCGGGGCTGGGAAAAACGACAATGGCTACGGTCATTGCTAATGAAATGGGAGCCCAGATACGTATAACCAGTGGCCCGGCCGTGGAACGGGCAGGAGATTTGGCCAGTTTGCTAACTAATCTTCAGGACGGTGATATATTATTTATTGATGAAATTCATCGTTTGCACAGGGTGGTAGAGGAAGTGCTTTATAGCGCCATGGAAGACTACAAACTGGACATTATGCTGGGCAAAGGGCCGAGCGCACGCAGTCTCAGGCTTGACCTGCCCAAGTTTACTATAATTGGCGCCACCACCAGGACTGGAGCATTGGCGGCGCCACTGCGTGATCGGTTTGGCATGATTCACCGTTTGGAATTTTATAAGCCATCTGAGATTCAGCAGATCATTGAACGGGCCGCATCAATACTTAATGTTAAGATCAACAAATTGGCTGCCGAGACATTGGCTACCCGAGCCCGCTTAACGCCGCGGATTGCAAATCGCCTGCTTAAAAGAGTTCGGGATTATGCGGATGTTAACGGTGATGGCATTATTGATCACAAAATAAGTACCCAGGCACTGGAATTGCTGGAAGTTGACGAACTGGGGCTTGACCCGGCGGACCGCATGCTGCTACTAGCGATTATTGAAAATTATAAAGGCGGGCCGGTAGGCGTTGAAACGTTAGCCGCGCTTATCAGCGAAGAGCGGGGGACGATTGAAGATTTTTATGAGCCGTATTTAATGCAAATCGGGCTCTTGGAGCGGACTCCGCGGGGGCGTAAGGTAACGCACAAGGCCTACAAACACCTTGGCAAAAAAATGAACAACCCTGGCCAAACTAGTTTGGTATAATGCTAGCAATGGCAGATATTACTGAGCCCTACCCCGATGTGCCTAGCCGTACACCAGGGAATGAGGAGATTGTTGATCCGACAATTCCCGAAGGGAACGCCGAACAGGTTACCATACGGCGCCACCCGTTCGGTATTGTTGTGCTCTATTTACAGGCAATCGTAGGCTTGGGTGTTGCTTTGGGGCTGATTTATTTTTTGATCCCGGGGCTTCTCAGTGCCGAAAACACTGTACAGGCCAATCATTATTTAACAATTTTCGCGACTGCGGCAGTGGCGTTAACTACAATCTTTCTGTTAATTGCCACAGCTATTTATCGCCAAAACAAGTGGGTTGTCACCGATGACAGTATTACGCAGTTTACGCAATCAGGCATCTTTAGGCGCCAGATTTCTGAGCTTTCCATGGCAAATATTGAAGATGTCAGTTCCGAGCAGTTCGGTATACTAGCAGAGTTGTTTGGTTTTGGCACGCTCAAGGTGGAAACAGCCGGTGAACGCTCTAATTTTCATTTTATATATTGTCCGCAACCCAATAAGTACTCCAAGATTATATTAGATGCCCGCGAGCGATTCATCAACGAAGAGCCAGAGGTAGCCAAACGGGCCAATGACCTTCTAAGCGTCCCCCGCGCCTAAACCGTGGGGCAGGAACTGCCTTATCTTATGTTGTTATTCGCTGAACGGATTGTTGCGAGCCTGGTCAAATAAGGAATGAACCTGTACGTTTTGGTCTTGCAATTGCTGGATTTTGTCCAAAACTGATTGGTCTACCTTGGGGCGTTGCACTGCTTGTAGCTTCTCCTGAACTGCATCGTCGCTAGGTTCCATGCGGCTATAAAGGTTAATGCGCAGTATAAAGAATCCAAAGATGCACAACAGGATCATGACATATATAAATACGGCATAGCGTTTCAAGAAGCGTATGGCGGGATTAAATTTACTGAGAGCGTCTTTTAGTTTATCTTTCATGGTTTTATATATTCCGTTAGGGTTATGGTAAAGTTTAAGCCTGAACGGTTCTGGGAATCAGGTTGAATTGATATCTGTGATACCGTTGCCGTGCGGCGGTTTTGTTCAAGCCGGCTCAAGAAATCAACTAGTTTCGCATAGGTAGCCGGCTTGGTAGTATCAGAGACGATAGTAATGTCCAACTGGTAGAGCCCTTTAATGCCGTCAACTGCCTTGACTTGGGTCACGGCTGGCGCTGCCGGAGTAGTTGGCTTGGCGGTATCATCAGCTGCTGGCGTGGCCGCTTTGGGTACGGCCTGGCCGAGCGTAGAGGCGGGAAAGGTTATGCTGGATATTTTTATCCCTGATTGATTGGCGATGCTTACGATTTCCCTGGTAGCGCGAGCCTGGTCCTTATCCTGTGGTACGATTTGTTGGGCGACAGACTTAAGCTCCGCATATTTTTGGAGGTCCTTATTGGCGCTGGATAAGGAAGACTGCTGTTCCTCAATAACCTGATTATTGAGTTTTAGATCCACGAGTTTATTTGATTGCTTGTGCAGCAGCATGTCCCCCAAAAAGACACTGGCGATTACTAAAAGTGCTAGCAAGCCCATGAGGGCACTTAGAATATAGAAGACTTTTTTACTGCTCATGGCTTGGCTCCGTTAGTTGAGCCGCTGCTAATAAAGGAGTACGGGTTATTTTTGGCAAATAATGCTCTTAGCTGTACGGTACAGGGATACTGGGCCTTAATAGCGTCACCGTTAGCCTGGGCGGCGCATTGGATATTTATTATGTCGGCTTTCTCAAAGATCTTATTGTTAGGATCCTGCAGATTGACTTGAACTTGCGTCGCTGTTTGGTAATCAGTAGCGGCCGCTTGCAAATCTATGCCGCCTGACACTTTGCTGATGCTTAGATTTGTTAGAACCGACCCGCCTGGCAGCGCCGCTCCGACCTGCGTAAGCAGTTTTGAGAATAAAATCTCGCGCGACAATACTTGGACCACCAATTTTAAGCTATTGGTCAGATCCTGCACCTGAGCTTGGGTCTCCTCGAGCTTTTGAGCCTTTAACTGTTCTTCGCCTTGGTGCACCTGATCGGTATATGAGTGTATGGATTGCTGTAAATAAAGATGGCCTAAGGCTGCCGTAGCCGCAATGACCAGAACGCTAGCTAGCAATCCAAAAATCCAATGACGTAATCGGGTATTACGCCGGGCATATAATATGTTTTCTTTAACCGCGGGCGGTAATAGATTAATCATGTAAAAAGCTCCTGCGGTTGCATGAGGGCTAGCCCACAGACAGTTACATACATTGACTTTTCTACCGTATTTGGTGGTTGCAGACCATGGAAATCCATATGTTGCCACGGATCACACATACGCACCGGCAAACGGAGCAAATTAGTCAAATGCTCCGAAAGGCCCGGCATATTAGCACCGCCACCCATAGTAACTACTTGGCCAATTTTACGGTTACTGCCCGAACGCTCTTCGTAGTACCGTATCATGCGGCGGATTTCTTTAATCATTTGATCCAAAATGGGGGTTAAGCCTTCTGTAATCTCCTTTTGTTTTTTGCTAAGCCCCAGCCCGTATTTGGTTTTGATAACGTGTGCTTCCTCGCGGGTAACGTGCAATTTTGACATTATTGCTTGCGTAAAGCTATCGCCTCCCCCCGGTACGGTACCAGTTACTACCAGGCCCGTGTCGTATATTGTGATATCTGAGGATAAGGAGCCTAAATCAATGAGAACGGTAGGAATATCGCTCTGTTCAGCCTGCACGAATAACCGGCTGGCGGCACCGATTGTGGTTTCCACGGCAACTGTTTCCAGGCCCAGTAAGCCCGTGAGGGTCAAATACGAATCAACCATTTTTTTAGGAACGGCTACGGCCAGAAGTTCCTGTTCTTTTTCGGTCTTGTTGATAACGGCGTAGTCCAGGTAAAGATCGTCCAAGGGCACTGGAACATATTGCTCGGTTTCCAGCCGCACAGCGTCGGCCATGTCCTTATTGCTGAGTTTTGGTAATGTGACCGTTCTGGTAAAAGTCCTTGCGGCTGGAACAGCCAGGGCAACTCGCCGAGTAGTAATATCTCCTATCAATTGTTTGCTAAATAGTTCATGGGTGACTTTGGCAATCGCCTCCGGGTCGACAATGACGCCATCTTTGATAGCAATAGGATCAAAGCCTGCGACACCATAGCCGGTAACTTTGTGGTGTTTCCCACGCTGTTCAATTTGCATGACCTTAATACTGGAAAATCCAATATCCATACCAAAGACTGGTTTATCCTTGTAAAAATAGCTGGTTTGATTTGTTTGCGTTATTGTCTTCATGCTGCCCACCCGTAGCACAGGTTCTTATCTTAAATCATATCATACTTATGCTTAAATCCTGCGCTATAGACGTCGGTACCGTGAGGCATGCCACGACAAATCAACTGGTATTGAGCTCACGGGAAATTGGGTATCCAAATATAAATCAAATGGCGAACCGGAATTTGTGGCGACATAGATATTTTTGCCAGACAAGCCCCCAAGAGCAGGGCTGGAACTGAACTTTGTCTTATCAAGGCACAGCCCGTTTTGAGCCAATAGGTAAGCTGCTGGGGCAGATGTGTTGCCGTTATTCCCCACATAAAGTGATCCGCCATACGTACAGACGCTTGATTTAGCAGCCGGATCGGCGCCATACGTCACGAATACTATGGGCCCGCTACCAGTCGCAGTTGTGAGTGAGTCAAAATTAATCGTTCCCTCGACAAATACGAACTTAACGCCCGCCGCTCCAGTGTCCGGATTGTAGAAAGTGGGCGTGCAAGCCGTCGTGGCACATAAATTGGCCCGGATGTGCACGTTGTCTTTGATGTTGTACTGGCCACTCGCCAGAGTTAAGTCACCAGAGCTTCCACAGGATGTATTAACATTACTACCGCTATCAGGGTAGTGTGTCTTTTTGGTATTACCTGTACTGGGAATATTGCGCGGGAAAGATCCGGTGGTCCAGTCGCTGCAGCCGCCAGGTGAATTTTGATACGAGCTATCCATGTACTGCGACCACGGGATAAAGGTGGATTGGATTTTTGAGATGTTATTTTGGTTGGCTAACACATTAAAGTCGGTATTGGTGCTATTGCCCGGCGGGCTGATGCAGTTATTGTACGCAAGATTTAGGTTAGTCTTGGTTTGCCCGGCTGTCGCGAAGCTGGACGGCTTAATAAGGTTACCGGTACCACCGATAGAGCAGTTAGTCGCGCCGGTATTTTTCCCGGCTACGATAATATTTTCGGCTATGAGGTTAGTAGTATTTTTATTCATGTTGATATAACCATTCACATATATATCCTTGCCTTGGATATTTTTAACACCGCTTGAGGTCTCTATAATATTGCGGCTGACCATAGAGCTTGACGTGCTGATCGAGCTGCGCTCGGCGACAACCTCTATTTTTCGTACAAAGCTGGCGGTAGAGGCATTGGCGGGGGCATACACACGTCCTGTAGCCGTTATGATTTTTTGTTTGCTGGTGGCGCCGGTCGTAACGCTCATGGTGTAAGTTGATTTATATTGCGGATTCGTGAGTATCAATACCTCGGTTGCCGAACCGCTATAGGTATCGTTACCGGCATTAAGTTGCGCAATAGCGGCATCTGCCCCTGATTCAGCGGCATATTGGGCTTGCAGCAGGTAAATACGACTACGGGCGCGTGTCAGGTTGGCGGTAGCTAAGACTATCAAACTTGAAATAACAACAGATAAAAATAGCATGATAACCAGTATGGCTACAAGCACGGACCCTTGTTCGGGAGTGGCATTGTGCTGGCGCTTGATTTTGGGCATCATGGCTAACTCCTTATTGCGATTCTTATGACGGTGTTATTAAAGGTAGCATTGCTTGTCTGAAAGGCCGGTTTTTTTGTCAGATTCAACGTAAGTTCCACAACTTCTACAGCGGGAAAATCCGGGCCGGTATAACTATTTGTGGTGGTGTCATAGCTGGACGTATAGTCAATAGTATTGCCCGTTTTTGAAAAATAGCGCATGTTAACTGAGCTGAGGTCGTTGGCCACAATCTTATCTGCCGGGCATGAACTGGTAGCACTGGCGGCCGGGCAGCTGGTTTGAAGCTTGTTATTGGCTACAAAAGGATTGGCGAGGCTACGTGATAGCAGCTGTTTAGTTGTACCATTCAAATAGAGCACAAATTCGTCTTCATAGGGCTGGGAACCATTAAGCGCCACGGTACCTGCTTTAGTTACGCTCGGCCGCCTAAAGTAAATTAGCGGCGTAATTATACCTTTGGCTCCGATGGATATGGAACCTGGAATAGCATGGATTGGTGCCCAGTAATTGGCCGGTAAAATCGAAGTATCTGGCTTCCCGGGGTTGGGGTCTGCAATGCTGTTTTGCATGATTAAGCCACTGGCGGGATTGATAGTTTC
>JAICHO010000035.1 GCA_025924835.1 Candidatus Saccharimonadota bacterium | reverse complement strand
TCGTCGTTCAAATTTTTGACCAGTGAAGATACATCGTCAATTTGAGATAATAGTTTATCAAGTTTTGTTTGAGACTCCGCTGGTATATTAAAGTAATCATTTTTGGTAATGACTAGTGGTGCTTGTGAGCTGTTGACATCCTGGCTGGTGTTTGTATTTTTAGTGGAAATTTGCGTATCTTTTTTAACTAATATAAACCACGTAGCCGCACCTGCCGCTAAAAGGATTAGAACTGCCAAAGCTACTATCTTTAAGCGTTTTTTAGGTTTAGTTAAAGGCATTGTGGCCCCAATATCAGCTTGCTGAGATACGCTGACCGGATCTGAGGGCTGAGGTGGCGAACTATTTATAGGCTCTTGAGGAGTCTGGCTTGCGTTATCCATTATTGTTTAAGCTTAACATTTAGGTGAGTAATTGTTGCTAGTTTATTGGTTCCGAGCGGCCAAACCCATGGTTATCTGATATGATGACCGCATGTCTGAAACAGGTAACAGCAGCCTCAATATAAGCTGGAAAGAGATTGAAAAAAATTTAGGCAGTATGGCTGCCACCGACGGCGGGTTTACTGCAGCCCATAGGGGTATAGTAACGTTGCCACGCGGCGAGTGTGTATTTGTAAAGATTGGGGTGGATGAGCAGACCAAAAACTGGTCAAAAAAAGAGGTGAGGAATTATAGATACCTACAAAGACATGACTACCCTTTTGCGCCCAAGCTGTTAGCTGCCAATGCTGACAACACAAGCATAGCGCTTGAGCCCCTGACTGTTGACGATGGTTGGGACTGGTCGGACAACTGGAGCGAAGAACGGCTAGCAATAACACTGGAGGCTATGGACAAATTAGCCACGCTGACACCAGAGGATGCTGCCAGCGAACAAATCGATACTAAAACCATTTTTGAATTTGATAATGGCTGGCAGCCTCTTAATGATACTGAGCCGCTACGGCAAAAATTGCTCGCCAAGTTGCGTAAGGCGGGTCGCGGTGATATTGCCGACTCCTTAGATATTTCTACGATGGCTAAACGAAGTGCTGCGTTTGCATTTAGCAATGACGTTTTAGTCCATAATGATGTGCGCGGGGATAACTGCGCCTGGAATCCGGGCCAGCAGACTGTGAAGCTAGTTGACTGGAACTGGGCAGGCTTAGGCGACAGAAGGATTGATATTAATGCCTTGCTTGTATCAGTACAGAAAAGCGGGTTAGACGTACTGCAATATCAAGCCGATCGGCTGGATGCCGAAGCGCTTATATGGCTGGCCGGGTTCTGGCTTCATCAATCTGCAACACCTATATGGCCGGGTGGCCCGGAACGTTTGCGTGATTTCCAGCTACAGTCCGGTTTAGTAGCACTAGACTTAGCCAGTAAATGTTAAGCCGTACTGTCCTCTAAAACCCAGCAGAGAAGCACACCATGCGCTGTCCTGCTCCAACTTTAAATTTACAATTTCTTTCTCTGTTACAAAACCGTTCTCTAGGGATATATTGCATAAAGCATTATATATGTTAAAATAGGCTTTAAATGAGAGCCCCTGTATTAGAAACTACGCCAGAACCTCAGAGCGAGGACATCTTACAAGTTGTTTTTTCTGATCAATACCCCCTTGATGCCAACGAGCGTTTGCGCTACCTTGCAGACCATTACCATGGCCTGCCGTTGGATATGGTTATTATTGATACTTTTTGGGCAAGCGCTCAGCGGGCAGACGAATGGGTAGCGCAACGCAATGTCTCAAGGGGCAGGGCTTCTCATGTATCGGGCCATGTTGCGGCACTGCAGGAAGCATTAATGCTTGTGGGCACCGAAGATGATGTTTCGGTTACGCGGTCGAATGGAGTCAGGCAGAGCATCCGCAACATTACGAATGGTCGAGATAGTTTTGGTGATGAAATTGAGGGCGAAAAGGAGCTACTTTATCGGGCAATCAGTTTGCGTACAAGTATAGCCAACGCAGATGTAGGCGATAATGTCAAAAGAGCTCTAGAAAACATCTTTCAGGCTGAAACCGCCAAACGATATATAGTACGTGAGCTTGAAGAGCATTGGGCAGGCACCCCGACTGACGGCTTTCCTCTCAGTGTTCTTTCGCAAGTGGGCGGGAGGTCTAATCCCGCCAATCGCATACGGGGTTACTGGAAAGGCCGTACCATAGCGCATACTCGTAACGGTGTTGGTTTGATTGCCACTGATAAAATCATGCAAGAGCAAGTAAAGTTCGCTAGCAGGGCGCTCTTGCAGGAGGCCTCTGAACGCGGTATAGACATGGAACTAGCCGATGTGGACCTGTTGCTTGAGCAAATGCGCGCCGTTGTTAATTTACGGACCTCGGAGCGAGAAAAGGGTGAAACTGCCATCGAGTTGCGGGTGCCCGTTATTGAAGCTTTTAAAAACCTCAGCACCCACGAAGTCCAAATGGCTCTTGAGGACTTGTGGCTTCATAATCATAAAATGTTTACCCCATCAACATTCCGATTGCTGGGCTTGGCCCGAGAAGATGTTGATGTTTTTAGTGACCTTGCAGATAAAGATCGCCGCCATAATGAGGCACAGGAACAAGCACGTGTAGAACAATTGCACGCCGAATATGAAAAATTCTTAAAAGATTGTGCAGATCCTGAGCTTTTAAAAATGACTTACGAACAATTGAGTGGCCAAGTAATTTCAATGCCTGGGGTGGCTAAGAAATACGGGGGTGGTGTGCTTCGTTACGTTCAGGCCGGGGTGGTAACGCAATCCACCCGTCACGGACAGAGCTATGAGACCCTTAGTCTTCGCCGAATTATTAAGGATGAAGCAACTGGAAAGTTGACCGTTGCGGAACAACAAATCGCTACGGTAACAACTTTTTCTATTTTGCGTCGTATCATGACAGGAGAAATCCAAATAGTTAACGATATTGAAGTTGAGGTGCCGAACCGAGTTAAGAATGCAGCGCCGCAAATCTAGCAGGTAGCCGCCGCTGGGCTATCATCTAGAGCCTTAGTCATTACTCGTATCATCAATTAAATAATGGTGAAATACTATAACATTTGTTAACAATGGATGATGTTTCCGCTTATAAGGGCATAAGGACTAAAATTTTACAACCAAAGGTTCTACCCAAGAGCATGTAAGTATAGTTAATATGGGACAAGATAATAAACAGCGGCAGGAAAAACAAAGCCCCAAAGCTCAGAAACGCGTGCTAAGGTTAAGAAGCCCGCGTCAGTGTCCATTAACAGCCAGCGCTTACCTATACTCAACTTGTTGCCAACTTTTTGGCGAAATACTGAGTTTAATAACTTCACAGATATAATTAAGGATTGCTTGACCGACTTACAAAAGTTCCGCAAAGGCTACGGAAGCCTAGTTAGAATAAGTACCCTAGTTAATATAGAAGTGATACCATAAAATCATGCAGGTGCTAATAATAAGTGGTAGCCTTGGGAAGAGATCATGCACAAGAATACTCTTGACCTATATTAATGAGGTCTTGCAGTCAAAGAATGTTGATACTATATTTTGGGATTTATCTAAAAGGGCATTGCCAATGGCAATCCCAGAATTTCATACCCGTCAAGAAAAACACCCGAATGAAAATGTGCGTAAATTTGTTAATGACGTGAAGTCTGCGGATGCCTTCATTCTAGGCTCCCCCTTATATCATGACTCTTATTCGGGCGTGCTTAAGAATGCACTAGACACTTTACCAAATGAAGCTTTGTTGCATAAAGCCGTCGGCTTAGTTAGTCATAGCAGCAATGTCCGAAGCTGTGTGGCACCCTGTAACCAATTACGGCCAGTTGTGCGTTCACTTGCTGGCTACGCGGTTCATTTGCAAGTTGGCACAACAGATGCTGACTATATCCAAGTTGGAGATAATCTTATGCTAAGCAACCCAAAAGTAAAAGAGCGCATTGAGATGTTGATAGATGAAATTATTTCAATGACCTCTTCGCTTAAGTCTATGAACTAGCGTATATCTCTTCGTCTGAAACTAAGCCATGCCAAAATACCTGAACCAAGTGTTATAACCAGAAAAAAGAGTATGTTTGACCATTCGTATGTCCCACGTAAGATCGCCTCGGGTTGATAGTAATGAAACGGTAATAGCTTACTGGGTACTTTAAGCCAGTTAACTGTTCCTGCGAGCGAGTTTATAATATATCCGCCTAATCCTACGGCCGTAGCGATGCCAATGCTTGACCCTCTTACGCGACCCGTAGCGGTGAACAAGAACGCTATGGCGCCAAAACTAAGAACCAATAAAAAGCACGCAATCGTAGCGAGCACAATATTGACCATTGAAACTTGTATATTTACTACTCGAGAGGTTACTAAAGTAGTAATGAGGCTAATCAGAGTAACTGTGCCTAGAATAACAAACCCCGCAGTGGCTTTTGATAACAGTAAACGAGCCCGTGAAATTGGGCGCGCTAGTAAGGATTCTATTGTTTTATTTTGTTCTTCGCGAGCTAATAAACTGCTGCCAAGCCCTATAGCGAGAACCCCTAGTAATAATGGGAGCATGAAAAAGAATATCTGACTGTTGAGGAAGCCGATTGGCGAAAAGAAGTCAGTACTACCGCCAATGAACTGAACTGTTGTTTGCGGTAAGTTTTCAAAGCTCTTTTGCAATTGAACCGCCTGGTCTTTAAAGCTAGGGTAGAAAATCATATTGATGAATATCAAGAAAAATGAAGCAATTGACCACCATACAATGTTGAAGCGGCGCTGCCACAATGTCCACTTAATAACAGCTTTCATTGCCTTGCTCCTTTATTCTGATAGAAATGTATAAACATTTCTTCAAGGTCCAGGTTTCTGGCGGCGATTGCACTTACGTCATGCTTAGCAAGTACTGCAAATAACCCGGATAGCTTGCCCTTCATATGGATAGTTACAGTGGAGCCATGTGAGTTCTGGATCTTAACACCCTTAATCCGCTTAAGCTCGGATAGCGGAACAGTGTCGGCAAAGGTAATGTTAAATGTCTGGGCTGCTTCGGAAACTAAGTCCGCAATTACTCGCTCGCCAACGAGTTTGCCCTCACGGACTATCCCAACCCGGCTACAGATTCTTTGCACTTCGCTCAAGATATGGCTGCTCATAAATACCGCCGTACCGAGTTGTTTGGCCTCATTAATTAGTTTATAAAATTCTTCTTGCATGAGCGGATCCAGACCGCTTGTCGGTTCATCCAATATCAGAACTTTCGGCTGGTGCATCAAGGCTTGGATAATGCCGATTTTTTGGCGGTTGCCGCGTGATAATTCACCAAGTGGTTTATCCAAATCAGCATTAAGCCGTTTCGCTAATGCGTTGACGTAGCTCATACCACCACTTCCTTGTAACTCATTAAGATATTGCAGGTACTGTTTTCCATTCATCTTCGGATATACACTAAAATCACCGGCCAAATAGCCTACTGATTGCTTGATAGCTACGCTATCTTTCACGATGTCGTATCCGAGAATCTTGGCCGTACCTCGTGTCGGCTGAAGAAAATTCATGAGTAGCCGGATTGTCGTGGATTTACCGGCACCATTCGGGCCTAAAAAGCCGTAGACTTCCCCGGGGTTTATGGATACTGATAAATCATCCAGTGCAAGCTTAGTGGAGGCTCCATAGCGTTTAGTAAGCGCCTCAATTTTGATAGCAGCTTGAATAGTCATACCTTTTGTACCCGTTTAATAGGTTGTCTAAGTATAGTCCTCAAATTCACAGATGGGGTACGCCTCGGTTCGCCAAAGTAAATCTCATGGTGTTTACCACTCTGCGCATAACCTAAGTCTGCAGCATAAGTATGCATAGTTTCTATATCTTTTTGTTCGTTTGCATAAGGACCAGTATGCATAATTTGAACTATCGTGCCCTCATTTAGGCTCTCAAGCCGTACTTTATCCAACATAAGATCCGGCTTTCTCGTCTTAAGTTTACTGACCAAAGACATAAATTCTGCACGGCTAATAAAGTCAGGTAGCCATATCATGAGTGTCCACAACCAATAGTTTTTGTTGACCACATCGAACTGTTTGCCAGTGTCAGTCCACCATATGCTTTCAAGCGCGCCTATGCTAAAGTCAGGGCTTTTCCCAGCTTTTTTCCGAGAGAATTTCAAACTATACACCACGTTATATAATGTACCAACTGCTTTCTCAAATTCCCTAGAGTTATTTGGGTCACCCTTTCCGTCTATCATGACAAATTGCATAGTAGGCATGTTCAATATTTCAGGCTTGCCAGGCTTGGGAGAATAGTACTGCTTGTAAACTTTTTTAAACTCTGTATTCTGCATATTTAATCACTTTTTAAGCCTTGTTATGGGCCGCTTTTAAATCACGGGTAGGCTCTTCGGCTTTATGTGAAGGAATCACGATACCTGCTATAAAGTAGGCGATGATACCGGGTACTATGCCGGTAAGAATAGTAAGAACTATCCAAGCTAATCGTACGAGACTTGGATCAGTTTCAAAATATTCGGCAATGCCACCACAAACTCCCATAACTTTTTTATCTTCTGATAGGTAAAGTCGTTTCACAATCGCATCCTTTCTATTAAGTTCATATTCCATCTTTTCTAATCTTGTGTAGTAGTCCGGCAATTCTTTCAAGTGCGCCCATGCGATTTTGCCGGTCATAGGTAAACTATCATTCGTAACATTAGTTTCAAGATCGTGCGCACCATGTTCTAGCTCGACACTTAGTCCTTTTCGAAATTGTTCGAGATCAAACTCGTCAAAATCTACGTTGATTTGTTCGCCTATTTTTAAAGCTTCCTCAATAGTAAATGTTCGCTTCATGTCAGACTCCTGCAGCAATTATGTGATGTATGGTTGAAAGTAGCCAAAGCGCTACAATGTCAGCTGCCAAGAGTAGAAACGCAATTTTACTTCCGGCAACCAGCCCAACTAAGGCAAGTCCAAATGCCAATACGCCAAGTATTGTAGCGGCAATTGTCCAGCCATCTTTGGTTGGGGTAACTCCTGAACCGACCATAATGCAGGTCCCCAGCCCAAGCACTAGCAATACTAGCGTACCCAAGCGCCAACTATTTAGAAGTGGCCAGTCGAACCCCTTAACTCGGGCGTAAGTTACAATTGCTGCAGCCCCTACAAGAACAGTAGCTACAGCATCTTTCCATGATAATGACATAATCTTCCTCCTTTCATATTTACTATTACTAATCACTTGGCTTTCGCCAGATTTTTGTGTATTTCAGTGCTACGATCATTAAATCTAGGATTGCCAGTGATTACTTCGTTGGTAGGGATAATGCGTCCCCGGATTTTATGATTGTCAGGCAAGCCAGTTAGGAGCAAATAGCCTTGCCAACAGCCTTTTCCGACTTCTAGTTCAAGGTGCATATTATCGGATATGTTCGGCTCATTCTCTACGCTATAGATGTTGTAATGTCCCATGCCAAGTAAACGATCAGTTTTGTGGATGCGATGTGAAACAACCAGCATTTCACCGTACTGTTTAGTTTCTGGCCAGGCAAATATAGCATTGTCTAGGTACAAGACCTTTACTTGTTTTCTAGTCTCTATCAATTTGTAGAAACCTGTCCGAGTTCGATTGATCATAATAGCGCCTCCTTCTGTTCTGTTCGAGACAATGAAGCTCAATGTAATGCACGATGAAGTGCTGCATTAAAGTGTGTTGTTTGGATGAGTTTGTACATTATTTCCTCCCTACTTATTGAAACAGTTGTTTGCGTGGGATACTTTGATAGCGGTCAAGGGGATTGTGTGATCACGCGCACAGCATTTGCTAGCAAGCCTTAAGATAATAAAGATATAAAAGGAGGATAAATCATGTCTCTATTGTCCAAACCGCTTAATAAAGAAACCGCTAGCTCTTCTGAGTCCAATCAGCGGATCTATGATTTCCTAAAAATGCATCCGGTAGGCGTATTGGCTACGGTTGATCCTAACGGCAACCCCAATGCCACGGTTATTTATTATTCCGTTGACGAGTATTTCAAAGCCATCTTTATTACAAAGCGTGATACAAAGAAAAATGATAACCTTCAGCACAACAATCACTTACAACTGGTTGCTTACGATGCATCCTCACAAACAACTGCCCAAATCACGGGTATCGCAATAGATATTACAGATACATCTGAAGCCGATGAGGCATTTAATGCTACGCTGAAAGCTGCCGTAAGAACAAGTGAAGCAGGGGTACCACCTATTTCAAAGCTTTATGCCGGGCAGTATGTTGCATATCACATTGAGCCTAAACAAATTAGAATGGCGGTTTTTGCGCGTCCTGATCCTGGCGGCTATGATATTTATGAAACGATAGACTTTTGAGCCTAGATAACTTTACCAAGATTTTCTTCGAAATCAGCCAAGTTCCTAATCGTAACCTCACCAGGCTTCACGGCCAGTAATTTATCGCGAATTAACTTGCTCATTTCTCGGCTCACGGTTTCTCTGGATAAGCCAGCTTTTGCGCCAAGCTCCTTCT
>JAICHO010000034.1 GCA_025924835.1 Candidatus Saccharimonadota bacterium | reverse complement strand
TGCATGAGTAACCATGTGGCACCGGTGTTGAGTGATAGCTGCAAAATATCGGCAATTGATTTGGTCCCTGCCCCGCCGTCTTCTTCAATATTGCGAACCGTCGCGTCATCTACGCGGAAATAGCTGGGATCATAATACGTCGTATTTTTAGCAACCGCTCCGCTGTCCAGTGCGGCGGCGGCAGTTAATACCTTCATGACCGACCCGACCTCAAACGCATCACTGACGCTGGCATTGGTAAATACCGATTGGTCGCTCACCTTGGAAAAATCGGCCGGGTTATAGGTAGGATAATTAGCCATCGCCTTCACGGCGCCGCTGTGGGCATCTATGATTATGGCGCTGCCTGAAGCGGCTTTGGTATCATCGACCTGCTGTTTCAATACATCTTCGGTTTGTTGCTGCATACCCAGATCCAGCGTCAAGACCACACCCTTACCCGGCACCGGACTTTCATTGATATTGTCCTTATTAGCGGCGAGCGGTACGCCCGACGCGTCGGTTATGGCTTTTAGCTTGCCCGGCTTGCCTTGCAGCGCGCCATTCAGAGCCTGTTCCAGGCCGTATTGGCCAACACCTTCATCATTCACAAATCCCAGGACTTGCGCGGCCAATTGCCCCTGGGGATACGTGCGATAGTTAGTTTCCTGGGTGCCGACGCCTTTTAATTTTAGGGCAGTGATAGCGTCGTGCTGCTGTCTATTAAGTTTTTTAGCTAAGATCTCATAACGGTCGTTGGCTTTCATTTTAGTTTCATAATCGCTCGTATTTCCGCCTAGTACTTTCTGTACTTGCGCCGCGGTGGTGCTCGGGTCTTTGATAAATTTTGGATCGGCGTAGAGCGTATACAGGACTTGGTTTAATACCACAGCCGTAGGCGTGCCGTTGTTGTATGCCAGAATTGTGCCACGCTCGGGTTGTATCTCGTATTGTTTCAGCTGGCCGCGCAATGCCGCCTGTTGATAATAATTATGACGAATTACTTGCAGATAGAACAAACGCACCACAAAAATAGCCGTAATAAACAACAAACACACGTACCATATACGGATACGTGTTATAGGACTAATGATATGTGCTTCGCGACTTGGCATCACACGATTTACATCCTTGTCTATCTGTTAATTCCGAACCGTGCCGGCGGAAGAAAGTGAAACCAGATTTTTGGCCGTATCACTATTCTTGACGCGTTCTAATGACTGCAGTCTGGCAGCGCTAACACTTAGATCATCATGCTGAGTCTTAAGTTGCGACTGCTGTTGTTTGAGGTCGTTAATTTTGTAACTAAGCGCGTTCGTTTTCGTAACTTGCGTTAGATATAACAAACCCAGCAAGCAAGCCAGTAGGATGAGCATGATAGTGTTGCTGACCGGCCCAAGCGTCCGCTCATTGGTAGCAAAACGAGTTGTGTTTTGCTGCTTGGCATTAAACCGCTGGCGGCTCATAGCTAAAGAACTCGAATATGTCATATGCTTTTCTTTTTGTTTTTATTTTTTTTCGTGGCGCCCCGCACCCCGCGTTTTTAAGGCCGGGTGCGGAACTTTTTTAAAGGCAATGTTAAATTACTTTAACATGCACCTTGTAGGCTCGGGAGAGACTTTTAACCTGTATAGGCATTAACTTTCCCTTTCTGTTGTTTTTATTTTTGCTGCGGCACGCAGTTTTGCGCTGCGGGCACGCGGATTGTAAGCTAGCTCCTTTTCGCTCGCTTGGACTGGCCTTTTGGTCAATCTCTTTAGGGGAGCGTCGTAGCGATCACCAGAATATTCATGAAAGAACTGTTTCACGATACGGTCTTCCAAGCTATGGAAGCTGATGACCACTATACGCCCTCCAGGGACCAGCAAACTGAGCCACAACGGCAGTGCCGCTTGCAGTAATCCCAGTTCATCATTCACCGCCAACCGTATGGCTTGGAAGCTTCGGGTTGCCGGATGAACTTTGGATGCTGGCCCGTGGGTGCGCCGTCTTGGAACGGCATGGGCGATTATGTCTGCGAGTTCATGGGTATCAGCAATCGGTCTGTTGGCGACGATTGACGCGGCAATGGCCCGCGAATACGGCTCTTCACCATATTCACGCAGCAGCTTCACAAGCTCCGCTTCCTCATAGTTATTCACTATTTGGTCAGCGGTTAGCTCCTGACGGCTGTCCATGCGCATATCAAGCGGTCCGTTGTACCGGATGCTAAATCCACGACTTGCATTATCAAGGTGCGGTGACGACACGCCCAAATCAGCCAAAATGAGATTGTATTGACGTTTCTGGCCCTCTAATTCCCTGCTGGCACTTAAAAAATCTTTTTGGATAATTTCAGCGCCTTGCAAAGTTTTTTGGCGACTCAGATAGTCAATAGCGTTTTGATCGCGATCGATAAGAGTTGCCCGTGAGGCTTCTAAGGTGCGTTCCAGCACTTTTGCCGCGTGTCCGCCGTATCCAGCCGTTAGGTCAAGGTATGTTTCCCCTGCCTGCGGGTCCAGATACCGCAAGACTTCGTCCAGCAGTACCGGAATATGTTTTTCATCTTCCATGTAGAAGATATTGTATTTTATTTTGGTTGATTTGTTTTGGTGTTTTTCTTGTTTTTGTTTCAAGGTCACCTAATCAGCAGCCAACTTTTTGTTTTTTTGTAGTTTTTGTTTTTATGCTCAGATAAGTCATGTATGTAAATGAGAAAATGTATGATTTGAAAAATCTACGAACTCATTACTGGCTTATCTGAAAGTTTTGAGAGACTTATGTGTGAGGTGGAGTTTTGGGAGGTGTTTTAATGTAAAGAGCAAGGGTTTTTAAAGTGGTGCCCCATGATCCACTCGTTGACTGCCAAATAGCTGACCTCGTCACAATCTTTGTGCCGTTTCCCATGATCAGATGCGAAACATCTAATCCTGTAAAACTGTTGGCGAATTACCGCGTCAGATCTTCCGCTGCTCACTTACCGTACTTTTTGTACGATTCGCTACGCCGCATAAGCTCTTCCTTGTACTTCACTCAACCACAAAACTTGTGTGGAGTTTTTACTATTTTTTTGAACTTTAATTGTTAAAGAACGTGAGGTGTCTTCTAGGCTGCCTGGATTCGCCAATATCGCCCTGCTCGTACGGCCACGATATCCCGGTCTATGCCTGCGTAGTCCAATAAATGCTGCTCCAAGGTAATGCGCCCCTGCTTTTCATCAAGCAGCGCCTCCGTTTTACCCATGCGAAACTGGACGTTCAAGTCAGCAGTGCGCTCATCCAGGACATTGCCCTTCAACTGCGCTTCGACTTGTTCGTCCCACACGCTTTTTGGGTAAAGGTGCAGATATTTTTGGAATCCGCGGGTCAGAACCACGCCGCTAGCAAACTCGACTCTAAGGTCGGCAGGAATAGTTAGCCGTCGCTTATCGTCAAGCTTCCTCTCGAAGTAGTCTGTAGCCATCAGATCCTCTTTAAATTACAGTGGTTTTTGTTTGGACGTGCTTACGGTAGTCTGTTTTGGGCTACCCACGTTTACCCACTGACATGAGTGTACAACCCACCACTACCCACGAGCAAGCACTTTTATAATAAAATTGTTGGACAATACCAACAGTTATCCACAGTTAACAGACGAATAGAAGTTATCCACAATATATAGCGTCGCAATTTAAGGCAAAGACGCTATTTTTGAACATAAGTAATTGAGGCAGTCATAGCCGCGGGGTCAATCGACACACCGCCCGCTCGCATACAGGAATCCGGCTCCACATTCATAACACGCACGGTATCACCGGCTTGCAATGCCATAGAACCATTCACAAAATAGCGGGCCGCATCACGCGGATCATTAGGGTTACGGAGATGGCCATCCTGCCACGCAAAGACTAAGGCGTCATCGCCCCTGTCACCGGCATGCCTAAGTTTGTCCCGTATGCCTGTCACCGTATCACCGCTAACCGCGTCAATAGCACAAACCGGTTGGGCCTGGTTTGCTTTTATTTCACTGTATTCGCCATGTATAAAGCTGGCAACAAGGTATGCGGCCGTACCGGCTACAGCGCCAACAACAGCCCGACGCCGATTATAGGTGGCCGGTGAAACATCATGGTGCGACACTTTATGAACCATAATTCGTAAATTATAGCATAAGATTTTACTTTAGTCAATATTAGGGGCTGTCAGTGTCAGCCAATTGCTCTGCTAGCCACCTGGCACTGGGCCGTATTGTTCGTTTCATGCCATGTTCCCTGTCTACTTCTATAAGACCAAATTTGGGCCACCAACCAGTACTCCACTCAAAATTGTCCAATAAGCTCCAGTGGAAATAACCGCGCAGGTCCACCCCCTCGCCAAGGGCTTTTTCCATGGCCAGTATGGTTTGCTCCAGCCACCACTGTCTGTAGTTATCATTTTGGTCAGCCAGCCCGTTTTCGGTAATGATTATTGGAATTTTATAGTGGTCCCATACCCTGAGTAACAGAGGATACAGCCCTTCTGGTTCTAGGTACCAGCCAAGGTCACTGAAGGGCAGCGGCGGGTCATCCGGCCCATCAAATTTTCCAAAACGGTAGTAATCCGTAAAGTAATAGTTAAAGCCCACAAAGTCCTGTTCTTTGCGCATTCGACGTATAAACCACCAGTTCCAAAAATAGCGCATCCATTCGGTTTGAATAACGTCCATTAAGTTATGCGGACGTTTGGACGCGATATTGGCCAACTGGGCGGCAATTCCAATCTGTAGATGCGGATTAGCACGCTTAAGAATACGGTAGGACTGCCGGTGAACGCGCGTTAGATTCCAGTACACCCGAATGAAAGCTATGCCGCTTTTCTCCTGAGGCGGCCACTCGCCTGTCAGGTAAGACAGCGTGGTATACACATTTGGTTCGTTTAAAGTAATGACGTATTTCACTTCATGGCCGTATTCATCAGCGATCTTTTGCACAAACCGGTAAAAATATTTAAGATTGCGGCGTTTTTTAAGACCGCCTTTTTCCGCAAACCAGATCGGCATGGCCCAGTGCCAAATATTGAGCATGGGCGTAATTCCGCGTTTTTTAAGCTCGGCAATATAGTCATGATAGTGGTCAATCGCCTCTTGGTTCCATTCCCCTTCAACGGGCTCAATTCTGGACCATTCCAGGCTAAACCTGAGCGCATTTAGATGTAGCGATGCCGCCAGATCAAAATCCTCTTTGTAGCGCCGGTAGTGGTCTACGCCTTGACCAGAGACATAATTATTAGGATCAATTGCATTTTGTTTGATATCGTCCCAAATCGGTAACTTGGTCAGATGATGGTACACCGCCGAGGACAGCCTGGTTTGGGCATGTTTAGCCAGATCGGTGGCGTGCGCTAATTCCCATACCGACCAGTCGTTAATGGTACCCCCCTCGACCTGGTGCGATGAGCTGCTGGCCCCCCATAAGAAATTTTTAGGAAACAGTTTTTTGTTGTAGGCTTTCATCTAGCAAGCATTATACCAGCAAGCCATTTTGCGCTTAAGCTACCTTGTTGGGGTCCCAACAGGCGCGCGTATCATCACTCAAATGATTAATCTGTTCCATTTCGGAAGCTGTTAACTCAAAGTCAAAAACATCGATGTTTTCATGCATATGTTCGGGATTGGTAGTTTTTGGCAGCGGCACAGTGCCGTGCTGTAAACACCACCGCAATATAACTTGGGCGGGTGATTTGCCGTAGTTTTGGCCAACTTGGATCAGCACTGCCTCGTCCTTAAACTGTCCCTTGTCCGTTATGCCATGCACCAGGGGGCTGTATGCCTGCACGATGATTCCCTGCTCCCGACAATAGTCTAGTAGTTGTCGCTGCTGGTCATATAAATATGGATGAAACTCTATCTGGTTAACCGCTGGAATAATATCACTGCTATCTTTTAATTCCTGCAGGTGCGCGACGGTAAAGTTTGAAACACCGATCGCTTTGGAGCGCCCACTCTCATACAACTCGGTCATGGCCCGCCAGCTTTCATGTCGGTCGCCGCGACCTCCAGGCCAGTGTATTAGATAAAGATCAATGTAATCCAAGCCCAGTAATCGCAACGATGTATTAAATGCTTTGTGTGCGCTGTCATACCCCTGTTCACCTTGCCACAACTTGGTGGTCACGAATATATCTTCACGGCGTACCGATGTCTCGTGTACGGCGTCGCCCACTCCTTTTTCATTCCCGTATATTTTGGCGGTATCAATGAGCCGGTATCCCGCGTCCAGAGCGTCTAATATGGTGGTCTTTGCCCGGCCATTCGGCACAATCTCCCAGGTACCAAACCCAATAGTCGGCATTACGGCACCCGTGTTCAACTTCACCTGCTTCACCTGCTTCACCTGAATAATTATACCAGCCCGGTAGTTAAGCGGCGTTTCTAAGGGTTAGGCTCAAACATAACCACAGTATAAGCCGTATTGTGGTATCCCTTTTCGTCGTCAAGCCACGTCCAGTCTTTAGGCACAAACTTAGCACCTTGATCCAAACTAATTACATCAATAATATCTATCCGACGGTCTGACAAACGATTTAGGGCGTCGGTAAAGTCATCTAGATCACCATCGGCTATAGTAAGTAAACAGATATCAATGTCACTACCCGGATGCTCGGTTCCGGCGGCCACGCTACCCACGACCACCATTCCCGCAATCGCGTAATCGTCTATGCCAAATTCATCAATCAACCAGCGTTTTTTGGTACCCGCATATCCGCACGCATCAGCAATAAACTTATCTAGGGTCGATAAGGCAACTGCTTCGCTCCGGCTTGCAACCATTTCTAACATAGAAAATATTATACCATACTTATATACTTTTGCATAGCCATTTTACTCCATAGAGCTAATGATTACTATTTGTATAGTCTGTGTTGCCAAAGACGGCGAATTCTGCGCATGACCAACGTTGACAACAAAAAACCCGTTGGCGGCACAATAGCATTTATAAATGGCCTGTCGTTGCCTATGATCCACAAATAGCAAACCACTACTCCAGATGTTAGGACGGCTATAGAAAGCCGTCTGGTCAGGCTTGTTTCCCAGGCTTTATCGGTTTCTACCCGCCGGTTGCGTTTTTCTATTACATCAAGCCTTTTTTCCAATGTAGTTTTCATAGTGTCATTATTGTAGACTTTTCTGTTAATTCTTATTCTCGGCTTAAGTCATATAGGATTTTGTGTCTTTTTCATTATCGGGAAATAAAATGCCATTAAGATGGTCTGTCTCGTGCTGAATCACATGGGCTTGCAGGCCCTCAAACTGTTTGTGGTGTTGTAATCCCCTATCGTCCATGAACTTGACCTTAATTTTAGTATAGCGCGGCACCTTAGCAAACAAGCCGGTCGACCCCGGCCCACTGCTGATACAACCCTCCCACAGTGGCTTTTTACGGCCAAAAGTCTGCGTGATCTCCGGATTGATGATAACTGCCTCAAACGGGTCGACATCCGGACGGTGAGTAGTCGGCCGGATCACAATAACCGCCAACGCAACTGCTTCCCCAACTTGTGGCGCGGCTAGGCCAATACCTAACTTGATAGAAGTTAGGGTGTGTTTCATATCTTTAATGAGCTCTTGGGTTTCAGCGCTCGTGATTTCGGATTTGGTGAGCCTGCGTGCGGTCTGTCTTAATATCGAATTGCCAAATTGGGTGCGGCGTAGAGGCTTCATAGCTCTAGGCTTTTTTGGGTAGCGGTTTTTTACGGTCATGGTAGGCCAGCTGCCGCCGTGATTGGTCCAAGCGTTCAATGTATTTTTCGTAGCGGTTAAATAGCCCCGAATAGTGGCCATTTGGTGCCAATACCTTAGCCAGCTTGCCTTGCTCGTCTAAATATTCAATCAGGCAATAAAAATCACCGTCGCCCGATACGATAATCGCTTTATCATAGTTATTTTTTTCTTTCATGGCCCATAACACAAGTTCGGCGTCAATATTGCCTTTTACGGGCTTTTTTTCTTCCGGTTCCGATATATCGCCGGGTTCTTTAGGCGCCGGTTCTTCCGGCCGCGGTCTAGTCATGTCGTACGTTGGCTTTAATACCACCGCATACCCGGTTTGATGCAGCTGTTCATACATAGCCTCAAACTCGGGTACATAGCCGATGAACATATAGGCCTTGCTCACCCCATATTTATCCGTCAAAAACTTACGGAATTTATGCCAATCCATTTTCCAACCAAACTTTTTGGTGCCAATATTAAGGTTTTGGCTATCAATAAAGGCGTAGACCACTGGTTTACTGCGCTGATTACTCACACCGCCAGTATACCACCGCTAAGCCCTGCCGGTCGTTTATATATCAGGATTAGTACAAGGGTGTTAATAAGTGCCAAATATAGCGGAAACAATACTACCGTGTAGGTGTACCGTCCCTCGGCCAAAATACTTAACAAAGGCGCCACAATGCCAGCTATATAAAACAGCGGGGTTTCCGTACTGGGCTGGCGCCAGGTCTTAACCAGCGTCGGATAAACCGCGATCGTATCAGCCAGAATGGTTAAATGAAGCGCTAATAATGTCTGTTTAGACGTTAACCACAAAAACAAATCAATAATTAGCAGCACATAACATATCTGGTCCAAGCGCTTAAGCCCACCTATACCTTTTCGAAAGGCTAACGCCAGAATCGCCAACGAGCCAATTGTTTCACCGGCAGTTACCGCCATTGTCCAGCCGGCTTTAAGCCCCCACTGCTGAAACAGTGCGATAACAATAAGAAGTGTCAGCATCAGCCGCGCCGAACGTGATGGTATTACCCTCCCCCTGATAATATCAATCGCATACGGTATATACGCCCCGCAAACCAGCACGGCCGCCAAAACAGACAAAAACATAGCTATATGCATATGTTGACCTACTCGTAACCATCATACCCGGATGAAACTGCCTGGCTCACCCACACCGGGACCACCAAACCCTCTACTTCGTCTACACCACCCATAAGTAGTCGCCCCATAGCACGAGCCATATATGCGCACAACTCATCCGAGACTTCCACGGATCTCCTATCCCCTTGCTCGTCACGGGGCCACTCTTCGGCGTCTAACAATATCGTTACTTCCGTACCAGACGGTGACCCGCTACTCGATCCAGGCCCGGCCTGATGTGAATCTACGGTAATGAGTAGTGGCTCTATGTCTTCTGGTTTTTTATCATAAACCACCTGAGCAACACCCAGTCTGACTCGTTCGCCAAATTCAATAAGTTTTCGTTCTTCAAATGTTTTAAAGTGCCTTACAATTGCATCCGCCATTATTCACTCCTTAGGGTTTAACCCCTGTAGAATATAGTAGTTTTTATGAGTTGTAAAAATGTTGTCTGGATTTACAGACATTTTTATGCTATGCTTATGCCATGGTTGTTGATAAGTCTGTCCAGCTAAAAGTTGTCCGTTATCTTAAACATTTAGGGCTTGATGCCGAGCAGGCTGACGTATACCTATA
>JAICHO010000033.1 GCA_025924835.1 Candidatus Saccharimonadota bacterium | reverse complement strand
GAGCCGGTCATTACGGCTAACAAGGATTAGTTTAGCGCAAGTAATGGACGCACAATTTGTTTGGGCCCCACTCGCCTTTGCGGCCAGCCTGTAAAAAGCGCCACGCTATGTAATCCTGGACAGGCTCTGGCACGTTGCGGATATCAACGCCAGCTAGTTCCTCGTGGTTAATTGAGGTCACAAAATTATCCCAGGTAGTTTGCAGGAATTGGTATTTGCCGTAGTAGGGGCCGGCTCTGTTATATTCACGTGGATTATCGGTGCTTTCGTGCTGCGAAATACAGCCCAAGTAACTATGTTCTGCCGGGGTAGCCGCGGCGAGACCCGTATTAACTTCTGGCTCGGCAGGCTGGGGAGTAGGCAAAGGCGGTTTTATGGTAGTTGTAGGTGCCAGTTCTTGCTTAGTGGTAGTGGTGGAGCAAGCCTGCTCATTAAGCGGCACGATTATAACTAAGCAATTCTGAGCGGCTGTAAAGCCAACTGATTGCACCATCAAATCCTGACCTGACATGGTCACCTCAACATTTGGATTCTCTTTGCGGGCAGTGTCAATGTCATTGATACGGCTCGCCAGGGCCAAAGAGTTAGCCCCCAACAATGCCGCCACACTGCCTACCAATGCACGGTACCATACCGGCTTTTCGGGCATAGGCTAACCACCTTGCTTATGTTGGTAGTACACGCCTGCTTAGGGTTTGCTAACGGAATTCTATAGGGGCGAAGTGTTTCGCTGGTTTAATTGAGCTAGCAAGCACTAAAAACGACAGACGTTAGATTACAGGGTCTCACACATAAGCATAAGTGTTCTGTAATTTAAACCACAATTTCTCTGTATACGCTTGACAGCCGAAAAGACAGGTGTAGGCTAAAAGCATGGTTACTCTTAAACACTCTACGGTGATGAAGCTCGTGATTGTCCCGGCCCAAAGGGGGAGTGTTTAGAGTTTGTAGCCAATAAATAATTAACCGACAAACCAACCTCCCCAAGAACCGGGGAGGTTTTTATTTGTCAGAACAGGAGTTACGAGATGATTGCTTTTGAAGCACCAGGTACCCGAGCATACGGCTCGCCAGAATACCAAGATAAACGATTGCATCAGGCAGGCGCAGCGATTCTGCATTTTGCCGGGCGTGTTATTGATGGGATATATAGCTTTGTCTTACCAACTACTCCACGCGATGGGCTAAGCGAGCATTTTGGCCATGCCGAAAAGCGTAATGACCCTTCCCCTAATATTGACCTCGGACGGGCCCGCTAGCATTGGCCTAGGGCGCAAGGCGATTTATGTCGCGGGGGAATAAGCTGGCTTCTTTGACGCTGTTTAGCCCTAAGATTTTTTGGACTGTACGCTCTAAGCCCCAGCCCCAGCCGCCGTGCGGAGGCATGCCATGGCGGTACACGCTAAGTAATGGAGCATAACCAGGGCTATCAGGATTACCGCCATTGGCTTTCAATTGGGCAATCAAGCGGTCATAGCGGTGCTCGCGCATGCTTAAGGTCGTGATTTCCACGCCGCGGAACAACAGGTCAGCCCGATCGGCAATCTCGGGGTTTTCTTCGTTTGCCCGGTGGTAAAACTTAAATGTTTTGCTTTTGGCCGGCCAGCCGACGACAAACACAGCCTCGCTGCCCAGATTCTTCTTGGCGTAGTCGCAGACCCAGCGTTCTTCTGCCGGCGCTAGGTCGTCCTCACCGGTGTGATCCTCGCCTGTGTCTTTTAGAAACTTATTGTGTATTTCATGAATACTCAGGCGCGGTATGTCCTGCGCTTTACTTGGTATGACAAAAGGCTGCACGTTCCACAGCTTGAGTTCTGCCGCACAGTCTTTTTTCACCGTCTCCAGAATGCTTATCAAACAGCCGCCAGCGTAATTGATTAATTCATCAAATTCTATAAAACCAATCTCGGCATCAATGGTAATATACTCGGTCATATGACGAGTGGTTGCGCTGGGTTCCGCCCTGAAGGTCGGGTTAGTCTCGTACACCCGCTCAAATACGCCGACCATCATTTGTTTGTAAAATTGGGCGCTTTGGGCCAGGGTAGCGGTTTTGCCAAAATAATCGAGCTTAAATGTTTCAGCACCGCCTTCGGTGGCTTCGGCCAATAGTTTAGGGCTGTTTATCTCTGTAAAATCATGCTGGGCAAAATAGTCCCGAAAAGCCTGCAGCACCTTCGCCTGCACCTTGAAGATGGCGGTTTCCTGTACATTCCGCAAACCGATCGGGCGATTGTCCAGTAGCGTATCCAAGTTTTCCGGTTTGTGGTTAAGCGGCTTATCGATTTCTATTGGTGACTCTTCGGTTACTGGTATTATTACCTCTATCTTCGCGTCATGAATCTCGGCGCCACCAGGGGCGCGAGGCTCATCAGTCACCGTGCCCGTAATCTTAAGAACCGTTCCGAGTTGCAGCCCGCGCAGTTTTTCTACCTCATTCTTATCCTTTATTACCACCTGCACCAAGCCGCTGCGGTCGCGAAGGTTAATAAAGGTCAGGCCGCCGAGCAAGCGCTTTTTATGGAGCCAACCTTCTATGGTAATCTCTTTGCCCTTGTGGCTGGCAACATCTTTGTTTAAAACTCTCATGAGTACTCCTTTATACTGATTTATCCAGCTGGCACGAGGCATCGGTATCTGCCCGCCTTAAGCAGACGTACCGCCCCAAAAATTCATATTGGATAATGCAGTAGTCATCAGAGTCTATTCTATCACCTCTGTTATAACCACGGAATAGTTACCGCTAAATTTACGCCAGAAAACGGCGTCGGAGTCGGCGGTGTAGCAACGAACCGACATAAGCGGCAATGGCCGTGCTAACGCCTAATCCCAAGACCGTATCCGCACCTGTAGCCGGTAGCTTTGCGGGTGTTGCGACTTGCTGGACGGCAACTGCCTGTGTAACCGTGGGCGTCGTCGTAGACACCGCCGGTGTCGCTACGGCCGGTAGCTGCACAGCCGCACTGGCACAGGCATCGCGGTCGCCAGCAATTTCTACGGTGTTTACGCAAGCTGTATTTATGATTTGGTCGGCGGTTTGGCTGACTACTTTGGCGTTAATAGTGAACGTCTGACTGCCGCCCACCGGTAATGACGCGATAGTTGCACTAAACTGGCGCTCAGTTACCCCAGTACTGCCGGAAACAAACTGAATGGCAGCGGGCGGCGTATCGGTTATGACAGCGTTAGTTAAAGCCTGGTCGCCGCTGTTTCTGACAGTCACTGTATAGGTAAACTGCTCGTTCAGCTGTACCGAGGATTTACTGACCGTCTTGGTGATGGCTACGGATGGATGTTGGGGCGTAGCGGGAACTTGTTGCTGCGTAATCGGGGTTGCCTTGATTGGGTTACCGCAAACCTGGATGATAGCATAAGCAAACTGACCATTGGTCATCTTAATAAAGGCGGTTAGCTCGTTGCTGACAAATGATACCGAAGGTGGACGCTCATAGACACCTAAACCAGACACCGGCGTACTACCTGGCATATCTTGCCTGCCGACAGAAATTGCCTGGCTGGCCACCTGCCTGCCGTTTGCCCATACGCTACCGTCACTGCGAACACTACCGGTGGTTAAGCTGGAAAAATCGGCCGAATTAATACCGTAATGAGCATAAATATTCGGCACGTCACCGGTCATTTTAGCTTGCAGCTCACTCGTAGTGAACGCGCCGCAGCGAATCACCGCATTATCATCGCAATCCCCTGCCGTTTGGGCGCTGATCGGCTGCACCGGAAGCACTAACAGCAATCCGACAGAACAAACAAGCGCGGCAAGTAGTTTTCTCATCCTTGGCCTCCTTTGAGTCACTCCTTAAGATTATATTAAAACATAGAATAGCACATATTAATTTTGCTGCTGTAATAATTGTCTTATTCGGTGGTGTCTTCGGTCACGGAATCCGGGGTGATAATCACCGGAACATGGTTGTCCTTATGTTCTTGACGCGCAGCCCGGGCAGCGACGGCGCGGATATCGCCATATTGATCAAATTCATCAATAATGGGCTGCCCAATAATAGTCTCCAGCACATCTTCTATGGTGATGATACCGACATACTCTTCAAAGCTATTGACGACTATGAATAACTGGTGGTGGGTTTTTAATATCGCTTGCAATGCGTCACGGAGCGATTGGTCCTCGTGAATGTAAGACACTTCCGCTTTCATCAGCATGCGCACCGTGCCGCCAGCTTTAGCGTTCAGGAGATCTCGCAGAAATAGCGTGCCGACAATGTTGTCTTTTTTGCCGTCATAGACCGGGAACCGTGAATGGCCCGACGTATGCAGCTCATCCATAACGATTGGTCCCAGCGGATCGTCAGCTGCAACTGACTTAACCACGCGGCGCGGAACCATATGCTGCCCGACGCTGTCGTCCCCGAAGGTCAGGGCGTGCAACGCCACCTCAAGCTCGGTCTTTTCTATCCGGTTGTTGGGGGCGACTTGTTGCCGTTCTAACAGATCAACCAGATCGCTGCGGTCATAGAGCCCGGTATGCACACTGACGGGCCGATGGCGGTGTATAAAGCGCGCAATGCTATCCGTGACAGGATGTACGTACACTAAAAGTCTGGCAAGTAATGGTGCCAGCCACGCGGCCAGGCGTTCGCTGGCACGCGTTACCCGAGCGGCCGGCAGCCATACGAATCCAAGCCATATCAACACCGCGCTGACACAGAGAGCCAACCAAAAAGGTGTGATGGTGGCAACCGTCACAAAAAACGCGCCGCCGCTTAGGCCAATAAAAACCCATAAGACCGCCCGCAAACTATGCCCGTAGCCAACCGCCTTAAGAATGGCAGCCGCCAGCCCGTCACCGGCGCGGGCCCGATGCTTAAGCTCTTTTAATGGCACACGGGCATACGTACGCTGCAAACTGACCGCTAAAAGCGTAATAAGTGCCAGTAAAATGCTCAAAAATGTAGCCATAGTTTCATGTTACTATAATTACATTGAAACGGGGGAGGATATGTCTAATAAAGTTTTTTGGGGGATAATTATCGTCTTGCTGCTGGGAGCCGGGGCTTATGGGTTCAGCGTGCAACACAAAAAACCCAAAGAAGTTATTCTGGGCGTGTCACAACCCAGCCAAGGACAGTTACATATCGCGCAAGGCCAGCCCCACGATCCCTATAACTCCGATCCCCCAAGCTCAGGCCCGCACTATAATGACAATACGGCTCCAACCTTATGGGGCGTTTATACTCAGGAAGTACCACCGGAGGTGTTTGTCCACAACGAGGAGCACGGTGGCGTAATAATTACCTACCGGCCAGATTTGCCCGCGGACCAACTCAAGAAACTACAGGCATTATTTGCGCCCCCATATAGCAACCCCAACTTTAAACCGAACCGGGCAATCGTCACGCCGCGCGCCAAGAACACGCATGCCATTGAATTAGCCGCCTGGACCTGGACGCTTAGCTTAGACCAGTACGATGAGGCTACTATCACCAAATTTTACCTGCAACACGTCGGCAAAGCGCCAGAGGTCGGAGCTGGCCCCAGCAACACTCCCATAAACCAAGCCGCCGGCCAATAAGCCCAAAATTAAAAATATGTCCAGATTTAGTCTGGACATATTTTATCTGCTTTCAGGAAGGAGCAGCCAGGCAAAATGTATTCCATTTTGCCTGCGCGATGAGGGAACCTATCTCGGTTCCCTCATTACTTTTAGTACGCTAAAAACTGTTGCCACTTGGGCCGTCGAACTTTTACATCCACCTTAACACCTCTATTGTTTATTATTTTTATTTTGACGGACATACGCCCCGACCCTCCTTATACACTCCAAACCGTCACACAAACGGTCCGTCGCAATTTTTGTTTAAAGTAATTTTTGTCTTCTACCCGTACGATATTTCTCGCACAATTTTGGAAGTGTCATAATTTTTGCATAAGCGTTTAGCCTGTGTCAAGTAAGTTTATTAGCCGATCGATGTAATTTCGCATATAATGATAAAAAGCTTAAGCAACATGAAGAAGAAAAAGACATTCACAGTTAGAAACGCGGCCGAAGCTCCGGCAATCGCCTTGGACCGGGCGATTACTTCCGGTGGTAAACTTTCTAAAAGATTGCCCGGCGGTAATATGTTAGCCAGAACCAAAAATTACTGGCATATCTTGGGTCCGGGCTTGACAACCGGCGCTTCAGATGATGATCCGTCCGGCATCGCTACTTATTCGCAGGCTGGAGCGCAATATGGATTCGGCCTGTTGTGGCTATCGGTTGTAACCTTCCCGCTCATGTCCTTAGTGCAGGAAATGTGCGCCCGCATCGGCTTAGTTACAGGCAGGGGCTTGGCCGGTAATATCCGGCTGCACTTTCCTCGCCGGTTATTGTTTTTATGTGCACTCCTTTTGTTTTCTGCCAACGCCTTCAATATCGGAGCGGACCTGGGGGCAATGGCCAAAGGCGTCCAGCTTTTATATCCACAATTGGGGTTTGGGGCACTGGTTATAGCCTTTGCGATTATCTGTTTAGGCATTCAGATCTTCTCGGATTATGGCCGCTATGCCCGCTATCTTAAATGGTTGGCTATGGTGCTGTTAGCCTACGTGGCCTCCGCATTGCTGGCACATTTGAGCTGGAATCAAGTTGTCCATGCCGCAATTGTTCCGCATATCAGATTGGAAAAGAACCAGTTGGTATTGATCTGTGCTATTTTGGGGACTACCATTTCGCCGTATTTGTTTTTTTGGCAGACCTCACAGGAAATTGAAGAAGAAATTTTGGCCGGCAAAAAGTCCGTGCGCGCCCGCCGCGGTGCGAGCACGGGCGAAATGAGAGCTATGCGCATTGACGTCTGGTCCGGGATGATTCTGTCTAATCTGGTAATGTTCTTTATTATTGCCGCGTGTGGTGCCATTTTATTTCCGCATGGTATCACTGCCATTACTTCCGCGGCACAGGCAGCCGAGGCACTGCGGCCGTTCGCCGGGAATGCTACCTACGGATTATTCGCCGTCGGTATTATCGGTACCGGCCTGCTGGCTATCCCCGTCCTGGCCGGATCATCTTCCTATGCTCTATCTGAAGCCTTTAGCTGGAAAGAAGGCCTCTACCGGCCATTGCGTCAGGCCCACGCCTTTTACGGCATCATTATTATTTCTATGCTGGTGGGGCTTGGCATGAACTTCATCGGTCTTGACCCTATTAAGGCCCTGATTTATTCAGCGGTTGCTAATGGTGTCGTGGCGCCGGTGGTGCTGTGTTTTGTGGTACTTATGAGCAGTAACAAGCAAATCATGGGCCGCTGGGCCAACAAGCGTTACGTGACCTGGATCGGCTGGTTTATTATTGCCGTTATGAGTATTTCTGGTCTTGCCGCTATAATTACCCTCCTAGCCAGCTAGGATTGCCGATTTTGCCGCTTGCGAATATCTGTTGTAGAATAAAGCAGTAACCATAAAACACAAATATGCATACATCTGTCTTCGGTGAATTAAGCCTGATTATAGCCATCGGCACCGGCATCGCGCTTTTGATGCGGCTTATTCGCCAGCCGTTGATCATTGGCCATATCCTGACGGGCGTCCTGGTGGGTCCCACCGTGTTGCATCTGGTGAAATCGGCTGACACTATTGAAGTCTTTTCTAATATCGGCATCGCCCTGCTGCTGTTTATTATTGGACTGGGGCTTAACCCGCGCGTTATACGGGAGGTGGGAAAGGTGGCGGCTATTGCTGGTACGCTGCAGGTGGTTATCAGTCTGCTGTTAGGCTTTGGCACTGGCATGGCTTTGGGCCTAAACCGCAGTGAATCGCTCTTTTTGGGCGTGGCTTTGTCTTTCTCTTCCACCATTATTATCTTGAAGCTGCTCAGCGACAAAAAGGAGCAAACCAGGCTATACGGCAAGGTAGCGACCGGTTTGCTGCTTGTACAAGACGTCCTGGCGGCCGCGGCATTATTATTCGTGACTGCCAACAGCTCAGAGAGCGGGTTTTCTGGTGGCCAACTGTTTAGCCTGCTCGTTAAGGGTTTAGTCATCGGTGGGGGCATGTTCCTGATTGGCCATCTGCTGCTCCCTAAAGCCCACCGTTTAATCGCCGGCAGCCAGGAGTTTTTGTTTTTGTTTGCAATCGGCTGGGGGTTTGGGTGCGCCGCTTTATTTGAGCAAGCTGGCTTTTCGCTGGAAATTGGCGCCTTATTAGCGGGCATATCCTTGGCCAGCCTGCCTTATACACAGGAAATTAGCGCCCGCCTGCGGCCACTCAGAGACTTCTTTATCATAGTGTTCTTTATATCGCTGGGAACGCGGCTGGTATTTCACGATATCACCTCGCTCATTCCCCTTATCGTAATCAGCAGTTTGGTAGTCATATTGCTTAAACCGTTAATCGTTATGCTAATTATGGGACTGATGGGATACACCAAACGCACCAGCTTTAAAACAGCTGTCACTATGGGCCAAGTCAGTGAATTTTCATTGGTGTTCGTAATCATAGGCAACCGGGTTGGGCTGGTGTCGGCTAACTTGGTGGCTATTGTCACTATGGTTGCGCTTATATCCATAGCCGCCAGTACATATTTTATCCTTTACGCTGACAAATTATTCATAGCCTTGCAAAAACCGTTGGGTATGTTTGAGCGGCACAAAGTGCATGCCGAGCATGAACTGCGCACTCATTATGATTTGGTTTTATTCGGTTATCTAAAAGGCGGCCATGAATTTGTTAAGCTGTTTCAGAGCCTCCGCAAACGATATGTGGTCGTAGATTATGACCCGGAAGTAATTGATACACTGGAACGGCAAAAAGTTAACTATATATACGGTGACGCTACGGATATCGAACTCTTGGAAGAAATCGGTCTGGAATTTACCAAACTCGTCGTATCAACCGTTACCGATTACGAAGCCAACGCCTTTTTGGTAAAGCTCCTGGACGGCATTAACCCACGGGCGGTCGTGATCTGCCACGCCGAAAGTGCTGTCGAGGCCAGCCAGCTGTATGCTTTGGGCGCCAGTTATGTGATGGTCCCGCATTATATTGGCAGCGAAAAAATCAGCGCTTTCATAAAGCGCGCCGGGCTAAACAAGAGTGAATTCAAGAAATACCGCGAAAAACACCTGGCCTATTTGCAAGCTCATTTGGCACCGACTCCGGAACCATAGAGACCGTGGTCTTTGATGTAGCCCATGACAGATGATGGTAAGCCCTCAACCTGGCCGCCCTTTTTTAATGCCAACCGGATTTTACTTGAGCTAACCCCTTCCATGCGCGGTTCGACAAAAATATAGCGGAAAGGCAAACCGTAATCCCGTTTTAATAAAGCCAGGTGATCGGCCACCGCTTGTTGTTGTTGCCTGCGGCTGGCAATAACCAACGAGGCCGAATTGACCAGGTCCTCTAGATGCGGCCAGGCCGCGATATGTTCAGCCATATAGGACACGACGTCGTCTCCAAAGAGCAAAGCCAGTTCGTAACCCTTAAAGCGCGCCTGCAAAGCCGGCAAGGTCTCATGGACAGTTACCTTGGCGCGTTCGGTTATTATAATGCCAAACTTAGAGCTGTGCGTGATAGCTAGCCGTACCATGGCAACCCGATGCTCATGCGCGCGCACGCCTTGCTTACGCCAAGGCTGCGGCTCTACCAGGAACATAACCTTTTCCAGACCGGTCTCCAGCGCCGCTTGCGCAAATGCCAGGTGGCCGTTATGGATCGGGTCAAAACTCCCTGCGTAAATCCCAATGCGTTTGTTCATGCTGCTAGTTTACTATGCGTCTGAGTTGCACGTTTTACTTTGCAGCCACACGCGCCGCTAATTTCTGTTTTCGTAACCGTCGTTTTTACATTCTTCTTTTCACAGATAGGACATTGTCTAGAGATAAATTCACAGTCTTCATCCGGTGTCTGCCTAGTTTCT
>JAICHO010000032.1 GCA_025924835.1 Candidatus Saccharimonadota bacterium | reverse complement strand
ACACCCCCAGCATGAGATTTATGGTGGAGAATCTGAATTGGTCGTCCATAAAGGTTACCCCAAAACAATTACGCTTAACCAGTCAGGTACCTACAAGTTCCATGACCACCTTGAAGAAGAGGTAGCCGGCGACTTCACTGTATCGCAGTGATGTAAGGCTTTTATGCTTTTGGTTGACCCAGTTTTAGCGTAAGTAGTATACTATTATCATGATTTTGCCGGTTCATATTGTTATCGCCTTATCCAGCGTCATTTATACCGCATTCGTATTCTTCCGACCCTCTAAAAATAAGCTCAAGGTATCGTACACCTTAACAGGACTCACCTTGGCAACTGGCACATACCTTGTCTGGAGCACTGGCACTCACATCTTACAATCCTGCATCACCGGCCTACTATACATCGCCATAATGCTCTTCGGCATCCTAGCCACCCACTACAAACTAGTACATCAAAAAATATAACTAACCTTATATTGTAAACAGGTGCGAATTCATTTCGAGCAGAGGATATATTATGATTTGCTCAATGCTTTAGAATTAGAGCCTGTGTACATGAGTGCAGTTTGGTTCAAAAAGGAGCATCGTAAAGAAGACGTACTTATGGTACGTCTTCTGCGAAGCGCATATTTTTGGATCAAAATGTGCCAAGTACACAAGCTCTAAAAGTGTTCGCGTAAATGGTTCATTGAAAACTCCCAATGCGCATCAGTTTTCTTATCAGGATTAAAGATATTCTGCGGGTCAAATATGGATTTCACCTGTTTGAATATGTGCATCATTTCTCTCGAATACATTTGATGTAACCAGGGACCACGGCTCATGCCGTCATTGTGTTCACCACTTAAACTGCCACCATACTTTAGTACAAGTGCGTTTACTTCGCGCATGGCCGGTGCGAGCTTAATGCGCTCCAGTTTTTCTTCTATTTTCATAAGAGGGATAACATGAAAGTTACCGTCGCCCATATGACCCGCTACCGTTGCGAGCAACTTATAACTGTCAATGATTCGGCGCAGTTCGGGCAAAAATTCTGATAGAAACTCTGGCGGAACCACCAAGTCATCTATAAACGGCGCCGTGTGTTTGTCATGGACTTTTTTGCGCAGCAAGTTAAAGCTTTCGCGGCGCATTATCCAAAACTTTTTGGCCTTGGCCACGCTGGCATCTTCTTCAAAGAGCGCTTCGTGTCCGAATGACTCTAAAACCCCGTGCATGGCATGAACTTTCTGGACAACCTCTTCTGCTGTCTCGCCGTTAAATTCAATCAGTAAAACCATCTTAGGTATGCCGCGGAATAATTTGAGCGCGTCAGGTATCAATTGCAACCCGAGTTTCATCATCCCAAGCCATCCCAGACTTTGATGAAAATAGAAAAATAATTTAAAACTGAGCATGAGAGTGTAATTGTCAAAGCCCTCAAACGTAGCGGGTTTATATTCCAAAACTTTATTAATAAGCACACCTAAATGATCAGTATTTCGCAAAAACACCACGAGTGTACCGGATTGTGTCGGGGCGGGTACGAGCCGAAAATGTATATCGGTAACCATACCCAACGTCCCTTGTGAACCAATTATTAACTGGTTCAGATCAAATATGCCCGTTTCACGATCCCACACATTCCATATATGATACGCTGTCGAGTCTTTAGAAACTTTGGGTTGGGCGGCTTTGATTAGGTCGTAGTTGGCTTCAATCAATTCATATATCTGTTTGTATAGATTGCCCTCGTAATCATTCTGGGCCATTTTGGCGTTTAGCTCGTCGCGGTTAAGGGGTTTGACGGTGTATTCATTACCGTCAGCAAAAACTACCTTAAGCTCGGTTACAAATTTTTCTGTTTTGCCGTACTGCAGTGATTTTTCACCGCCAGAATTATTGGCAACCATTCCACCAATGGTGCATAGATCCCGCGACGCGGGATAGCTAGGCATAATCGCACCATGTTTCAAAGTTTCTACCTCAAAGTCGCGGTAGTGTACGCCTGGTTGGGCATGGGCCGCATCCGCCGTCACCTGGAAAATCTGGTTAAAGTGTTTGGTCATGTCCATGATGATGGACTGATTAATCGCGCCGCCGCTCATGTCCGTACCGGCTGAGCGAGCTGTTAGTGAAATGTGCGTGTTATTTAATTTTTTGGCTTCACTCACAAACCGCACCAAGGTGCGCACATCAGCGCTATCACGCGGAAAAACCACGGCTTCAGGAACCAGTTCAAACATGCTGGCATCATGGCTGTAAAAATCACGGGTAGCCGTTGTTTTGTCCACCGTACCCTTAAATCCCAGCTCATGCAGTTTCTGTTTTAGGTTGTCCATATACCGCTATAGCTTATCATCTGGGGTAAATCATAAGCAATATGCTACAATTTAAACAGATAAAATAAGGCAAGAAAACAGATACGTATGAGTTCAAAACATAGAGTGGTTATTGTGGGCGGCGGTTTTGGTGGCGTTAAAACAGCCCTGGAGCTAGCCGATGATCGCCGGTTTCACGTTACCTTAATTACGGATCATATTGATTTCCGCTATTATCCGACGCTGTACCGTACCGCCACGGGCGGGCGACGTATGATTTCGTCTATTCCCCTCAGCGAAATATTTGCCGAAAAACGAATTCACTTGATCAACGATACCGTCACGGCATTAGATCGGCAGGCCCGGACAGTTACCACCAAAGTAAACCATGTGGTTGGATACGAGGCGCTGGTTTTGGCATTGGGCGTAAAGACCAACTATTTCCATATTGAGGGGCTTGAAGAGTTTTCTTACGGTATAAAAACACCCGCTGACGCTGAAGAATTAAAGGCACACCTGCATCAACAGCTTATTGACCAGAAAAAGCCGGACTTGAATTACGTCATTGTGGGTGGCGGCCCGACGGGTATTGAGCTGGCTGGTGTTTTGCCATCTTATTTGCAGCAAATAGCAAAACAGCATGGTCTGCCCAAAAAAGCTATTCACGTAGACCTGGTAGAGGCCGCACCTCGGCTGGTTCCACGCATGCCCAAGGACCTTTCCAGGCGTCTGGCCAGGCAACTGCGCCGGGTAGGTGTACGCCTTTACCTGGGAACAACCGTCCAAGCACAGACGGCCGACGCCCTGATGGTCAATAATAAGCCTATACGCAGCCACACAGTTATTTGGACTGCCGGCGTAGCCAATAATTCCTTCTTTGCAGAACAGGGTTTTCAATTGGCAAAAAACAGCAAAGTACGCACCGATCAGTTTTTGCAGAGTGATCCCGGTGTGTACGTTATTGGCGACAATGCCGATACGCCGTATAGCGGCATGGCACAAACAGCTCTATATGACGGCGTATTCGTAGCTAGCAATCTAAAAAGACTAGCCAGCAATCAAGACCCTAAACCGTATACAGCCAAAAAGCCGATCTATGTATTCCCGGCCGGCCATCACTGGGCGGCCGTATTATGGGGCAGTATCCGTATTTACGGTCGGTTGGGATGGCTGCTCAGATCGCTGGCCGATTTGGTCGCTTATCACGATTATGAGCCTTGGCAATTAGCTACACGTCGGTGGGCGGCAGAAGCCGACACCGAAGAGTCATGTCCCTTGTGCAGCCCTGAACTTATTGCTCCTACAGGGCTTTAGCACGCGGCCAAATAATTTTGGCCTGTACCAGACTTATGTCCAGCCAACCGAATTGCCGACTGTCCGTGCTGGCGTCAGGATGGTCCCCCACCACAAATACTTCGTTATCTTTAATCTGATCAATCCGCTTAATCTTCTCTTTGTCTTCGTGAACTATCACTACGACGTTACCGGGCTTTAACCGCTTAAAATACCGTGTGCCCCATACCAGCGTACCAGGTGGCAATACCGGCAACATGCTGTGGCCCACGACGCGTCGTATTATTAATGGAATCTTCATAAACAAATACCCTCGTTCACCTAAGCAGTTCTGCTACGTGCAGCACAGGGCGCCAGCAGAAATGCTTACTTTTTAGTTTCCCAAAAGATTTTGGATATTTCATCAATTTGATCCAATAACTTTTGGCTATCAGCCACATTTACGGACTTTTTGACCACACCGGCCTGCTTGGTGGCCTGCCAGAATTTATCATGCAGATCCGGATACTTTTCTAAGTGCTCCGGCTTAAAATAATCAGTCCAGAGCACCCACAAATGATGTTTTACCAGTTCTGCGCGCTGTTCTTTAATCATAACCGCACGCCAACGGGTTTCGTCATCGTGAAAGCCAGCGTACTTTTCGTTAATCTGATGCACGCTCTGTGCTTCAATTTTGGCCTGAGCCGGGTCGTACACCCCACACGGCAGATCGCAATGGGCATACACAGGTTTAATGAAGTGTTTGAACATTAGGCGCCTCCCTCTCTTGCCCTTTAAGTATAGCAGGAGAGTAAAGACTTAGCAGGCCCTAATAATGGCTATGTCTGTAACTAACGGGTCAGGGCTAGCATGAGCAGTTATAGTGACCTCAGCCTGTTTGCCAAGTGTATATTCCAGCGTGGTACCAGTAGGTGCTTGACCTGGTTCAGGCTGGGGGCCATCACCGGTTACTAGTGTTACGCCCTTATCTACTTGGTCTTGTTTTAACCGGCCACCTTTTTCCATTTCAATAGTTACCGTATCGTGCAAAGCGCTGTCGCCGACACCTATAGTAATTTTTTGACCTTCATATAGGCCCATGTGCTGCGGCCGCGTATCACGGCGCCCGTCTTCGCAAGCCGTCAATGTCATATGAATTCCAACGCTTGGCGTAGTCTCTCCACCAAGTAAATGTACGGCGGCCAGCGTTAGCCCTCCCCCTACGCCCAAAGCTCCTAATCCGACAGCTAGTTTGGGATGCCGTGAAAACCAATTTCCTTCCCTGGCCTGTCTAGCCGTAGATCGCCCATCACCCAACGCAAGTTGAATATTATTATTGTGTCGCATAATTATCCTCTGCCCTGCAGGTTAGCTTGAGATGAAGAAATCGCGTTGGCGGCATTGTCAAAGGCTACTTGGACATTAATGTGCGTAGGCGCATGTAGCGGATCCTGATTATGGAGTAGGGGCACACCCACACCATTTATGAGGCCGTCCAAGAACAACCTGGCTTGTTCTTCTGCCGAAGGAACGATTTCAGCGTCATTTGCTACCGTATCGGTTAATTTTTTATCCGCAAGCTGCAATAATTCCACATCAGTAATGTCCGGGCACTTACCTATTTTTTGATCTGCTTGACAAGCTAAGTTGGGATCATAAAATGTGTGCACTACGCCCTTTTCATGGCTGGCAACGACATCTTCAACATGGGCGTGCGGTAAGTGAATAGTAACAGAACTGTTGTCTGGAGCTACTGTAATGCCGGCTGACTCGCTTATACCGCTAAATTCTACAACTCCCCGCGCTGAGCCCGTCGTTGAAACCACACCTTTATTTACGTCGTCGCCGACATGAACTCCGAATAGGTAAAGCGCTTTCCTCTTTTCCATATCCGTTGTAATGAGATATGTTTTTTTATCTCCTTGGAACCGTTGAGTTTTTTCTAACTCGCGTGCTATTACTGTGGCTAAGCCTTCTTGAGTTGTGGTCTTAGTTTCTGCCGGTTTGGGCACATGCGGCAGGTGACGGAACGGCAGACTATCTACAGCTCTGCCAACTCCGAGGTAGCCGATGACACCCACTAGTCCGACTGTTACTATTTTCCATGGGCCCTTGATTCCTTCATGTAATGATTTCATTGCTATTCTCCTTTACTTAATTAATGACCGTTACCTGATTTATGCCAAGGCTCAGCACCGGGATCCTGCTTGTCCATAGGTAGAAATCCGAATTTTGGTCCATTCTTATCCAGCCATACACAAGCCGGGTCATCCCAGGAAACAATGGGTTTGTCATTGTTCCTAAAATCCACGGCGTAAGCTTTGGGGTCTTTAGGGTCGGACTCGTGGTTGGATTTGCCCACTGGTGCGGTCGCGATTTCGCAGGTATCAGAGGGTGAGCTAAGGTCCGGACAACCATTTTCTTTTCGTAAGGCTGCCTGGTCTTCACTGCTTCTAAACGCCCCCATAGGGCTAGAAGTAAGATGCAGACCATCCTTTTCAGCGGCTTCAAGTAATAAGGCTAGGTTCATAGCGGCTTCAACGCGAATACGTATACCTCGCACTTCGACAGTGTTTACCTTATTACTCTCTTGACGCCAGGTCGCTTTATTAATGTATGGGTGGTCCAGATCAGGCGCAGCTTCGGGCCGTGGCAGCTGCGAACTGGATTGATTCGGCTTTGCCGTTGGCATCTGTAGAAGTGCGTATACGTCTGGTGCGGGCAGACCTTTAAGCTTACTCAGATCGCCGAAATTTGCAGGAATCACCAGCTTATCAATTAATGCGCTCAGTGGGTCTTGGGGCGCAGATTTGGCGGCTGTGTTTGGTTGCGTGCTAATCGGAGTATTCCATAAGTTCGATTCTTCTTGACGGCGCCGCTGCAGACCGGCATAAACCGTGCCATCCGCCGTTACCCATCGCATTAGCTGCGCGGGAACGGCATCATACTGGCCAGCGTTCAGTACCTTTCGCAAGGTCGAATCTTGCAGCGCGCCGTTGCCGGCATTAAACGTAAAACTAACCAAAGCATCAAACTGGTTTTGGTTAAGGGGAACCGTAATAAACTGTTTTACAGCATTAACGGCACTTTCCATATCCTTTTGTAGCAGTTGTCGGCCCTGTTCCTCGGTAAGACCTTTTTTAAATTCGGCCGGCTCACTGCCGTTGATGTTGCCCATATGTAGCAAGTGACCAAATCCAATTGTGGCGTTACCAGCCGCATCGTTGTACATAACCGATGACCAGCTTTCATAACTAATAATTAGGTTTACGCCTTGTTCGGACACGGCCTGGGCAGGTTTGACTTCAGGCGCTTTAGTGGTTTCTTTAGCGGGGGGCGGGGTCTGTTTGGTTTCGGTCGGCCGGGTGGTTGTAGGAGACTGCAATTGTTCGTATACATTGGGCGCCGTATCCAAAATAGCCGGCACCTGTTTCTGGCCAGCAAGTGGCGCCTGGTCAGGGTTGGTGGGCTTAACCAGTTGATTAATAACACCTGTGGTTACTCCCCGAAGCGTGGGATGTATGGCAGCCAAAGAGTGGTCAGAGTTGACCTGCGTAACAGGAGTGTTAAGCGTATCTGGGGCGGTATCGGCAAAAGCTGGCGCCATAACGGCGGCGCAGGTAAATAGCATCACACAGGCAGTAACCCGTCTAATACGGTCCATAAAACCGAAAGGAGCCCCGCCAGCCTCCGCAACAAAAGCCGCACTCGGTGAGCCCTCACCTGGCTGCGTTATTGGTGGCACAGTAGTAAACATAATTCCTTACCTAATTTTTTTCCTTCGGCGCAGCACAGGGTGGTTTGCCAGCAGGCACAAGCCCCTGTTCCCTAAAGCTGTTATATATACCTAACAACCCTCTGCAAACATCCTTGTTCCCAGCGTAATCCGTAAAGAAACCGCTGTTGGTTTTGGACCAATCATGGTCGATAGCAGCAATGTCTTTTGCCAGTTGAGCGGTACGTTTAGGATCTCCAGGGAATAATTCCAGACCATCCTTATTGCCGTCACCGCTTATTACGGCTTCTACAAGTTCTTTGCGGTTATTGTTGGACTTGCCGGCTTGAATAGCTTGCACATAGCGTGTGTTGTAATAAACGGTACCTGCTATCACATTTTGGTCAAGGTCCGACGGATCATATGCGTTGCCAAAATAGCTGTTGCCTATTTTTGGCGGGATACCCATTAATCCATTTTCTGCATGCGGATCACCCCCAGAAACACGTAATATAATTGCTTCTAGCAGCTGACTGTCAATGACCAACGGGTATGCCTTTATAGACGCGAGACGGTCGGCCAGATTCTGGTCATTTAGAACTCCATCTATCTTTTCTTGCCAAAACTTTACAGTTTCAGGTACCCAAGCGCCAGGGGCAGCTTGCTCTCTTTTGACCTTTGGGCCAGACTGTTCATTAGATAAGTAAGCCCCGGCTAAACCTACCAATAATGTACCGGCGAGCGCCAAAGCTGCGATGCGCCGCCCGCTAAATCTACGCTTTGGTTCTGCAGAAACTACCGTTTCTTCAGTCGTATGGGCCGGATTACCAGAGTTAACCCGGTGTTTGTGTTTTGCAAAACGCGTGGCACCGCCAAACAGGCGGAATAGTTTAAATGGCTTACCGATGTTTTCAGTATTAGTAAGGACAGCATCGGGTATTATTACTTCGGGCTCATCTTTTACATTTACAGATTCTGGGGCCTGAGCGTCAACACGACGGTCAATTGGATCACCCCTAACTTCACCTGCGCGAAGGCTATAGGTAGTGCTTGCTGGTCCTATAGCAAGCTGCTCCTGAACGGCTGCTTCGGGGACTTCATCAACAACACGAACAGCCTCGGTTCTCATATCACGAAGCGCTGGCAGCATAGCGGGTTCACCTGGGTCAGGTCCGCTGCTTGCACTGTTATCGTTCGCTACCCCTACCACTACCTCTGAAGGATAGGGCGCGGCGTTAGCAGCTCTCATATTTGCATGCACTACGCTCAAAAGCCGTGCCGTATCCATAGGATCCGTCATATCGGCTGTGCGTACTAACTGGATAATATCCGCCTCCGCAGCACCACCTTCATTCACAGGTAATGGTGCTGGAGGTTCTTGTCGTATGGCAGTTCCCCAAGACAATTCAGCAGAAGAGTCAACCCACAGCTGCGCTAGAGCACTGTCGACCTCACCGCTTTCACCAAAAATGTCACGTAGCGTAGCATCACCCAGGGCAACATCAGCCTGCCCTGCAAATGGGTAGCCGTCGGCTCGACCAAGGCCTTGTCCCAAACCGGATCCGAACGGATCATCATTGAACTGTGCCACCATTTACTAATCCTTTTTAGATTAAAATAGCCCAGAGGCAATTACCCTCTGGGCTTTCATGGCTAAATAGCCATTAAACAGTATTAGCTTACGTTAATTATGCTTATTTGTCAATAGTTATTACAATCATCCTGATTTTTTGCAAGCATAACTATAAAATGCATACCGTAGTTAGTTCCTTTACGAGACGACAAGCTGGGACAGTTAATTATTCTTCGTGAAAACCGTCGGTTGGAAGCTCTTCTCGGATATCTTCGTTTGTGTCAAGTCGTTCGCCAGCAGAATCCGTAGTTGCTACTTCTATTATATTTTGTAACTCATCATGGCTCATCGGGAAAGCTAAGGCTAGGCTCAGCTCACTAGGACTATCCGTAAACATCTTTCTTAAGTGAGCATCAACATCTTCAATCCGGGTAATATGACGAGTTATGACACCAAGCATGGCACGGTTAAGCAGGGCGTTCTTAATATTGTTCATCGCCATACCTGTTAAATTACCATTATTATCAGGACAAAGCTCGGAATATAAGCCAGCAATAAGGCGTAACTCCTGTATCTGACATAAGCGATCTAAGTTGCTATCATCATTCGCTTCCCTAATTGCTATCAGTAGATAACCTTTTTCATAATAACTAAGCCCAGATTGATTTGCTATGTCGGTTTCCAATGAAGTAGTGTCAACTAATCGTTCATTGAATAAATGCCTCGCCTCCTGATTAGATGCCCTCATGGCATTTTGCAGTATCGCCCAGGAAAGGCTGCCGAAAATATAAACTCGCTCTAAAGCAGCAAATGTATGCACGCTATCATCAAATTCAAGTGCGGCTTCCTCTACTGCAGCCCTTTCATAATATAATTTCGCTTCACTTAAGCTCCGCATATCTACTGAGCCGATGAATGCACCGTCGTTGCCATCGCCCAATTCTATAACTACTCCATGCGGCACACTAATTTCGCTGGCAGCAAACGCGCTAGTTAGAACTTCAAGGTACTGTGATGCAATTGCACCCTCAAAAACTCCTACTCCTTGAGATACTAGGGTATCAAAATCTTCATGTGTTTGATCTGATTGAGGTATGGTATGGCTGGACATAATTTATTGTGGCCCTGTCACTTGCTCTCGGCGCCATTTTTCTATTTCGGCGTGGTTTCCTTTTAGCAGTACATTTGGTACAAGCATACCACGGAAATCTTCTGGACGCGTGTATTGTGGAAATTCTAGAGTCTCACCGTTACTAAAGCTTTCTATTTCGGCGCTTTTTTCGCCACCAAGCACGCCGGGCAGCAGCCTGACGACAGAGTCAACCAATATCATTGCCGGCAGCTCACCGCCCGTCAATATATAGTCGCCTATACTTATTTGATAATCCACCAGCGTGGTAATTCGCTCATCATATCCCTCATAGCGGCCGCAAATAATAATCATACCTTGGTTACGGCTGGCAATGTCCTGGGCCAAGGGTT
>JAICHO010000031.1 GCA_025924835.1 Candidatus Saccharimonadota bacterium | reverse complement strand
CTGCTGTTAACTCAGCGAGTGAGTATTCGTTTGCTGCCCGATATTCCTGGACGTCGTCATAGATTGTCTGGGTAATGTGGCCCTCGGCGAGACCATAGTCCAGCATGTCATCCCCAGTAAAGATACTGTGCAAATTAACATCATGAGCAGCCAAATTGGCTGTTGCCCCTTGTTGGCGGTCTACTACTACGAACAGCTGAGCCACGACTAACCCTAAGCTTCGAGCATGGGCTAAAAACAGTAAATTGTTACGTGCTGCTGAGATGTGATCCTCGCACGGTAAAAGGGTGTCACCTTGCTGAAATTGGCCTCGTACCAGGGTAAATTCGGTTTTTCCATCTGCATGTTGAGTCTTATCAAAATGCAATAAATTGTCTGGGTATTCGGCACGGTAGTGTCTAGCAAATTCCCTCCCTATCCCAACTGCTCCAGACGGCAAGCCGGCAATACGCATAGGATGAAGTGCTGGATCGTGTTGTTCTGCCATATCATGGAATTCTTGCCCGATTAAATAAAAGAGTGAGGGCAAGAGAATGGTGCCGGGTCCTTTTTTGGGGTAGTGAAGATACCACGGAGAACGTGGCAGTTCCGGTGTATCCCGATGTACCGAAAGCTCAAATGATCCAAATTTTATTGATTCACTTCGGTAATATAATTGGGCAATCTTTTCTTTTCTATGGCTCAATTTTAGGTTCCTTAACCTATAATTATATATAAGCGGTTTCTTATTTCAAACCGCTAGAGGTAAGAAGAAATAATGGCTAAACAAAGTGCTGGGATACTGTTATATCGTAAAAAGGACGGCGTTATCGAGGTATTGCTGGGTCATCCAGGCGGGCCGTTTTTTGCAAAAAAGGATGACGGTGTTTGGTCAATCCCTAAAGGCGAATATGCCGGCGGTGACGACCCGCTGCAGGCGGCCGAACGTGAATTTAGCGAAGAAATTGGGACGCAGGCGCCAGCAGGGGAACGGCAGCCACTTGGTTCCGAAAAACTAACGGGCGGCAAGATTATTCATATTTGGGCAGTGGAAGGGGATTTAGATGCCTCGGCCATAAAAAGCAACACCTTTAGTCTGGAATGGCCACCTAAATCCGGCCAGCACCAGGACTTTCCAGAGATTGATCGCGCAGATTGGTTTGCACTGCGGGACGCAGTGAGGAAGCTTTACCAAAGCCAGACTCCTTTTATAGACAGGCTGGCGGCTTTGTTAAACGTTAGCCTGCCCGACGCCACGGATAACGGAGTCAGACCAACCCAGTCATCATTATTCTAGTTAAAAATACCAGGCTATTGATCTGGTTGTACTGCCGTTGTACTATTTAGTTATGTCCACATTACACGAGGTTTTGGAAATGATGATGCCCATGCTATGCCCTGGGCTGGTTTGCTATTGATCGCGTAATGACAATTCCCTTAACCGGCCCAGGGCCGGTTTTTAATTTGAAATTAATGCGAAAGGGCAATAACAATGAGCTCAAAATATGAAATTTTACCTGCAACCGTGCAGTTGCTGGAAAGACCGGTAAGCGGACAAGTAAGGTTCAGTGATGTGTATGCGGAAACTGTGGCGGCAGGACAAGACCTGTGGTGGCGCCAGACCGATTACGACGCTAACTTAACAGATGAGGTAGAAAGTTCGGGATTCCCAAAATGCCAGCAAATTCCGATTGGTCTGAGACCGTGGTTTGCCAATTATGGCGTTATACTGGTTGATGATTTAGTGAGGGCTCAAACTGACAGAGCCCATGCCTCACAGGCACTGGATGCTGACACATTGCACCCGGACAGACTAAAAGAACTACACGAAAGTAGGGGTGCCGTACTCGCGCTTGCCAACTATGCGCCTCGCGATGACGCTAACACCGCAAAAGGAGCAAATGGCTCGGACTTCTATCTGGCAATAACAGATGCGGGCTTAGAAATTTACGTTACTCCATTAAATTCTCTGAGTGGTTTGGAGGCACGCCATAGGATAGTATCGCTCTATAGAATACCTACGCAGGGTCATCCTGAATTTAATGGTGATTACGAACAATTTAGATCCGCGCGCGTGGTGCGTACGCGCCGCCACCCCAGCCATTTAGTTCCGGTTTTTGAATATCAAGACCGCAAGTCAGTCATCGAAGCCAAGCACGATGGTACGCACCCCCAAGATATACCAGTCGATCCGCGACCTGGCCACATTGGCCATATAGACAAGTTTGGTAATGTTCGCGCCGAATTGGCAGCTATAAACCAATTTCAAGGTCTCCAGGTTGGCAAATTTGCGACACTGGTTGTTACCAACAGGGGCAAAACCTATGAGCTGGCCGTTACGGTGGCCGAAAATCTGCATACCGCGCCGCTTGGGAAGCTGGCCGTATATGCTAATTGTTCGGATTATGCTGATGTGGAATCGGAAAGGGGATTTATCGAACTAGTGGCACGCGTAAATGGTAACCCCAGTACATCTTCGGAGACGGCGATCTTTCAGGTTCAATCCCAAATTCCTGATCTGGATCCGGCTACGGCGTCTCTGCTGCTGGCTGCTTAGGCGTGTTTAATTGTAATGATTTTCTCTGAGACAAGGTAGAATAGAACAGTGAATTATCTAGTTACCACATCTTTGCCCTATGTGAATGCGGAGCCCCATATTGGTTTTGCTATGGAGCTTATTCAGGCTGACGTACTGGCCCGGTCTGCCCGCGCCCTCAAAAAGTCGGTGATTTTTACCACTGGTACGGATGAACACGGTGGCAAAATAGCCGAAAAGGCCAAAGAGGCCGGACTGGAACCGAAAGCTTTCGCGGACCAGGTAAGCACTACGTTCCGGGACGTGGCTAAACTGCTTAATATCAGCAATGACCGATTTATCCGCACGACTGACGTTGGTCATGAGCAACGGGCGCAACTAATCTGGCAGGCTCTAAAAAAGGATATATACAAGGGAAACTATAGCGGCTGGTATTGCATGGGCTGTGAAGCCTTTGTGACAGAAGCGGTCGCCAAAGAAAACAAAAACGTATGCCCGATTCATAATCAACCTTACGAAAAGATCGAAGAACAAAATTACTTTTTTAAACTCAGTGCCTACGCGCCCAAAATTCAGCAAATGATCACTGATGGTTCGTTTAGGATTATACCCGCTACCAGGAAACACGAAATCCTGAATGTCATCAAAGACGGTCTGGAGGATATCAGTATCAGCCGCCCTAAGGATAAAATTTCATGGGGGATTCCGGTTCCCGGCGATGACACGCAGGTTATGTACGTGTGGTTTGAAGCGCTAATGAATTACATAACCGTGTTAGGCTATCCGGAGCACGAAGATTTCAAAAAGTTTTGGCCAGCCAACGTACAGGTAATCGGTAAAGATATCCTGCGCTTTCACGCCGCCATTTGGCCTGGCATATTGCTGGGGCTCGGGTTGCCGCTTCCTAAGACCCTGTATGTTCATGGGTTCATAACCGTCGCGGACCAAAAAATGAGCAAATCTCTTGGCAACGTCGTGCATCCTAAAGATATCATTTCCGAATATGGAACCGATGCCTTCCGGTACTATTTTTTGCGTCACGTCCCTAGCTATGAAGACGGCGATTTTAACTGGGAACGGCTGCATGCCGCCTATAACAATGAACTTGCGAACGAACTGGGTAATGTCGTCCAGCGCACCACCGCAATGATTAAACAATATCAAAATGGGATAGTCGGTTCCACGCCGGGGGCAGAGCATGATCAGGCCCAATACTGGGAGGCTCTGGAAAATTGCCGTTTTGACAGGGCTCTGGACGAAATATGGGAACAAGTCCGCGGTCTGAATCAATACATTGACGAACAAAAGCCATGGGAAATTAATAAAAAAGGCGACGCCGATCACTTGCGTGAAGTTTTGGCCTATCAGGTGAGCTGTCTGCTGGAAATAGCCGTGATGCTGGAACCGTTCATGCCGGATACGGCCCAAAAAATTAACCATATATTTACCGAAGGTGTCGTACGCCCCATAGAGGGTACTCTTTTTCCACGTAAGGACCCTAAACCCCAGGCGTAACACGTGGAGTTCACTGATACCCACTGCCATATCCATGAGGCTTCCGCGGAGGCGATCGGGGACGATTTTGTGCGCGACAAGTGGGTAACAGCAGGTATAACTGACCCAAAGCCAGTTATTGAGGAAGCTGTGCAAAATGGTGTAACGCGCCTGTTGTGCGTTGGTTGTACGCTTAAAGACAGCCGACTGGCCGTGGATCTGGCTTCAAAAGACCCCCGTTGCTGGGCAAGTATTGGCATTCATCCGCACGAGGCCAAAGACCACACGGACAAAGCCTCGCAGGATGCCTTTGCAAAATTAATCACTAGGCCCAAGGTTGTGGCCATTGGGGAATGCGGGCTGGATTACTACTATAATCACTCTTCAAAAACAGATCAGTTGGCACTTCTGAGATTCCAGCTGCAATTGGCGCAGGAACATAATTTACCCCTCATCTTCCACATCCGCGAGGCGTTTGACGACTTTTGGCCCGTGTACGATGAATTTAAGGGCCTAAGAGGGGTAGTACATAGCTTTTCGGCGACTACGGCCGAACTGGACCAAATCTTGTCACGGGGGCTCTACGCAGGCTTAAACGGCATCATGACATTTACTAAAAACTCAGAACAGCTTTTGGCGGCAAAAGCCATACCATTGCAGAATTTACTTCTTGAAACTGACGCTCCGTTCTTGACACCGGCGCCTTACCGTGGTACAATCTGTAAGCCTAAGCATGTAGTGCGGACGGCGGAGTTTTTGGCAGGCCTACGGGAAGAATCATTAGCGGCGTTAGTCCGCGCAACCACCCAGAATGCCTGCAATTTATTTGGGCTTAAATAGCTATGTCATATACAACTACCAACACCTATAACGGAGAAGCCTTACGGCAAAATGTCCCAGAGCAAGTAGGGAAACGTGCGGCCGTACTATCCACGGCTGGTCATCTGCTTGGCCTGCGTGAATTTGTGGCCACTGATGCGGTACAGGCTGTCAATGAAGGTCCGGTTATTGACAGGAGTATGTCTGTTGAGCAGCAACGGCAACGGATTACCGACCTAAAGCCTTTCCCCATACCAATGGGTACCGAAGGCCAGGTTCTAGACGGCAGCATGACCGAGACGGAGAAAAGAGAACGTGTGGGTTCTTTGCAGCCATTTACTGCTGCTGACCCGACGTCTCAGGATGATTATATTAATGCCATTGCCTCTGATAACCCTGCACCGGTAGCTGACCCGGCTGCTGCGGCCCGTGCGGCGCTGAAGGATATCTTTGGAGGAAACAACTAATGTTTCAGAAGCTTTTGGGCGGCATAGTCGGCCAGCGTACAGAACAGCGCCAGGCGGATTTATACCGCAATCTGATCCGCCACGAAGCCAAAATTGGTGGCACTGTGTTTGGTGCGGTTCCACACGGACATCGCCGCGAGTTCTTTTGTCTTGACGAACACACGTGGGTGTGGCACGAAGAATGGCGTGACAACAAAGGCCAGCAACAGATACGAACCACTCGTTATGACGTACGGCCCGATGGTATTCTAAAGTCACAGAACGGGCACTACCAACGGGTAACCGACAGCGAAGCCAAGCGCTTACGACAAGCTGCTTATTCGTACATCCAGCGGGTAAACAACGAGATGTACAACGGCCTTATCACTTTGTAGGACTTTTGTATTTGGCACATTTTGATCCAAAAATATGCGCTTCGCAGAAGACGTACCATAAGTACATCTTCTTTACGATGCTCCTTTTTGAACCAAACTGCACTCAAATAAAAAATGCCTTAGAGCTTATATTTTGTGATAAACGTTATAACGCTATGTCGATGATGTATGGTAAACGATGGACGATAGGTTAGTTATGAAGAGTATTTATTTGGATTATGCGGCTGCTACCCCTGTGGATAAACGGGTGCTGGCTGTCATGCGGCCGTTTTATGACGATATGTTTCAAAACCCTTCGGCTACCTATATGGCTGCTCGAGACATACGGGTGCGGCTGGACACGGCACGCCAGGAGATCGCGGGGCTTCTGGGGGCCAAACCAGCGGAAATTATTTTTACGGCGGGCGGCACCGAAGCCAACAATCTGGCAATTATTGGCGTGGCTCACGCTTTTCCGGGTAGCCACATAGTTACTACGGCTTTAGAACATGATTCTGTGCTGGCACCTGTTAGTTATGTGCAATCGCAGGGATGGCTAAAAACAGAGGTCCAGCCCAAGGCGAATGGTTTGGTTGATCCACAGGCAATTCTAGATGCCGTTACGGATAAAACGATACTGATAAGCGTTATGTATGCCAATAACGAAATCGGCACACTGCAGCCTATAAGCCGGATCGCTGAAGGCTTAAAGCTTATTAGGAGGCAGCGCCAGAGTGCTGGCAATACATTGCCTTTGTATTTTCACACCGACGCCTGTCAAGCGGCTAATTATGCGGATCTGCATGTCCACCGTTTAGGCATAGACCTGATGACGCTGAATGGCGGCAAGATCTACGGCCCAAAACAGAGTGGCGTACTGTTTGCGGCGGCGCAGGTGCGGTTGACACCGTTAATTTATGGCGGCGGCCAGGAGCATGGCAGACGCAGCGGTACGGAAAATGTGGCGGCCAGCATTGGCTTCGCGGAGGCATTGCGCGGTGCTCAGGCAATGCGTAAGGCCGAAACTACCCGTCTGCAAGCTCTGCAGACAAGCTTTATGCGGCAGGTGGCTGATAAAATCCCCACAGCATCCATAAATGGATCAATCGAACACCGGTTACCTAACAATATCCATATAACCATTCCAGGCGCTGATAACGAGCGTCTGTTATTCGCGCTGGACGAAGCGGGCGTCCAGTGTGCTACGGGCTCAGCCTGCAGCGCCAGCAAAGCCGAATCCTCGCATACCTTAAAGGCGATAGGTTTATCTGATGAGGAAGCCCGCGCGTCCTTACGTTTTACTATGGGTCGTGGTACGACAGAGAGTGATGTTACTCGTGCGGTTGCGGTACTAGCAAAACTAGTTGCCTGATACCCCCTTTGCAGATTATACTGTTTGTGGTTAACAGTATTATGTTCAAGACAAAAATAAGACAATTAATATCGTGGCAGCGCCTTTTGGCGTTATTAGGCTTAAGTTTACTTATTATAATTAGCCTACACCACCCCTTAAGCGCTCAGGCGGTCAGCGAAGGTTATAACTCCGACCAGCCAATGCAGCGCGGCATGATTGTGCGGCTTAAGCCAAATGACAGTACCAAAATTGAAACTGTTGGCGCTGACGATGCCGAACACATGCACGGCGTGGTGGTAGCCGCCAATGACGCCCCGGTAACCCTGGCTAAAGACGGCCAAAAGGCTTTTGTTGCCACCAACGGACATTATGACGTGCTTGTCAGCAGCCAAAATGGCACTATTAAGTCCGGGGATTATATTACCGTGTCCGCCCTGGCGGGTATTGGCATGAAAGCCAGTAATAATGATCAGTTTGTAATTGGACGGGCGTTGGCGGATTTTGACGGCAAACAAAATGTTATCAGTACGGTGGATGTCAAAGACAGTACGGGAGCCAATCACACCGTTAGTGTGGGGCGTGTAAGCGTGGACATCGGTGTGGCCAAAAACCCTCTGCTTAAGGCGGCAGAGCCTAATGTTCCACACTTTTTAAGCAAGGCCAGTGAAGTTATTGCCGGCAGACCGGTAAACGCCGTCCGTGTTTATATTGGCCTGACGGTTTTTGTTATCACTACCATTGTGTCGGCCAGTCTGTTATATGGCGGCGTGCGTAGCTCTATTACGTCTATCGGACGCAACCCTTTGAGCCGAAAGTCTATTATCCGCGGCATGTTCCAGGTCATATTGACCGGGCTAATTGTTTTCATAACCGGTGTTTTTGGGGTATATTTAATACTAAGACTATAGCTAAAGGGTGGGGCACGTACAGTGAATACATGGGGGGTCATCGTCATCTTAGCCGGTTTGGCAGCGGCTACCGGAGCGTTTGTGTACCTTGCTTTAAAACTTAACGGCAGTGGGCCGAAGGGCAAAAAACAGACCTCAGGCAATACATACATTGACGCGGCTGAGCAAGACGTTGAACATATTTTTAATGATGAATTCCGCGAAGAGTTGCGTAACCGCGGACGTTTGCATTTTGAAAAGATTATCGGCGAAAACGCCATGTTTTTGCAGCAGGATTTACGGCTGACAACCAGTCAATTAAACGAATACCTTAAGTCAGAGATTACCCGTAAGCTGCAGGAAGAGTTCGTGAAATATGAGGAGTCTATCACCGACGCCAAAGAACTGGCTATAGAATCCCTGACTAAAACCCAGCAGGCGATTGAGCAACAGCGCAAAATGATGGGCCAGCAGTTAGCTCAAGAGATAGCGAACGAAAAAACGCGTGTAGTAAAACGGTTTGAAGACAATATGGCAGACATCATAAACCACTACGTTTTGGCGGCGGTCGGTAATCAGATTGACCTGAATGACCAGCTGGAATATATCTTGAGCGAGCTGGAAGAAAACAAAAAAGATATAGTTGAGGACATTACGCATGGCAGCTGATACGGCGACGCAGTCAACAAGTCAGATGGTTTTACCGATGAATGTGGTGACCCGGAGTGACGTGGGACGGCTTGTCCGTGAGGCCGAGGCGGTTGATAACTTTTTGCGGCAAGTAGGCGTACGTCAGCCCGGTACTTCGCTGCAGTTGCCCAAAACCAGCCGTTTGTACGATGAAATGGTGGCTATTAACAAGCTGAATATGCTCCAGGAGCAGGATCGTCTTACCTTACATCAGCTGCTGCAAGCCATCCGAACAGATGCCCCCGTGTTGCATATGAGCTTTAGCACCGATCCGTCACCTCTTTTTTTACAAAAGCTCATGACTTGGCTCAGGCAAAATATTCACCCCCTGGTCTTGTTGCAGGTGGGCTTGCTGCCAAACATCGGTGCCGGCTGTGTGGTCAGGACAAATAACAAATACTTTGACTTTAGTTTGCACCAGCGTTTCATCGATACGCGTCCAATGCTGATTTCTAAGCTGCACGGAGCGGCCGTAGTTGATCCTACGGGTGGAGTAGCGGTGCCCGCGGAGACTGCCGTATGAATTCCGGCAATCAGCATTTTGACTCATTGGTGGAGGCAGGCAACCCGGTGGGCGAAGTAGTGGCAGTTGATAAGTTTTTGGTACAGGTGCATGGTTTACAGCCATGCAACGTACACGCGTTAGTTATGTTCGAGGATGGCAGCAAAGGTTTCGTTCACCAAGTACACGAGGACCATGTCGTGATCTTGCATCTGGGGAGTCAAACCTTGCGGGTTGGAATCGTAGCGGTAATCCAACATCAGGAATTGGTCTGTAAGGTTGGCAAGGATTTTATAGGCCGCGTTGTCAGTGTTATGGGCGAACCGTTGGATGGCAAAGGACCGATAGCCGCCGATGCGGTCTGGCCGGTATTTAACACTGCCCCGCCATTGTATACCCGTAAGCTGCTTGATACCCAGCTGGAAAGCGGCGTGACCGCCATAGACGCCCTGTTCCCCGTACTGCGCGGTCAGCGTATGGCCTTGCTTGGTGATGGTAAATCTGGCAAGAGTACGCTGGTGACCCAGCTGACCATTAATCAAAAGAATACGGACCAAATTGTGGTATACGTGCTGATCGCAAAACGCCGCAGCGATGTTGACACCTTGCTTACGCGTTTGCAGGAAAACGGCGGTCTGGAAAAGGCTATAGTGGTCGTGAGTACCATGTTTGAATCCTTGATCATGAGCTACATCGCACCCTACGTGGGTGTAGCTATGGCGGAATACTTATGGCAGCAACTGGCCCAGGACACCATTATTATTTATGATGATTTAACATCCCATGCGCACGCCTACCGCGAAGTGTCATTGATGTCGGGCGTGAGCCCCGGACGTGATTCTTATCCTGGTGATATGTTTTTTGCCCATTCCTCACTTCTGGAGCGGGCCGGGAGGTTGGACAGTAACGGCGCGCATCTGACAAGTTTACCAGTGGTTAATGCGGCGGGTGGGGACATAACCGCTTATTTGCCGACAAACATTATGTCCATCACCGACGGACAGTGGATTCTGGACATGGATATTTTCCGGGGTGGTGTCCGGCCGGCGCTTAATATCGGGCTTAGCGTGACACGTGTAGGTGGCGTGGGACACAATAAACGCCAAAAAGCTCTGGCTGCACAAACCCTAAAATTGCTGGCAGATTATCGCCAGGCAGAGGAGTTTTCGCACTTTGGTTCGGAACTGGCTCTGGAGGCTAAGCGGGCTTTGCAAACCGGTAAATATATCTTTGAAATGCTTACCCAAAGCCCTTCGGATACGTATTCGTTCATGGCCCAGCAGTTGATGCTGGATATTATTTTAAATCTGGGTGACGGAGAAAGCTTGGATATATCTGACTTAAAACTTAATATTGCCGAATACGCCGCCAAAGTCACCTCGGATGAGCTGTACGACCAGATCCGGGATCAGCTTAAGGCGGCCGCCTTGGTCAAACTCAAGGGCGCCTCTACCTCGCATGAAGAACCCGCGGACAAGCCGGCTGAACTGCCAGGAGATAAAGTAGCGGACAAGATATTATCTAAGACCGAATCTAAAGAAAAAGATAAAGAAAAGGCTGCAGCCAAATGAAGCGTCCCAGTGAAATAGAACGCGAAGAAATAGCCATGGGCACGCTAGCGGAGCTGACCAATGTGTTTGAAGGGATCGCCAGCATGCGGATTGCCCAGATCAAAAACCAAGTATTGCAGGCCACTAAGTTTTTTGATGAGCTTTGGGGCATTTATTCGCAGTTGAGGGTCAGCGCGATCTTTGGTTTTGGGCGTACGAATCGCGAAGTAGAAGTGAGTGATAAAGAGCTGTATATCCTGATAACCGCGGAAGGCGGCTTTAGCGGTGATATAGACCAAAAACTCATCAAGCTTATGCTCCAAACATATGACAAAGACAAAAACGAGATTATTGTAATTGGTCACCACGGCGCTATCCAGCTGGCCCAGCGCGGTGTCTCGTATAAAAAATATTTCAAACTACCTACCAAGGATCAGAACAT
>JAICHO010000030.1 GCA_025924835.1 Candidatus Saccharimonadota bacterium | reverse complement strand
CCCCTATGGGGGAATTTGTCAATTAGCAACCACAGTCAACTCTGTAAAACTGTGGATTAATGTAAATTTCGGCAGAAATTATATGCAGGAATTGTTGTAGTCGTAGCCACCCGATACATACTGCGTGAGGGCTACTATGCCGCCAGTAGTTAGCGGAGGGTTAGAGCAGTTGGATTTAGCACCGCTCGCCGATTTGGCACCGGCTAGCCAGCTTTGTAAGCCATTGAGATTACTGCCTGAACTAACCGCGCCGTTGGTGATTTGTCCCCACTGGTAAGCGGTAGAGTATATGCCAGTCGGCGCACCAATATTACTGAAATAGCTTACCCATCCCTCTAGCGAGGCTACATTCCGTTGATAAGCGGCTGTCGACCCGCTCTGCCACGTGTTGCCGGTTTCCACGTCAAGCCACCATTTGTAGGCGCTTGGGGAAGTATTAGCTAGACCGGCTTTGGGTGCCTCAGTAGAAAAATAATTGGCACCATATTCCGCACGGTTCCAGCCGTATTGCCAAGAGCAAGCCGTGGTATTCGTGCCGTCACAAGTCCCATACGGATTGGTAATAGGCGCAGTATTGCTGGTTGGCCATGTCGTAACCTGGCTAATAACTTCACCGGGGTTAGCGGTATTTAAATAAACCTGCACCTTGTTCTGGCTCGTAACCGCTCCGGAGCGGGCATTTGCCCATGTCAGCTGAGCCGCCAGACATTGATTCTGAGTAGATGCGGTTCCGCCGTTGACGCCCACAATACCAAATGCGGGCGTAGTGGGTAACGTTTTGCCGCACTGCGGCCAGGATACGTCCATACCTACCTGGGTGGTAGTACCGCTTGTGGTGCTCGCTTTAGGCGCGGCCGATGCTATCGGGGCGATGGCTAAAAGCGAAATTATAGTTAGTAGAACGGATACAAATATATTTTTCTTCATCATCAGATTATACCAAAATTGTGGGTATGATTCCTAGGCCAAATTTCATAGCTATTGAGCAAGCGGACGGCGGCACGTACACTAAAAGTAGTGGCAAAGGTAATACACGATAGCGAAACACCGGCACACGGCCAGCAGGTCATCAGTGTTTGCGCGTTTATACATCACGATTTTGATGGCATTACCAAAGTGTTTTTGCCCAAACGGGCTGACACCAAAAAGTTTTTGCCCGGCCTCTATGAATTGCCTGGTGGCCATGTTGACTGGGGCGAGGATATCGTTGCCGGTCTGAAAAGAGAGATTAAGGAAGAGTTTGGCATGAATATACACGTCGGCGATCCCTTTGCGGCCTTTACCTACCGTAATATGATTAAAGGCTCTCACAGCATTGAGGTTATTTACTTTGCGACCTTTAGGGATCCCTTAGATCAGATAACTATCCAGCCGGAAGATCATTCCGACTATAAATGGCTAGCCCGGGAAGAGATTAGTCAATACAGGGGCAGCATGCTGCCAGAGGGTCAAGCCATACACGAAACCAGCGATCAGGATGTGGAGTATCAAACCATCCTTAAAGGATTTGCTCTATTACAGGGCCAGCCTCTGGATTTTGCATAACCATTTTAGAGCATAATTATTGACAAAAAGTAAGACTTTCCCCTAGTATGCTTTTGACAAATTACATCCTAGGAGCTCTATGTTAGGTTTTAATAGTGACCCCACTCGTAACCGTCCGTTGGTACGCTTAGCAGCCGCTACCGCTCTGCTGGCTTTGGCGGCGAACGCTTGTAGCGACCCGGCTCCTAATATCATTGCACGTACCGCGGCCAGTGGCGGCCTTAATCGGCTACCATCAGGCGCAGATTGTCCCAAAGGGGGGCATCCATTTGAAGGAGATAAAGACCCGAGTAAAATAAAGCTCCTAATGGTTACTGCCGATATCGAGGATCCCAATTCCGCCTTATATGCTGTCGTCATAGAACAATCCTATGATGTTGATGGTACACAGGATGCCGTAATTTGCGGTCATGACGCCACTCCAGAATATGGCTTTGGCGAAGTAACGTTTGACGGCAAAGCTGTGGCAGCACAAAAAGGCTTTACGGCTGTCATTACCCTTTCTTAATCAGCGCATTTTTGCTTTTGCACCCACGAACATGAGCGTTATAATGTATAGGACATTATTAATAGAAAGGAGGTAATCTATTGAAAAGTCCTAAATCTAACGGGCAGGTATCAAGTAGTGCGGTGAGTGAGGTACTGGCCGCCTAGCCTCCTTTTTATTACGGTATCTGTCTAAGAGGCAGAATACCTCAAGCCGTCTGACCTTAACAGGAAAGGCGGCTTTTCTTATTGCTGTTAAGCCCTATCATTGACGTTTATGCTATAATAATGTATTATACAGTATCCATGCGTACTAATATTTGCCCCAACACGGGTTCATATTGCTCCAGATACGGTGTGTTTAACGCCATAACAGAAGCCCAAGCTACCGGTATGTTCCGACCAGCTGATTTTGGAGTTGATGAAGACCCCGATATTATACGTAATCGACAACTCGAACAAGTTGTTAACATGAGCGAGTTGCAGAATCTGATTATAGCGCGCGATGCTTGTGCCGGTCGCTGCGCGCTTGCCGGCATTGGTGACGTGGCAGATTACGCTGTCAACGGCCCGCCGCCTCACGCCCAAGCCTGTTAGCTTATATTTTAGTAGTTTTCTCTGAATTACCATTATCCATGAATATCTTGTAATAAGCCGTTACCGCCGGAGCATATAAAAGCATCCAAAAGAACAATTCTTCAAAAGGAAAACTTTCACTAAATATCTGGACATGGCCTATGTAATGCGCACCGGGATATATCCACCAGCTGTATCTAACAGCAAGTATTTCCGTTAGCAGGTACAGATAAAAGAAAAAAGGCATCATTAGCACCAATTGGTATGCCAGCTTAGGGTGCCTGTAGCCGTAGACAAATAGAGGCAGAATTGCAATCAATCCTAGATAGGCATACGGATAATCAAGGCGCATAAGACTGGGTTGGGTATAAAATAAAATCAGCGTTATAGCTATACAAATCCCGCCCAACAAGGCACCATATTTAATTCTTGGCGAAATCCGATTGCTTGTGTGTTTATTAATAAAGTGCTCGTAGAAGGTCAGCATAAACAGCACCATTAGCATATGGCCCAAGACATTGTCAGGCGGAACAGTATCTAAAATCTTAGGGAATATTCTGGATATTACTGAGTAACTTCGGTTAAATTCCTGTATAAATTCAAAAAAAAAACCAAAAAGACCACCAAAGATTACCGTAGCATACAACAACTTTTTCCAAGGCTTTTTACGCCTATATCCCAGATAGGCAATTGACGGACAAACTAAGGCGCCAGCTCCAATCAGCGCCTTGCCCGCTAATGTATGTGCCGCCAGAAGATTGTACAGGTAACCTGCCGCGACCAGACAACTAATTACAAGCATGTCCGGCCTGCGGCGGATAGTTATACTTCTATCTGTTTCCATAGATCAATCTTATCAGGTAGTTATCTTAGCAACCAAAATATCAATAGTTGTCATAGAGCGTAGGGTACGAATGTGTGCGGTCGTACCATCCGTTCAGGATAATCGTGGTATACATGGCGGTTTGCCAATAAACGCCTTCGAGCAGATACCATAAACACTTGCCCCACCAAGGCTGTGGATATTTTAGGGTGTCCGGGAATCAAATTCGTTTACTAAGCGAACTATATCATCGTCTATGTTTGGACCTTCCCAGTCTACAAATGCGGGGCGGTAATCAGTGGGTCGGAAATCATTCATTCTGGCGTAATCTTCAGATGTCATTTTAAATTGTATGGCGGAGATATTTTCATCTATGTGGACCAGGCTGGTAGAAAAAATCATTGGTCTGTAACCTAGGCTACATATCCAGTTTAAAATTATCTCGCCTTGAGTTTTTTGATATTTGCTAGCCAGCTCGACCAAAAGAGGCCAGTTTCGCTGCAGCGTTTTACTGCGGCCAAGTGGTCGCCATATTATGTTTTCTATACCTAACTCTTTGCATACATCAAATACTCCCTTGTCCTGCAAGGCTCTAACCTCAAAGCTCAGATGTCCCTCATGTGCTATGAATTTGTCATCAAATTCATTTCTAAATTTTCTTATCCAGTCAGGACTGGCATTAGATAAGCTGACATATCTGGTCTTCCCAGACTTTAAAAGTTCATGCAGAAACGGATAAATTACTGTCTCGCCAAATTTTAAAATCAGCGATTGTGTTACAAGCGTTGAGTCCGCGTAATCGGTTTGCATCATTTTATAAAAATTAGCCGTATCCTCCTTGACCACGTCCATACTCGGTAAATCTCTGGTATACAGTGAATGTGTAATGAAGATATCGTTGCGCGTTGCCGAGCTTTTGGTTAGGGCCTGCTTAAAAAGCGCTAGAGCTTGACCGTGGCCATATCCTAGAGCTATTTCGGTAAAGTTAATCCCCCTGTCAAGAGCATATGCTAATGCGTCAACGTATTTGGCGTCTTCGTCTTTCTCGGTAACAGTCATATCCCGATGGCCTCGCCCACCAACCCCATAACTCCCAATTCCAATACGCGAAGTATCTTTCCCCGATCTAGTCTTCATAACCTTATTCTACACCCCACTTTTAGACCGGGTTAATCAATGGTTTTGAATATTTCTTTAACCGAGGGACGGGTTAGGTATATTAATATGCCAACTGCTTCTAGAGTAGCTACGCCCAATTTTATGTAGGTAAACGTAATCGCTTTACCGGCAAGTTTTTCCTGCGAAGCCAGTGTAGTGTTTATAGATTGAAGCTGTTGTTTTTGTGCTTCGGTAATTCGGCTTTGATCAATGCGGCTAATGGCTGTCTCGTAATCTGTTTTGCTTTGTTTGATTTTCTGCTGTAATCCGGCAAGTAAAAAGATACTGGCAAGTGCAATTATCAGGGTTAAGCCTGATAGCCATAACAGCGATTTTCTGGCGATCTCATAGCGCAGAATTAATCCGATCGCCAATAATAAATCAATAAACATGACAACCGTGTACATAGCACCGGTTTGGGAGGTATCAAAAAAGCCGGTAATAAAACCCAGCAGGTTTAGCCCGGCAATTATATATATTCCGCTGGGTAATTTTACTTTTTCTTCGGCTAACTGTGAGCCGGCTATAAACATGCTGTCAGGGGAGGCAACAGGCGCCGTACTGATACCAGAACTCGCCTGAGGGGCAACATCTTGAGGTGCCACGCCCGGATTAACGGCGGCCGACGTAACCACAGGACTAGGCGCTGGCTGAGGTGGAGTGGGAGCAGGATCTGGTTCGGGAACAATAGGTCCGGAAGTTAAAGGCTGGATTACCCTCTCGCCGCGGCTTAGACCCTCAGGCGGGGTATGGCTCGGGTCAGCAAGCAATGGCTCGCTAGAAGGAGTTTGGTCCGGTTGGTTATTGTCCATATGTTTATCTTGCTGTCTAACTAGCCTTATTGTAAGCTTTGGCACCTGTTAAAACAAACAGAATAGAGCACAAAAAGCCAGTCCTCCAATAATCCGACTGCGGCTATGTATCTGTTCGATCATGCCGCAAACGGTGGTGGACTCTAAAAAGCTACAAACCACCTCGCCAGTTTAACAAGCATCAGTATTTACATTGGTCGTCAGATAGTATCGCTATCTGGCGAGAAATCATGTAGCATAAAGTTGAATGAGTGTTGCTGCCCCCACAGCCGAATCACTAGACGCCGTCGGTAATCCCAGCCCTCATCTTTATGAGGTCACTGCCCCACCAGCGAGTGTTGATGACGAAATGCGTGCTTCCATTGCCCGTACAGCATTTATGGGTTACGCCGATCGTATTCGGGTTATTGACAAGGCAACCCTAAACCAGGGTAATGCGCAGGTTCATGCCGCTTTTGGAGATGACGCCAGGCGATTGCTCATAGTCGGTCCGGATGCCATTAAATTCCCTGGCGAAGCCGCGGACGTGGTAGAGGGATCCCACGTAGCTGAACTGTTGGGCTTATTTATTATAGAGCGACGCCTGGTACCATCAAGACGTTATCTGGAGTTAGGATTTTTCCCGGATTCCGATTCTGACGAAAGCAAGTTAGTTACTATGAGTAAAGCTCGTCAACGGCTTTCAGATATTGTAGATTCGCACGGGCAACCCTTACCGCGCCAAAAGCGTCAAAAGGGAAATTATGTATCGGGCATAGAAGATATACTGATAGTAGACATTCGTCACACCGTACCGTATAAACAAGCCTTGCGCGAATATACAAACGCCCTATGGCAAGAACATGTTTTAAACGGAGGTCCGCAGCCTGAATTATTGGAGCCAGGCGTATTTGATGGAGCGCGCCGTGCGCTACAATTAATTGATATTGACGCATTAACAGCGACACAACAAGCCCGATTCAGGACCTTAAGTCAAAAGATTGCCGCGCTGCTGAATCCGGAGATTACAGAACCCGTACCTGTCCATCCGGCTAGGTTACGTGACCGCGATGAGCGCCGAGCCTGGATTAAGGATGCATTTAACCCCACCTGGCATGATGATGCCGCCTGTAACCTTCCGGGTGTCCTTAATGCGTTCTACAAACCTCCGCGCTCAGAGAAAAAGTTAGATCGTCAAGCACGCGAAGCGCGTGCGAAGAAAATTTGCGCCACCTGCAAGGCCCAGCCCGCATGTCTTAAATACGCGCTCAGTACTAGGGAATTAGAGGGAATATGGGGCGGCCTAACAGAGGCGGAGCGTCAAGCCATAACATCTCAATAAGACGCAGTTCAGTAAAGCACCACACTGCCCTGGCAATCCATTACTTATATCAGTTATTATTAGTAATATAGGCTGTTTAATGTTATAATTAGTGTTTGTAATAACACTAGGTAATAAAGCTGTGAAACAAATCGCTAAAACACTTAAATCCCTGGCAAGCCAGCCGCGTGACCCACGGTATGTATTTGTGCTCCTTGGGTCCGCCTTGGTATTTCTTATTACTTGTCTGCAAGTACTCAGTAAAGGACTGTTTGATAGTGTTGAACGGCCGATGTTTGAATATATTAATTCGTCGCCCCACGGCCTACATGGCCTTATGTATACAATCACGCAGCTGGGCGGACTGGGCAGCTTGTTGTTATGGATGGGAGTGGCCTGGTACCTAATTAATAGGCGTGGCGCGTTAACTGTCGGGTTTGCCGGCATACTGGCGTGGATGCTGGCCAAAGTAGCCAAGCTGTTAGTAAGCCGAGGGCGCCCGCAAGACCTATTGCCGCATATCCACTTGTTTAGCGGCGAAACATTTGGAGGTTATGGTTTTCCGTCGGGACACGCCACGGTTTCCGCTGCGTGCGCAACCATTATGTACTATCAAGTGCCCGCGAAGTTTCGGAAATATCTGCTGCTGACCGTCCTGGCAGTGGGAATCAGCCGAATGTATTTGGGCGCTCATTTTCCACTGGATATTGTGGGTGGTTGGGCGCTGGGTGCGCTTATCGCGTCAGGCGTGATTATGCTGGTCGGGATTTCCCGCAAGGGTTTGTCAGTGACCCAAATTCGGCGCTTTTTGACACGTAAAGGCTACGATATAAAAACTGTAAAATTCGCCAATGTGGATGCCCGCGGCTCTAAACCGTTATTTTTAGAGCTCTCCAATGGCCAGCATCTCTTTGGCAAAATTTTTGGCAAGCAAGAGCACGCCGCTGATTGGCTGTTTAAATTATTCCGGTTCTTCAGATATAAAAACCTGCAAGCAGAGGAACCTTATGTACATAGTCGTCGCAATATAGAGATGGAATCATTCGCGATGCTATGGGCAAAAGAAGCCAATGTGCGGGTACCAAAAGTGACCGATCTGTTACGGTACGGCAGTTCATGGGTGTTGCTGCAGGAAAGGATTGATGCAAAACCATTGTCTGAACATGGTCATTTGCTACAAAAGTCACTGGATGATGCGTGGCGACAGGTTAATAAACTGCACGCCGCCAAAATCGCTCACCGCGATTTGCGGGCGGCCAATCTGATGATAGACAAACAGGGGCAAGCATGGATTATTGACTTTGGATTCGCAGAAGTCTCCGCCCAAAATCAACGCCAATATATGGACATTGCCGAGCTACTAATGTCGATGTCACTGACAGTGGGAGTCACACGCACCATTGACGCGGCCCTAAAAACCACAGACCGTACCCGTCTAAAACACACTCTACCCTATCTCCAAAAGGCAGTGTTTAGCGGCGCGACTACCAAACAACTGCGCCAAAATAGCCATCTGCTGCAGGATTTGCGTAGTGAGCTCAAGAAGCGATTAGAAATAACGGAAGACATAGAGAACGCCGACATTTTGCGTATTAATAACCGCAAGGCTATTAGTCTTGGGTTGTTTGCCGTCTTTATATACGTCATCGCACCTCAGTTTGGCAGCTTCAAACAAGCCTTTAGCTCCATTCATATCAATCATCCGATTTGGCTGATTCCGCTAGCCGTCGCTTCCTTGTGTACTTATTTCTTTACGGGTGCTATTTATGCCTCACTGGCTCAGGTTCCGCTAAAAATTCGTGAAGCCGCACTGGTACAATTGGCAGCATCTTTTATGAGTAAAATATTGCCAGGAGGCATAGGCGGGACCAGTCTAAACGTCAAATACTTGACCCGAAGCGGCATGGACGCTACAGACACCTCGGCTGTGATCGCTACTCAGAGCGTAATTGGGTTCGGTATGTTTGCCGTGCCGCTGGTTGTATTTTTGATCCTAAATGGGCAAGGCGTCTCACAAATTTTCCATATTAAACCGAATGTAAAATACTTTATTATCGGCATTATCGTTGCCACAATTTTAGCCGTTTTGCTGGTTGCCATCCGGAAGCTGCGGGTGTTCGCAGCCAAAAAACTATATGAATTTATAGAAAGTATACGCAACATCACCACGCCAGGACGTGAGCTGGGGCTGGCCAGTCTGGCATCACTGGCAGTGACGTTGGCCTATGTTGCCTGCTTATTTGCTGCCTTTCGTGCCTTTGACATACCATTGGGCATTAGCGCGGCAATACTCGTGTACGCTTCCGCCGTAATCGCACGCAGCGCCATCCCTACCCCGGGCGGCCTGGGGCCACTAGAAGCGGCCATGATCGGCGCCATGATCGGCTTGGGTATCAGCAAAGAATTAGCACTATCGGCTGTTATTCTTTACCGCTTAGCCACGTTCTGGCTGCCAATACCTTTTAGTATTTTGGCTTATAAAGTGATTACTACCAAAAAAGTTATTTAAGCTTTATCTCGGTATAGTGCGGTGAGATTGTGGCTGTAAATTTACGTTCGGCTTCAGAAAAGTAAGCATCGGCTTTGCCTTTGCTGATACCCAGTTTATGGACCAGCAACGTATACAGCCCTGCCCGGTTCGCCCCAAATATGTCCTGGATGTAACGGTCACCTATCATAATCACCTCATGCGGCTTTAATCCCAGGCTTTTGATGGCGTTTTTGTAATACCGCTTGGTTGGCTTGCCCATAAAACCCTGCGGGTGAACGACGCTTGCGGCATACAAATCCTCCTTAAGAGTTTTAAGTGACCGGCTTTTGGGTCTGTTTGTCGCGATATGCACCGCTATGCCGGAGTTTTGCAGTGCTTTCCTGATTTTTTTGTCAACTTCGTAATCGCCGCGGCTAACTACTGTGCCGTCAAGGTCAATCAGGCAGGCTTTTATGCCAATGCTTTTTAGAAATTTAAAGTCAGCATCAGTGACTGACTTGCTTATAAAATCCGGGAAGAAAGAAAGCTTGTGCTCCTTCCCCGCTACCACGCTGCTTCTGGCTAACATACCAAAGAGTATCGCACGCCTCTACTGGATATATCAAATCCTTAAAGTTGATATTTATTGGGCGTCAAGAAGTTGGACTTGAAATACGAGTACCGCATTACCAGGAATTGGGCCTTGCCCAGTCTGGCCGTACCCGACAGCGGGGGGTACAATAACTAGACGTGTACCGCCGACTTTCATGCCCGCCAGTGCCTGCTCCCAACCCGGAATAACCTGATGAGCGCCTAGCGTAAATATAAACGGTTGCAACTGGCCTTTATCGTCGGCCCGGGACATATCAAACAATGTGCCGTCGGTGAGCCAGCCTTTGTAGTATACGGCCGCTTTCATGTTGTTACCGAGCTCGGTGCCAGTGCCCACCTGGACATCACCAAATAAGGCGCCATTACCATCCTTATATTTATCGTACTGCGCAAAGGTTGTCGGATCAAAAGGATCCGGTGTCGATGCCTTTGACGCTGACTGACCTGATGAGCTATCTGAATTAGGCGTAAGCTGCCCCAGGTTATTTGCGGCCGAGTTCTGTGAGACACTAAGCCCGCTGGGCGGTTCCGTCTTAGCCTGGTTTCCGGTCAATGAAATACTGTTTGGGTCTGTCACCTTCCCCAGTGTTTGCCCGCCCGACCCCGATTGACTTATCGCCAAGCTAGTACGAACCGGCTGCTTACCCTGCCCGCTCCACTGCCAAAGCCCAAAGCCGCTCGCACCGAATAAAGCCAGCACAACAAGACTAATACCAACAATTTTGATTTTGGACATTTAAATATATTCTACTAAAAAGTCTAACAATTCCCAAGTCGTCGCTGCCATAGAATCTAGAGGAAATTAATCTCCTGACGGTATACATCCTACCAAAAACCGACAGGTTATGCAGCAAACCTATCAATAAGGTGGCCAGCTATTCGTTCTCTCTGTCTCTTAGGTATTGAGAAACCCTCACCAGTATCACTTCGTGTTCTATCCCATCTTAGGAATGATCTAGGTTCAGTTTCTTTCCCATCAAAGCTAATTGTAATAACAGCACCTTTCTCAAGGTCACCTACTTTAACATCGCCAAGTACGCCTCTAATAACAGTACATTCGCCCTCTCGAATAACCTCTAAGTCATTTCCTAAATTGACATAAAGATCTACACCCCTATAATTTTCTTCTACTCTTGCAGAACCAGGGAACTCAACTGCTGGCTGTAATGCTAAGTCATGAAGTCTCTCAAGGTTTGGTGTACTACTCGGTTCAGTCATAGTCTCTCCTCTTACTATTCTCATTGTAGCATGGTGTATTTGCAGCAAGCTGTGACGTAGCGTATTAGGTATTGAACGGCAACAAAAAGACCTCCTTTTACAGAGGTCAGAGTGCTTATGGTGGAGCTGCCGGGTACCACCCCCGGGTCCGCTAGATTATCATGTTAGTCTGTCCTACAGGCATAGGTCATTTGGATACTGCAAAATGCGGGAAATGACCAAAAGGTTTTGCAGGTTAATCCCTAAATCTTAACGCATCCTAAGGATCAGTGAGATACGGGCATCCAGAAAATATGACATCGTCTGATACTATCTGGCATCGTAACAGGGATGAGCTACGTTCTTAGGCGAAGCTGAAAGCCCGGCGAGGTGCAAAGACACTCGCAAGGCGTTGAGTAAATGACTTGAATGCATTTATTCGGTTGTACCCTATAGCGCTGAGTAAGCGGCCTGCTGATCTAACTGATAATGTCCAACGTCGAGCTTAAAATTCAGCCCCGTAAAATACATTATACCACTTATGTCAATTTTTGCTAGCCTTACCTTAAGCGGGATAGCCGAGGGCAATGTATTCTGCTTTGGTGGGAATATATTCAGTAGCCCCTGTTTTAGCAAAAGCCACAATTTCTTTGGGGGTCGCGGCAGCGGCTTTGGAGTAATCGTCAAAGGTCGCACCCTTACGGGCACTCTGGCGGGCGTCGGCCCAGGATTGGGCTTCTCTTTGGGCGAGAATGGACAACAGTACTTGCTGGCGTTGAGCGGGTGTCGGGTTTGGGACATTGACAACCCGCAGATTACTTTGATCGGTCGTTCCCGCATCCAGGCTTTGCTGGCTGGCCTTATCCAAGACTATCGTAGTAGCGGTCCTGAAGCCTTCAATAAAAGCGTCGCGGTTTATAGTGGCGGAATCTGCCGGCAGGGTGCTTAAGCTAATGCCTTTGCTCGTCTGTCTGGTGTAACCCCCCTGGGGAGTGTTCTCGGGGAAAAGTTTGCCAACTGCCTGCTGGCTTTCGGTAAAGACCACATAGTGACGGTTACGCTGGGATGGATCGGCACCGCTTGATTGCAACTGATACTTGACTTCTTGTGGGCCGCCCGTTCCTAATTGCAAGCTGACAGACGACGTATTGGGCTGGCGTCTGGAAAGTGCTTCGCCAACTCCAACGGCTGCTTTGAATTCGGTCTGAATAGTGTCTGATGGCTTAAACCCGTCCAGGCCCAGGACTACAACTTCCGAGCCAAAACTATCATAACGGTCTATCACTGTTAGTTTTGCCTTGGATATATCTTCAGAACCCATAGCCGTCGCCAATTCATCTTGTTCACCAGCCCGAAATTCTAGCACTGAAGGCTTAACGGCTTCTGTTTTGACTGCCACAGACATGCGTGCTGGCGCCTCAGTCGTCACAGTACTAGCAGGCAATGAAATATTGCTATCAGATGGCGCATTACAACCGGCAAGGCTTAACGCCAATACAGCTAAAACAGCTCCCGCGGCGACTCTCTGTTCAGTCATAAAACCTATGGCACGGTCAAGATAACCCTGGAGACGCCCCGGTGCGACTGGCTCAATTACAGATAAACCCATTTCTGGGGCACTAATATCACTCATATGTGGCTATATTACCACTTTAGTGTAATATTGTCAATATTATTGCAAGTTTGTCACTTAAGCGGGCATGCCGGCAGGCAGCTCTTGGGGATCAGGACCTTTGGCGCGACTGGTTGGTCTATATAAGAATATAAACAAGAGGCCGCCCAGCCCTATAGTAATGCTGGCTGCAATTACTGGCACGTTACGGTTGATGCCACCTAAATAACCAGTCAAGGCAGCTGGG
>JAICHO010000029.1 GCA_025924835.1 Candidatus Saccharimonadota bacterium | reverse complement strand
ATAAAAACCGTTGCTGGCAAATGCAAGTGAGTGGCAGAGATCGCTAAACCAACCAGTGCCTACAATATTGGCCCAATCGCTCAAAGTCATATTGCGAGCCGCATGTGCAGGTAGGTTGCCATTAGATACAAAACTATCCACGACATTGCTAGCCAGACCAGCGGAAAAGTGCCAAGGAAAATCGGTATCCCCAAAGCCATGCTCATGCACATCATGCATTCCCGCTCCTATCCTGTCTTTGAACGAAACCCCGTAACCACCCCCCACTACTTGACTGCGGTCGGGGATACATCGTGCCATTGAGTTGGTAACTAGCATTAAGGCAAAATTGCTTCTGCGCTTTGCTAGCTGTGAATCAGACGGGACAGCTCTATTATTGTAAAGAAGATTAGTCCCCTCTACCCGTGCTGGTGTTAATGGGGTAATGCGATCCATAATCTGCTCGTTTACATCTGTAAAGAGCGCAAAGCCTACACTGGTCATGTAGTCTGGACGCGAGTGCGGAAGGGTTTGTAACTCACTCATTGCTTTATTTATTAAAACATATCAGCAATATTAGTCAATAACCTCACGATCAAGTATGCACCTAAGCCGCTTGTCGCAAGTAGGGTTCGGCCGAAGGTGGTCGGTGTTCATGAAGCAGCTCAAAGGTGCGGTCGGTGATATGGCGAACGCGCGGAGTACCATAAAGGGCGTCGTACTCTTTTAGTTTTTTTGCTAATACCAACAATGAATTATCAATAGCGGAGTATTCCTGTGTGACTCGAACCATGTCATCGGCACTTTCATCCCCTTTGACCGTTAGCCGCTCAAGAGCGATAAGGTTTCGGGTGTGCGGATCTTCGGTAATCATGCCTGGGAACAAGCGTGTAGCATGCCGTGCGACCGGGCAGCCTATGGAGCGATCCCTATTCATTGTTTTTCTTATGGCAGCCAACAATGGTTTACTGGCAGATACCGTGAGGTAGCTATAGCCATCAAGCGGTTCTACTTCTCGGCCTGCTTCTAAAAGTTTAATTTCATTGCTTACTGAGGTGCGGGCAGAAACATGCTTGATTAGCCCATTGTGTCGGTAGGAGTCTAAGTACTTTCCAAAAACACCATAAAAACCATTACTAGCAAACGCCAATGAGTGCACAAGGCCACTAAACCACCCGGTGTTAATTATATTGGCCCAATCAGTTAATGACATGTTACGGGCTACATCAGGGGGTAGATGTTTTCCATACACTAGCCTGTCAACAACATTGCTTGCTACACCGGCTGAAAAATGCCATGGGAAGTCCTGATCACCAAAACCACTATTGAACACTCCATGATAACTAGCGCCGTTTGTATCTTCCTGCGTGATGCCATAGCTTTCGTTGTCTATAATGCGGTAGTAGCCGGGGATCAGTGTGCTTAACGCTGTAGTAGCTAGCATCAGGCCTACATTACTTTTTCTTTTCCTCAACTGTGACTCGGTAGTATATTTTGAAATATTGCCAAAGGGTATGTTCTCTAAAAGTGCCGGTGTCATACCGGCCACGTCATCCATAACATGCTTATTTACGTCAGTAACAAGGGCAAAACCAAAGGTTCGCAAATAATCAATACGCGTTAACTCGCTAGGCAAAACTTCAGACATAATTTTAACCATAATAACATATTAAGTATCACAAGTCAATAAAGGTATTGGCAAAAACATTAAATAATGCTTTAATATAGTTATGACACGTGCGGCTGGGGAGCTTAATTTGGCTCTTGATTATGATTTTACACTTTTTGATACGGCCCGGTTTAGTACTGACCTTTGGCAAGAAGTTGCCCGGTTAACAGATATCCCACTAGCGCAGGCTGCCGCAGACGGCGAGGGGTTTCATGCCGATCCGGTCTTGGGTGGTTATGATTATGAAAAGCACATGGCAGCGTACGGCTTGGAGTCTGCGGCCATGTGGGCGGTGCTTGACGATGTCGTACGAAGTAACGATTATTTATACGAAGATAGCGCCGAGTTTGTGCAAGTATTACGTGCGGAAGGTTACAGGCCGTATATCTTATCTTATGGTGTAATGCCTTATCAGCGGGCCAAGATTGTCCCCTATATTGGGAAGCTGGCTGGAGCCAGCGACGAACGGCGAAACACTGGGCCGGATCTGGGCTACACCATAATTTTGCGTAGAAAAGGTGAATATATTGCCGAAGCTTATCCCGGCGCGCGCGGCGCATTGGTAGACGACGTAGCCAACCAAATTCTGCCTGAAGGTTTTGTAGAAATTCATATAGACCGGTCTTTGGAGCTAACAAGCCCGCAAGAAAAAGCCGGCGGCTTTGTAGTTGCCAATCTGGCGCAAGCGCAACACGTAATTCGTTCGCTGTAGGACACTTTATTTGGTATTAGGATCCATTACGGCAATTTGCTTGTGCTTGTGTTTGATGGCCAAAACTGTAAAACTGCTTGCAACAACCAAAGGAGGAAGTATGTCGTTGTACAGCTGGCGAAACAGCCCCGAAAAAAATATGGATGTGCTGGCGGGAATTGATTATCCCGGGCGGTTACTGGCTGTGGGACGGACATCTACCGGATCGGCCGTGCAGGTCTATGCCGTTGGCGGGCGCAGTGACGGCTCTAAAAACAGAATACTTGTAGCACAAGACAAGATTGTCAGCACCGCGGCATTTGATGTAAAAAAGTCGGTTGGCAACCCTAAGCTGACTATTTATGACGCTATGCGTAGGGTTGATGACAGGCACTTTATTTCTAACGGTGACCAAACGGGCACTGCCATACAATTTGCACGCTGTGGCCGCACTTTTAGGCAAGCCATGCAGAGGCGCCAATTTGAACCGGATAAACCCAACTATACGCCGCGTATTAGTGGCTACAGCGACGCCATCGCGCTTGAAGGCGAGCCCAGTTTTGGGATTTCGGTGGTTAGCCGCAACCCGGAGACAAAGGGGCCACTACGCCGTTTTTACATGGAAGGCGATCCTGGTATGGATACTGAGATGGGAACTGGGTTTTGTGTGCATACCTATAGCGGTGACGGTGACCCTTTGCCACCATTTAGGGAGGCGCCGTTTAGGGTCCCTATGTTGGACTCCGCCGAGGAAACTGCTGGTATGTTTTGGGACGCCTTGAACCACTTCACCCGCGTAGCCGTTGCGGCCAAAACTATCTCTGCCAGCGGCATTGTAGACATTGCTATCATCAACTTGCACCAGAAATAACAGCTGCAATTGTTAAAAATACCTAGTTTGGTATAAAAATAGGCATTTTGTAATTTTATTGCATAATATTTTGATATTTCGTGCTTTGTCGGCTATATTAAAGACCTGTTCTTAAGGAATGAGGAATATGGGAAAATGAGTAATCCTGATGTACGAGTTTTTAAACTAGACCGATATACCCCTGAAATGGCGGCGGGCATTGGTCTGCTTATGCACGAACTTGACCCAAATTTTAGCCCGGAACCTACACCCCGCAGCCAACTCGAACGAATTATCGAGTCGCCTGATCGTGCTCAGATTGTGGCAGTCCGTAATCATATAGAGGTTGTGGGCGCGTTAACGTTAAACACGTTTCTTGAGCCGGCTGTTACGGAGGCATACATGGGTGCGGTTGTTACCCGTAGTGATTCGTACGGTATGGGCATAGGAAAGAGATTGGTACATAAGGCCTTTAGCTGGTCTAGGGCTCAGGGGATAGACAAAATCTTATTAATGACCGAGCGCTCCAAGCCTACACAGCCCCTAGCTTTTTATCTACACTTGGGTGCAGAATTGCAAGAAGACACGGAAACACTAATATTTAGGGTGCCCAAATGAGTGCCAGTCCCGAACTGGCGCTGCCGCCGGAAATTAGCGAGGCGTTTTATCCGGACGGTTTTGCTAGCGTCACGGTACTGGGCGGGGGCATGATTAATGCCACCTATTTGACGACCGATGAGGCCGGTAACAGAGCTATAACACAGCGGCTACATGATATATTCCACCCCATTATAATGGAGGATCTAGCGGTAGTATCGGAACACATGCGCCGGGATGGGCTGGAAGCGGCGCATATTATCCCTACACAAGCCGGTGAGCTTTATGCGACTGACGGTGCCGGCAAAGCCTGGCGCTCGTTTACGTATATAGAAAACGATCCAGCCCCACCGTCCTATGATGCCGCTACGCTGGTTGTAATGGGCGGGTTACTTGCCCGCATGCACCGGTCGTTCCGTGGCCTTAACTACACGCCCAAGTTTAGCATTCCCCATTTTCACGACACGGGCTATTATGCCGAACAGCTGGAGGCTCGGATTAACGCAATGCCCGACGCCGAAACACATGATACCAGCAGAATAATCCTGGAAGCGTACCAGGGAGTGCCCGAGCTGCCAGACCTAGGCAGGCAGTTAATCCACGGTGACCCTCGCACGCAAAACATGCTGTTCCGTCGGGGCTTGCCATTTACTTTTGTTGATCTGGACAGCGTGATGCCTGGTTCGCCATGGGTTGATATAGGTGATTTTCTGAGGGGGCTGGCACATGACGCGGTCGCCGCGGATTCCCCTGAACCTGCCAAAGATTTGCCCGATGCAATAGAGGGTTATCGTGTTGAGTCTGGTACGGATATTGGTAAGGCCGACTTTCATAAGGCTGCCAACGCAGCCGCCAGGCTTATAACACTTGAGCTTGGCATGCGTTTTATGGTAGACATAGTAAATGACGACTATTTTGAGTGGGACCAAGAGATATTTGCCAGCCGACGCGACAACCATATGTCACAGGTGGGCCGGCAACTTCAGGTCCATGACGGTTTGCTGGCCGCCCAACAAGAGAGTTAGTGATGTTTAAGGCAGTTGTTTTTGATTTTTTCGATGTTGTCCACAAGGATCACCAGAAGGCGTGGTTTAGCCGTCATGGGTTTACGCGCAGCGGCATATACGCCGAAGCCTCGAACCAGCTTGATACCGGTTTGATTGATTATGACGAATACGTCAGCAAGTTATCAGCTGCCAGCGGCCAAAGCGCGACTGAAATCCGCCGCCAATTCGTGGAGTTTGCCGAATTAGACCAGGAGACGGTACAGGTTATACGAGATCTAAGACAGCACAATTACAAAACAGCCTTGCTGTCTAATTCCAATAGTGGCGAGATACGCCCTATTTTGGAGCGTCACCAACTCGAGCCAATTTTTGATGAAATTATAGTCTCCGGCGAAGCCAAATTGGCCAAACCGGATCCCGGAGCTTTTGAGCTTATGCTTAAGAGGCTGGACGCGTGGGCGCATGAATGTATTTTTACAGATGATAGCTTGCGCAATATTGAGGCTGCCAGCTTGCTAAATTTTTGTACGATTCATTTCAAGAGCGCCGGGCAGCTAAGACAAGAATTGACCCGCCTAAAAGTTTTGCCCGCGGTTATTAGTTGACCGGGTTATCTTGTAGCAAATATACTAAGGGTTCATGGATAAACCCCAAATTGTAATTTGCGGCTCGGTAGCGATTGACCGCATTATGAGTTCTTCTAGACGGTACAAGGACTTAATAACGCCCGATAATATAGAGGTATTGTCTATTAGCCCGCTGCTGGATAATCTGCAAAATTCTCCAGGAGGCATTGGGGCTAATATTGCCTATAATTTAGCCCTCTTGGGTGAGCAGCCGGTTTTGCTGTGCTCGGTCGGCCCGGACGCTAAAGATTATGTACAACTTTTAAGCGACAAGGGAATTGATACATCGCGGATTCATGTCAGTGCTATGGCCACTGCGTCGTTTAATGTTATCAGTGATAGTGACGGCAACCAAGTAGGTGGGTTTTATCCGGGGGCTATGAGTGACAGCGAATCCTTAAGGTTTGAGCCGTGGAAAGGCCAGAATATCCTGGCCATGGTTAGCGCCCATGATCCGGTAGCTATGAACCACCAGGTGACTGAGTGTCTGAACTATGGCCTGCCACTTATATATGACCCGGGCCAGCAGGTAACCCACCCCGCTACGGACTTGGCGGCCGGTGTCGATGCAGCCAAGGTACTGTTTGTAAACGAATACGAGCTGGGAATTTTGTGTGAAAAGGCTGTTACCAGCCCGGAGGACTTAAGGGCCAAGGTACCGATTATGATAACTACGCTGGGCAAAAACGGCTCGGTTATTGAAGGACAGCAAGTGGCTGAACCCTTGCAGATTCCGATTGCCACGCCCTCCCGGGTTGTTGACCCAACAGGTGCGGGCGATGCCTACCGCGCTGGCTTTTTGTATGGATACTTGCGACAATGGGATTTACGTAAGTGCGGACAGCTAGGAGCGGTAATGGGATCATTTGTTGTTGAACAGCAGGGTACGCAAGGCCAATTTAATAAGCAGGATGTTGCACGCAGATACCGGGATAACTTTAACGAGGAGGTAGAGCTATAGATGGCAGATACAGATTATAAGGTTGCGGATATAAGCCAAGCGGAATGGGGCCGCAAAGAAATAACCCTGGCAGAAAAAGAAATGCCTGGGCTGATCGCGCTACGCGCGGAATTCGGTGTCAGCCAGCCGCTTAAGGGTGCGCGAATTGCCGGCTCAATCCATATGACGATCCAGACTGCCGTACTCATAGAAACCCTGCAGGCTTTAGGTGCCGAGGTGCGCTGGTCATCCTGTAATATTTTTTCTACCCAGGACCACGCCGCCGCGGCCATTGCCGCCGCTGGTACGCCGGTTTTCGCCTGGAAAGGAGAAAGCGAAGAGGAGTACTGGTGGTGCGTAGAGCAAACCTTGCTGTTTGGTGATGGCCAGGGGCCAAATATGCTGCTGGACGACGGCGGCGACTTGACCGCATTAGTGCACGACAAACACCCTAACCTGCTTAAAGACATAAAGGGCGTAACCGAAGAGACCACTACGGGCGTGAAGCAGCTTAATGCGTACCTGAACGAAGGCAAGCTGAAAGTGCCGGCTATTAATGTTAATGACAGCGTGACTAAGTCTAAGTTTGACAACCTGTATGGCTGCCGGGAATCACTGATGGACGGCCTGAAACGTGGCACCGATATTATGGTGGCCGGCAAAGTCGCCGTTGTCGCTGGCTACGGTGATGTGGGCAAGGGTAGCGCCCAGTCGCTGCGTGCCTTCGGTTGCCGAGTGCTTATCACGGAGATTGACCCGATCTGCGCCTTGCAGGCTCTAATGGAAGGCTATGAAGTAGTCACTATGGAAGAGGCCGCACCTGTTGCCGACATTTTTGTAACGGCGACGGGCTGTAAAGACATTGTAACCATTGACCACATGCAAGCCATGAAGGACACCGCCATTGTCTGTAACATTGGCCATTTTGACCACGAGATCCAGATGCAACAGCTGAATGACCTGGCAGGCGTCAAGAAAGAGAACATCAAGCCACAGGTTGACCTGTACACACTGCCAAATCAGCGCCGCCTTATAGTCTTGTCGGAAGGCCGGCTGGTTAATCTGGGCAATGCTACCGGTCATCCATCGTTTGTGATGTCCAACTCGTTTTCTAATCAAGTATTGGCGCAGATAGAGCTCTATACCAAACCATACGAAATCGGGGTTTATCGTTTGCCCAAAGAATTAGACGAGAAAGTGGCCGCCGTGCATGTTGCTGCCCTAGACGGCCATATTACCAAGCTGAGCCCCGACCAAGCCAAATACCTGGGCGTACCGGAGGCGGGGCCGTACAAGGCCGACCACTACCGTTACTAAATCATGCATTACGCAGCAGCCTGCTTGGCATCTGGCAAAGCCAGAAGCCCTGCCGGCTTCTTGGCACCGTGCGTGATTTTCTCCTGCGGTGCTCATAAGCAGTACTTTTGTACAGCTTATTCCGCTTCTCAGAGAGAAATCACACCTGGCACTCAAGTGCGAAATGCACATACCACGCTTGGTATCTAAGTGAGGAGTTCCCGGTAAACAGCCACGGTTTGTTCGGCCATGTGCCGCCAAGAGAATTTGGCGGCCTGTCTTTTGCCTTTTTCAATCAGCTCTTGTCGGGCTTTTGGCGTGGCTGCCAATACCTGGTTTATCTTTTCGGCCATATCGGCAATGTCCTCCGGGTCAAAGTAAACCGCGGCATCGCCATGAACCTCCGGCAAACTGGTGGCATTGCTGCTGACGACCGGGCAGCCATGCACCATCGCTTCCAGTCCCGGCAGGCCAAAACCCTCACTTAAAGAGGGGAAGACGTAGGCTTTGGCGTTTGTGTAAAGCCACTTAAGCTCGCCGTCCGGCACAAAGCCGGTAAATATGATGTCTTGGGCGTACAATCTTTTTTTGGCCCAGCGCCGCAACTGCTTAGCGTGGTACTCCATTTTGCCAACCAGCACTAACTTGAGGTTTGGGTGGTGTTCCTTGAGGATTTCAAAGGCTTCTATCAGCCGGTCTAGGTTTTTATGCGGGAAGGCACTGCCAACATACAAAATAAACTCATCTGGGGCGTACTCGGGTTTTTCTGCACGACCAGGCAGCGGCGGTTCACTTGCTTCAAGCGTAACGACAACTTTGCGGGCTGTGAACAGGTGATATTTATTCACGGCATCTCGGACGTATTCCGTGGGGACCAGAATCTTTGCCGCTTTTTTATGACTTTGCCATAGCAATAACCTATAACCCAGCATCCGGATCTTGTGTAGCCATTCGGGCAGGCGACCGGCCCGAGTGTATTTGAGCATGGTCAGATCATGGGTCATAGTTATTTGCCTGCCAAAATAGAAAAGGGGTTGCTGGCAGGTAAGGGTAAAGTGCACCAAATCCGGGCGCAGCCTGTATAGCTGCCAACTGTATGCGATCTGTTGCAGCGGGTTGAAAGAAAACTGCCGGTATTTACAGGCGACCGTTTTAAATTTGCGACTGGGCGATTTCCAGTCATCGCCAGGCTCGAGCAGGATGGTATAACGGTTTTCGCCATCCAGAGCTGGAAGGTATTCTAGTAGTCGATCAACCGGCCGGCCCGTGCTTGCCCGCCGGATTCTGGCGTCAATAACAATGTGTTTTTGCCTCATCTTGCGTACAATTATATGGTGGAACGGTTAAAACAACTACCTTTATGGGGTGTATATGCCCTGCTAGCCTATATGCCATTCAGTTTATTCATAAGCAGATGGTTAAGTTTATATACTGGGGGGCTGGGTCCGTGGGACGCATCCAAAGATATTCTGACCCTTTTATTATTGATTATTGCAACGTTAGCAGCCTTAAAAAGAAATTTTTTAAACGACGCCCACACTAAAATCCTGTTTGCGGCGCTGGGATTTTATTTTTGTCTTCACCTGCTATTTATTCTGATAAATAAAGACCTTGATATGAGGGCGGCAATAGTCGGCACACTGTATAACGGCAGGGTTTTGGCTTATTTTTTTATCGGGCTTGTAACTATGAAGATGTATGGCAAGAGAATTTTGCCAACAATTATTAAAATAGTGCTGGTTGCCAGTACTATCACCTGCGTGTTTGCCATTATTCAGTATGTGGCGCCCAGCAATCTAATGAGCCATTTTGGTTACAGCATAGAAAGAGGGGCTAAGCCCAGTTTTTTTATAGATGATAAACCGGATTTCCCAAGAGTTATGTCAACAGTTAGAGACCCTAATTCATACGGTGCATATTTGATAATGCCTTTGGCCTTATTGGGTTTATACGTGCTGACATCAGAGAATAAAAAACGTCGCTTATGTGCCGGCGGATTGGTTTTACTGCACGTCTGGGCGATTTTTTTAACGTTTTCCAGAGGAGCATGGATTGGTTCGATTATCGCTGGCGCGGTTGGGATATTTTACGTTTACCGGGCGCAGCTTAAAAAGCTTGTGGTACGCTTCTGGCCGCTTATTGTTGTCGGCAGCGTGGTTGTGCTTAGCCTGGTATTTCTATTTAGAAACCAATATGTATTTCAGAACGTATTTTTACACAAAGACCAAAAGACGGTCCTGACTGATCCTAATGAGTTGCGTATCCAGCTGCAAAAAAGCACTACAAAAGCGATAATTAAACATCCTCAAGGCCATGGGCCCGGGACTGCGGGCCTGGCCTCAATTGGTAATCACCACGGAGCGCTACTAACAGAAAACTACTTTCTGCAAATTGCCTATGAAGTTGGCGTTCTCGGGCTACTGGCTTTTTTGTTTGTGCTAGTCTACGCCTACATTAACGTACGGGCCGCCGAACCAAGCAACCTGCAGGTAAGCTTATTGGCGGCCTTTTGGGCCTATCTTTTTATCAGCACGCTGATTCATTTATGGAGCAATGAAGCCGTAGCCGCACAATGGTGGCTGTTAAGCGGTTTGGTCGCGGGCAATAGAGCGAAATTGCCTAGGGCCGCCCGCAAATCTGTTTGATGTTTTCATAAACCGATTGGGCTATGTCTTGCCAGTTGTAGCTTTTCAGCCGTTCATGACCCTTAGCGACTAATTCTTTCTGAAGGTCCGGGCTACCCAGCACCTTGGCCATAGCCTTGGCAATTGAGGCGGGAGAGTCTTTATCAAAATACAGGCTGGCACTACCGGCAACCTCGTGGAATACCTCAATATCACTGACGGCGGTGGGAATGCCATAATCCATGGCTTCCAAAATGGGCATGCCAAATCCTTCGTAGTGGGAGGGCAGAACAAACAGATTGGCATGTTCGTACAGGGCGGCCTTGGCATCATCACTAATATACCCCGGCGTAATAATTTGTAAGCCCTGTTTTTTCAAGCCCGCTATGTATTCTTGGGTCTCTTCCATATACCAGCCGACACCACCAGCTAGCACCAATTGGTATTCGTCCCGAAGAGCAGGCAATAATTGCTCGTATGCCTGTACCAATCCCAGAATATTCTTACGAGGCTCCAGCGTGCCAACGAATAATATATATGTGCCCTTTACACCGATACCTGCCAGGTCGTAGCCCCGATCGGGATGCTTAACAATTGGCGGGATCGGTGTTATGACGAATTTATCGTCCGGAACGGAATAGTATTTTTTAATAGCCCGTTTCGTTGCATCAGAAATGGTAATAATCCTAGACGCCGTTTTGACAGCGTGCGGGACAAACCGTTTTATAAATTCTCTATTTTTTTTGGAAACAAACTGAGGCGCTTCTATGTAACACAAGTCATGCAAGACAACCATGCGCGGTATCTTAAAGATACTTGGTAGGCTGAAGTAATTGGTGAATATGGCGGTGTCACCCGTACGTTTAAAAAAGATCTCCAAGGGCGGCTGAAAGCCTAGCCGGCGCGTTATGGATAAAACTTTGCCCGGGATAAGGCGTGATCGTACGTATTGGATGTTTTTTGCGCGCGGGAGAGCTAGGTGGTCTTTTTTGCCTAAGAAACTAAAATAGTGGCCGACAAGTTTGATATGATCCGGGTAATTGTCTGCCAGCGCCTGAATCAGACTATGGGTATAATAACCGACGCCCGATTTATTGCCATTAACCATTGGGTTGGCGTCAAATAGGATTGTTAGTGGTTTTTTATTCATAGAGCGGTAAGAATTTTTCCTTAACGATTGATTCAAATACAAAGCTTTTCACATAATCTTCGCGGGCGGCTACTCCATACATTTTGCGCGTTTGCGGCTCTTTGGCAAGTTTTAACATGGCGCCAGCGAGCAGCTGCGCGTCTTTGGCTGGTACTAACAGGCCGTTTTGACCATCCCGGATAATCTCGGGATTGCCTCCCACCCGGCAGGCGATTGCTGGCTTGCCAAGCATGATGGCTTCTACCAAAGACAGGCTAAAGCCCTCGTGGTAACTGGGATGAACAAAAATATCGCAGGCGGCCACAAATGGTAGTGCGTCGTCCTTGTGCCCAAAAAAAGTAATAGTTGGCACGTGCTGCGCGAGTTGCTTGAAATGATCTGCTTCAGGCCCATAGCCAACTATCCAAAGCCTGACAGACGGATTCTGTCGGCTAATTTGCGTAAAGGCCTCTATGAGCTCACCTATGCCTTTAGCAGTTACGAGCCGTGACGTGCTGCAGTAAATTATGGCCTCTTGCTCGCCGTGGGGCCGAGGGTGGGGCACGACATTTTGATCTGATATGCCATTGTGGATCACCTTATATTTGGCCGGCAACGTAATGCCCAGGGCCGTTTCAATAAGAAGCTGTTCGCTTTGGCTTACCAGTGTTATGTAATGTGCCAGTTTACTGGCAAGATAGACTAATTTGCCAACGGGATTTTTATACCATACGCGGTGATTGGCAAAAACATATTTAAGATCGGCGTGGTCGGTCCACACCACCCTTTTTCTTAGCAAGCGGCCAGCAATGGTTGCGGCTACAAAATCATCGCGGCTTTGCGGATGAACTATATCAATTTTCATGTGCAGTATTAACTGCACGTACCAGAGCGTTAATAATATCTGCCAGAGCAGATAAAAGGGGAAGAGTAATACGTTCGCGCCGCTATAGTCTTGTCTAGACCACCACCAGCCGCGTTTATGCTTCACGTGCATTTGTTGGGCGTGTTTGAGGAGTTGCGGCGAACGGGTAATAAGCACAGGTTGCATATTATGTTTTGACAGCTCGGCCGCCAAATTCACGGCAAATTTTTCGGCACCACCAAAATCATAATGATAGGCATTCCTAATAATCAGCGTTTTCTTGTCCGGGTTCGCGGCAATTTTGCTCACTGTGTTATTGTATGGCGCCATGAGGTATAAGGGCAAATTGGTGTACAATATCAGGAGTGAATTTTGTGAGACACGCCAGGAATCGTTACCGGTATTCCGTGATACTGCTCAAGCAGTTAGTTATTACCGATTTTAAATTACGCTATCAAGGATCGGTTTTGGGCTACGCTTGGTCCTTGCTGCGACCAATTTTACTTTTCTTAATCCTCTATGTAGTTTTTGTGCAGGGCCTGAAGGTTGGCGGTGGCATTCCACACTTCCCCATTTATTTATTGCTTGGGATTGTCATGTGGAACTTTTTTGCTGAAATGACCAGCCTAAGCCTGGGGTCCATTGTTAGCCGTGGTGATCTTATCCGTAAAATACGTATTCCGCGTTGGATTATTATTTTGTCTACAAGCGTAACGGCGCTTATTAATCTTGCTCTGAATTTACTAGTGGTGGCAGTATTTATGTTGT
>JAICHO010000028.1 GCA_025924835.1 Candidatus Saccharimonadota bacterium | reverse complement strand
GTACACTTCGTCACCAGGCTTGAACCCCGCAGTTTCATCTGTGACCTCGCGTACTATTCCTGAAAAGTCAGCGCCAATCGTGACCGGAAAGGTCAGGGGGATAGCGTCTTTCATATAGCCGGCTCTGAGCTTCCAATCAAATGGGTTGATCGCGCCCGCTTTGATTTCTACCACAATTTGGCCTGTTTTAGCTATGGGGCGGTCGGTTTCATTAACTCTTAAGGCCTCCGGGCCACCGTAATCACTGTACTGAACTGCTTTCATGCTCTTTCCCTCCTTCCGTTTTAAACACGTCTTATTAGTCTACGCCTGTGCGCAGATTCTTCTACATTTCAGTTTAAATGTGTTCTAAAGATAAAATTCTCACAGATATTTGCCAGAAAGTGGATTTTAATGTAATGGTTAGGAAAAAAGGAAGAGATATGATGAAACACAAGCTAACTACCCTTACTTTTATCAGCGCGGTTATGGCTATAACCTTGTACGGAATGATCAGCCCGAGTTATGACCTAGGCCTTTTTACAGATCTTAGTGCGCCCTTCATACGTTTTAGGGTTATCGTAGCTACTGTTCTATTGTTATATGTATTTGTTCCGCACATTCGCTTCAAGGCTACTAAGATAGCCATGCTGGCTATAGGAGGATTATTCTTTGTGGCTGGTATATCCGCCATCTTTTCACCCATGTTATTTGGAATTTTCTCGCACTACACCGCTTTAGGAGATGTGATAATTGCCTTAGAGGGTGGAGTATTAGCTATGCTATCCGCGCTAGAACTGGAAACACGGGACATGCCACGACCAGTACCACTTATCTTGCCGTCCTACTATGTGCGCCAGCTATCTAACCTAAATTCCAGTGAATCATTATCGGCATCGCCTAAGACCGCTTAAATCTGTCTCTCGTCTACCCGTAAAATTACAGAAGTAATATTTTTACTATCATTGCTGGCTAAATAATCCATCCTTAACCGGTCCATCAACTGAAAGGAGTCTCACATGTTAGCACTAATCGCCGCAATATTTGCCCTATTGTGGCTTTTGGGACTGTCGGTTCATATCGGAGGCGGATTGGTTCATTTACTGCTCGTGGTGGCAGTGGTGGTATTCATTTGCGACATCCTTACCCGTCGCAGCTCCGCAATCTAAACAACCCCCCTCTATATCTATTCCCAAAAGTCGCGTCGGGAGCTGCCTTCACCGTATTTTTGCCTGTAACTGGCGTCAGCAGCCATAAGTAGGGCGTCAGCTGGCAGCCATGGCGCACGATTATCCGCGAGCATCCGGTCTAATCTTGTTCGTACTTCGGCAACGGTTGGCCGAGCGACCGGTCGCCTCGTTCCGGTAGGTTCTACGCGATCAATGCCGTGTCTATGAAGGTGCATTAACAGAGTATGTGCGGCTGTGCGGGCGGCAGCGCGTCCACCCAGGTGGCCGGCTGGCAATAGTCTTTCCGCGGCTGGTACATGTTCGACTAAGTCCAATGCGCGCAGAGCGGCTGGCTGTAGAACACCTAAACCGCCCAGGGCTTGAATTAGGACTTGGCGCCTAACCCGCTCCCGGGCATATGGAGTTAAGGGCTGACTAGTCTCTTGAGCTGGCGGGTAGGCGACCAAGGTCACGCGCGGCACGTCCTCCGATACGAGTTTGGGCGGTTGAGGTGCGCGGCGATGTTGTATTTCGTAAACTTCATCGGCCGAGGGCAGATCCCCATTTGGTTTTTTGTGCAATATGCGGAAGGTATGATCTTTTATGTCGTATAGCCGGTAGCCGTCGCTAGACCTGTCAACTGAAGGCAGGGCATAACCACTGTCCCGATACATATCGGCAAGTTGGGGTGATGTGCTACCCACTTGATCATATTCGCCATTGAAATACTGCCGTAAATATCCCTCAATTTCCTGATCCAGCAGGCCAGGTACGCTTGCCGCGCTTTTAGGCCCAGAAAACGCATCAAGCATCCAGTTTCTCACCAAGTTGACGGCTACAATTGTTCTAGCTATTCGTACTCTGGTATGATCGGGATTTGTACGCCCGAGCGCAATCGAGACAGCCGGCTCCAATACTCCTAGTGCTAACCGATACTGCATGTAGTTAATTGCCGCGTCCAGTTCAGGATAATGTGGCTTGTATTGAGATTTATTGGTCGTGGTGTGTCGAATTTCAAGAGTACTACGCAAAACGTCAATATACTCACCCTGTGCTCGCGTACTCAGTGTTAGCGAATCAACATAGTCACGGACAGACGATTCATCTCCCATGTCCAGTTGCCTGGCAATGTGGGCGTAGAGACCCTGATAAGCATCGCCTTCATGGGCAAATTCATTTAAAAATCCAAGAGGCTCAGGAAAGCCCTCAGGAATTGGTGCTTTATTAGCTGCTGCGGCCATAATTGTATAAATAATAGACCCGCTTTTGCCTAGACGCAAGCGTGAGCTCATTCACAATGTGAGCAATATCACAGTTGTCTAGTGTTAAACATTACGGCTCGCCCGCTAAATGTAGCGTATGATGGGTATAGAAAGGAGGATACGGAGGTGTTACGACTTATTAGGCGTTTATTACCACGCATAGAACCAATTCAATCGGCAGAAACTTGGCGCCAGTTTATAGCATATGATTAATTATCTGCTTTAACACTAAAACATTTCACCGTATCTTCTCGCACGTATATTATTTTGTTTCAAAAATAACAGTTAGCGTACTAGCTATGATGGTCATGCGTCATATTGCCGTCATGGGCACCGTTATTCATCATCTTGAGCATTTTTGGGCCGCCTGTTTTGAGAAAACGCCATACCAAGGCAATCCCGATGATCAGGAAGATAATATTAAGTACACTGGTGTAGTTAAGTGTAATGCTTGGATCTAGCACAGTCGCATTGCGAGCATGCGGCGTTAGGCGCAGGTCGGCAAAGATTAGTTCTACTATGTATCCGGCTAAAACCATGGCTAGATAAAACGTACCAAACAAGAAGGTAGCCATTTTAAGGCCATAGTATTTTTTATAGATGCGAAGCACCGGGAATACGATAAGGTCGGCAAAGATAAAGCTAATAACGCCGCCAAAACTAATACCGCCATTCCATAGCACTGCGGCAAGCGGCACATTACCGACGCTGCATACAAACGTAATAATCGCGATCAGCGGGCCAATCAGCGGTCCCCACATAGCCGCCACTAACGGATGCGAAACAAAAAAGAATTTTTCAAAAAAGTTAGCCGGTACCCAGGCTGCAATCGCCCCGGCTATGAGCAGGCCCAGAACAATATCGGCCCAGACACTTGCCCAGTCCATCACAAAAAAGTGGCTGGTGGCAGTTTTGCCCTCACTAGACAGTAACCGTTGCAACACCGAGCCCTTGGTTCTGACAGACATATCGCCCATTGTGGCATGCCCTTCCATACGGCCAGCCAGGCCTTTTTGAGCCTGCTTATGCGCGGTTTCAAGCAGCTTAGGTGTTAGGAAGCGGCGCAGTAGCACTGTCAACACCACAATCATAATCGGACCGCCAACAAACTCCGCCAAGGTAAACCGCCAACCAAGCAATAAGGCCATGATGATCCCAAGTTCAACCACCAAATTAGTACTGGCTATTTCAAAGGCCATGGCAGCTGTAAAGTTGGCGCCTTTTTGAAAAATGGAGCGGGCTAATGCCACCGCCGCATACGAACAGGATGATGACGCGGCGCCTAAGGACGTGGCTAAGATCAGCGTTTTGGGCTTATCATCCGGCAACAGCTGGCTCATTTGCTTGTGCGAGACGACGGCTTGGATCGACGCCGATAAACCAAATCCTAAAATAAGCGGCCATAGTATTTCCCAGCCCATGGCAAAGGCCATGCTTAAAGCATGTGCGACTGAATGGATAATCACATTTTAATAATACAGGCAGTTAGCCGGCGAGACTACTGTACGACTAATACACCAGTGTCGCTGGGATTTAAGTGGTTGTGGTAACCATGGCTACCGGTTTTAGTGACGGTTATGGTTTTGCTTTGGCCGGGGCTTATTGTACCTACATTTAGCTCAGGATCGTCCGTGTGCTCTGGGTGGGGATCGGAATCAAATTGCAATAAACTTGAGGAATTATTTTTGATGGTTACGCTACTACCCGAAGTGACGGTAAGCGAAGCAGGGTCAAACCCGTTACTCGTGTAGGTTATAGTACCCTGAGACTGAGGAGCGGTTTGGCTGGCGTTGTTGGGGTTATTAGCCGTTTGCGTTGGCTGAGTCGACGTGGTATTGGTTGAGGGGGTAGCTTTATCCGATTTTTTGCCCAAAACCAGCGCGCCAACAACGATCACTAGGATAACCAGGCCGATAATAAGACCGCTTTTTTTCATAGGTGTCCCTCCTCTTGCTAATTTATACTAGTGGAATTTGAGCCGTTTGTCGATGAAGGGGCAGCAGTGCCAAAACCGGTATTTAACAGTATGCGGGCAGCTTTCTGACCGTCAGATGTGTCGACTACGACGCCTATGGTGTCGCCCACTTTAATCGTACTCAACGCTGTAGGTTGTCCCTGGTCTGTAATTATTGTGTTTTCGGTAACTGCAAATGTTCTGGCAGTGCCGGCTTGGTCATTGATACTTATGCTTGAACTACTGACTGATGTTACCTGTCCTGTAACGGGGCGTTGGCCGCCAAAGCGACGACCGAAACCATTTTGACCCGCTTGCCTACGCTGCTGGCCAGCATTACTCAACTGGTTGGTAGCAGTATTACTTGTATTGCCAACGCGCTGATTTTTTTGATACTCAACCCCCAAGACAAAGCCCAGGCCTACCAACAAAACGGTAGCAACCAAAATAGCTGGCAGCTTGGGCATAGACCGTAGCCGCTGTCTTATGCTATAGGGTCTTGTAGAGTCTTCGCCTAGTGTGGTTTTTATCATACTACTTACTAATGAGCTTTCCGTCTCGCAATTTAAACGTTACGTCAGTTTTGCCGGCAATTGACAAATCATGCGTTACTGCAACAATGGTGGTCCGTTCGGTGCGCGCCAATGAATGAAGCAAGTCAAATATCATCTTCCCGGTCTGCGAATCAAGATTGCCGGTGGGTTCATCAGCCAAGATAAGTTGCGGTTTATTGGCCAAAGCCCGGGCAATGGCTACGCGCTGTTGTTCACCGCCGCTCAAACGCCCTGGTTTGCGCTGTTGTTTATCGTCTTGTAATCCTACCTGATCCAGTAGCTCCTTGGCTCTTGCTTGACGCTTTTTTTTAGGAACTTTGGCGAACTCCAAAGGTAACATGACGTTTTCTAACGCGGTGAGGTTGGGGACTAGATTATAGTTTTGGAACACAAAGCCTATCTTTGTGCCGCGATATGTAATGAGCGCATGATCGTGTAGTTTGGTTATATCTTGTTTGCCGACCATAATTTGACCGCTTGTCGGTTTGTCCAAGGCGCCCAATAAACTGAGCAAGGTGCTCTTGCCACTACCGCTTTTGCCGATGACGGAAGCGAACTGCCCATCCGGTACACTAAAACTAATATCATTTACAGCCGTGACATTAGTGTCGCCAGATTTAAATACTTTCTTAAGGTTAGTCACTTGCAACATAATTATTCCGCCCTCATTACTTCTGCTGGTCTTATTTTACTAATTAAAAATGCGGGGAGAGCACTGCCGATGATAGCGATGATGAGAGCGGTCCCGATACCGTAGCTCAGAATATTCAAACCAACCTTGGCCTTAATATTTTTGGCACTCGCGAGGCTATTGTTACCAAAAGCCCGTAATCCGCGCTGGCCGCCCCGACCCGCAAATTGAGGGCCTGAGACAGTCTGAGCGGTATTGCTACCGGAACTGTTATTGACCAATATTTTTGCGATTGGATTCGCGGCTGAAGCACCAATAACGAGTCCGACGATTAAGCCTAGAGCCGTGAGCGTAATGGCTTCGCTGATAAACTGGAACATAATAGTCAGGTTGGACGCGCCAATTGCCTTCATGACTCCAATTTCTCGCCGCCGCTCACGAACGATCATAACCATGGTTAGCAGTATTATTACTGCTCCCGCTATTACCGCGCCGACTAAACTGTACAGAGAAATTGTCTTAACATTTTCCAAGGGGGCGATAGCTTGTTTGGCGGTGTCCTGATTACTGACCACATCGGCTTTATCACCTAGCTCTGTCTTAATGGCGCTGGTGGCTGAATCAACATTGTCAATTGAATTAACCGTGACAAGTGCGCTTGTAATGCTGCCTGGTTGAGCTGAAAGTCTCTGCAGAGCGGGTAATGACATGATTAGTCCCGCATTTGAAAAAGTATTGCCCGTATCGTATATTCCCGTTACCGTTACCGACTTGCCGTAAGCTGTAAATGTCGAACCGACGCTTAGATTATTCTTGGTCGCCAAGGCGGTGCCCACGATTGCTTTATCTTCATCTTTGCTGGTGTCTAGGGGTTGCCCGCTTGTAAAGGTAACTTTGTTGCCGCCATATACGGACTGGTCGCTTAAATCATTCGTACCTGTAACAATAACCGGCGGCGTAAAGGTTCTGGTAATTTGTCGTTGGTTTGTGCCGTTACCTCCGCGATCTGCTGCATCAGGCGGCACAAAACCTACTCCAGAGTCACGGCCACGACGGTTTCCTAAAGTACCCGGCTCGATCGCCGAGACCAAACTGGTATTATCCGTGGTCAGTCGATCGTTTAAGGTTTCGGTAACCTTTATAACGTTGGCTGTAGCTGCTATCTTGGTTAATTGATCTGTTGTTAGGGGTTCGCCGCCGCCTTGGAAGCCTTGTGCTCCGGCTGGCGAAATAGTGATGGTATTGCCAATCGAGCTTTTAACCGAGCTGATTTTATCCTGCACCGCTTGCCGTGCTACCACCATGGCCAATGCCAAACCGAGACTGAGCCCAAGTATGATTATGATGGAAAAAGTACGGACGCCATTACGAAATGCGTTGCGTATTCCCCTAGTAATTACATTCACCGCGGATTAACCTTCCTTGTTATATATTTAACTTTATGGCCGAAGCATATGCTCGCAACCTGAGAGTGTGCTTAAGTGGCCGCAGGCACATGTATCGTAAAGACCGTTCCGGCGGCTGGCTTGCTAACGACCGCTATGGTTCCCTTGTGTAATTCAATAATATTTTTGGCTATAGCCAGGCCTAAACCGTAGCCGGGCGTGCCTTGTTTGGTGCGTGACGAGTCCGCCCGATAGAACCGTTCAAATACGTGCGGGAGCTCGGTCGCCTTGATGCCGCTACCCTGATCTTGGATGCGTATTGCAACCTGATTTTGATCCCGACCGGCTGTGACGTTGATCTGGCTTTTATTCGGGCTGTACTTAACCGCGTTATCTAGAATAGTAACCAATGCTTCAATCAAGCTGGCCTCATCGCCAACCGCTTGCACGTTTTGGTCTATATCAGAATGTATCAGTATATGTTTTTTCTCGGCGGCCGGAATTACCTGGCTTATTGCCTTGGCTATAAATTCGGCGGCCTTTATAGGCACGTAGTGCAGATCGTTATTTTCAAGGTGGGCTAGCCGCAATAGTCCTTCTGACAAGGTTGTTAGCTTCGCCAGTTCTTCAAGGTTACTTTTCAGTTGATCCTTGGCTTGGGCCAAAGTTAATGTGGGATTCATGAGCGCCACTTCGGTTTCGGTTTGCATGGCCGCGATTGGAGTTCTTAGTTCATGGCTAGCATCAGCCGTAAAACGCTCCAGTGCTGCATGGGCTTCTTCAATGGGCTTAAGCGTGCGGCGGGCTAAATAATAACTTACGAAACCACCTCCTAGCAAAATGACACCATTAATAAAAATGAGCCGGTTAAGCACCCGACTCTTGGCTTCTTCATAACGAGATTTTTGCTCCTCTAGCAATTGATTAAGCGTTCGAGGAGCGGAGTGGAAATCCGGGCCTCGTTCCAATATTGAACCCTGTCCGCGAAAACCGCGGTCAAACTCCTGGACCGATAGCTGATAAACATTAATGCTAAAGAATAAGCTTATTGCCATTAGGACTGCCAAGTAAAGCCCCGCCAGTTTAGTGGAAGTCTTGTGGAACATCAGGTTTTGTTTCCGAACCGATAGCCAAATCCCCGCTTGGTATTGATAAGGTTTGGCCCCTTAAATGGCTTGTCAATTTTATTCCGTAAATAGCCGATATAAACCTCAACGGTGTTTGGCAGAATATCCGAATCATAGTCCCACACGTGCTGCATAATCATATCCTTGGCAACAATACGATCAGGGTGACGCATCAGATACTCCAGCAGTGCGAATTCCTTGCTGGTCAACTCAATTGGCTTACCTGCCCGCTCCACCGCAAAGTTAGCCGGATCAAGCGTAAGATCCGCATAGCTCAATGTCGTATGCAATGACTGTTGAGGACGCCTTAGAAGCGCACGTACCCGGGCAATTAGCTCCACAAACGCGAATGGTTTAACCAAATAATCATCGGCACCGGTATTAAGTCCCTCTGCTCGGTCAAGTACGCGGTCTTTGGCCGTAAGCAGTAGTACCGGCGTATGTATATTTTCTGTACGAATCTGCCGTAAAATACCCATGCCGTCTATCTTTCCGGGCAACATACGATCTAAAATAATTAGGTCATACGGTTCTGTGGTGGCCATGGCTAAACCGTCGTCACCATCATAGGCTACATCTACCGAATAAGCATGCTGCTCCAAACCTTGCCTTAAGGCATTTGCGATCTTATGCTCGTCCTCAACTACTAATATCCGCATATGTCCTATTATACGATTATACGTCTGAGAGCTACCTGAGTACTAAGCAAGAACGTAGTCGTCTTTAGCCGTGTAGTTTAATGTCACTCATCTATTTAAGATTAGCGAATTCGCATCATCAAGCGCAGATTTGAAAGGTACTGCCGATGGTCAATGCTTGGATGCGTATTTAAATAATTCATATGCTTATCTACAAAAGGAATCAGATTGTCCGGATAGTTCGTGCCGTTTGCTATATAGCTGGACCGGGTATTATATGCGTCATCTGAAGCCATTAGCCTTAACGCTGCTTTAGCTTCTGCTGCCTCAGGGGAATCCAAAAAGTTAGTCTTTTTTTTCAAGGTAGGCATAGATTAAGCTTTTTTGGCCTGCTTAGGTTTTTTGACTTCTTTGCGGCCCTTATCTTTGGACATGTACTTCCTTAACACTTATTACGGACAGCTGCTTTTGTCCGATCTACTTATGTATAAGTATACGCCCCTAAGGTGTATTAACCTAATTCTATCTGTGCGAATGGGCTCCAATTCATAAAAATTATCACTACTACAGGATAGCCTCTACAACAGAGGTGCTAAGACGGATTGGAGCCGGTCTAAATTATTGGTTTTTGTGGGAATTTTTGCCGCCTCGGTGGCTGGCACCAGGAGAGTTGGCAATTTTGGCAGCACGCTGTTTGCTCATGCCTTTGTTGCGCAAACCTTCATATTGTTTATCATTTTTGATAGATGGACCATGATCTTTTGTCATCATTCACTCCTGATTAACTGACACACTTAGATTAACGCCACAGTGATGGTAATGCAGTTAATTATTTTGCTATTTACGAACGCTCAGCTTAAGGCTGATAAGACGGCAGCTAAATCTATGCTTTGCCCTAACATTTCTTTCCAGGGATCAGGTTGGCCTAAACGGGCGGCTATGTTTTTAATGGTAAAGTCTGTTGGTTTTAGCGTGGGAGTAATTTCATCCCATGACAGTGGCATTGATATGGTTGCATGCATGGCCGGACGTGCCGAATAAGGTGCTGCTACGGTCTGGCCCAACGCATTACGCAAATAATCTATATAAATTTTGCCTTTTCGTTTGGAGGGCATTCGTTCAAGGCTGGTCAGGCCCGGTTCGCGGGCGTGAATATGGATAGCCATAAGCTCAGAAAACTGTTTGATTTGAGCATAATCATAACTTCCGCCGGTCGGCACATATACATGTAGACCGCTCTTACCGGAAGTTTTGGGATAACTTGGTAGATTCCATTCATCGCATAACTTTTTGATGGTTCGCGCTACCTGCACGACGGCCTTAAAGCCAATGCCTTCCGGATCAAGGTCCATAACGATCCAGTCAGGGTATTCCAGCCTTTCAACTGTGCTGTGCCAAGGATTAATCTCTATGCAACCTATTTGTACCATGTACATTAAACTTTCCGCTCCAGTGCAAACCAAATAATTCACGTTTTGATTAGTGCTCTCAGAGTGCAGCGGAACTGTTTGAACACCCTCCGGCGGATTGGTCACGTCTTTCTGGAAAAAACCATTTGAGCCGTAACCATTCGGATGGCGCAGTAATACATGTGGTCGCTGAATAAGGTACGGCAGCATGCGGCCGCTAACCATTTGGTAATATTCTGCCAGATTGCCTTTGGTGATTTTTAAATCCGGCCAAAATAGCTTATCAGAATGGGTGATTTCAAGCTGCGGAGAAACGACAGATTTCTTATGTATAACCATATTAGCTGATTGAGCGTGTTCGGCTTTTACGGTGGTAGCCGCCTTATCATCACGCAAGCCGATGAATTTTGGCTGACGCATACGGTGGTCTGGTGTCCATTCGCTAAATGTAACTTCACACAACAGTTTTGGGTCCGTCCAGTGCACTGGCGCATTGGGCTTGGGCTGCTTATCAAACGGGCTGTCTGGACGTTCCAGAGCCCGCAAACGCTCACGCAACGATTTTAGCTGCTCGCTGGCCAAACCGCCGCCGGAATGACCCACATATCGTAATTTGTTTTTCTCGTAGACCCCTAGCAGGAGCGAGCCTAAGTGTTTGCGACTGCCGCGCGGTTCTGTAAAACCACCAATGACCACCTCTTGCCTCAAGTGTGTTTTAATTTTTAACCAGTCCTCACTGCGTGCTCCGCTTTTGTAAGGGCTATCATTTCGTTTGGCCATGACGCCTTCTAAGCCAGCTTGCTTAATCTGATCGTATAATTCGCGGCCTTGCTCTTCAATATGATCGCAATAAACCAACGCCGAGTCTTTGGGTAGTATACGTTTTAATAACTTTTTGCGGTCGGTTAACGGCAAGTCTCGTACATCCTTACCCTCATACCACAGCAAATCAAATACAAAATATCGCAAGTTGCCCCGGTGTTTATTGCCCCAATTCTGCAACCAGTTAAACTGCGGTTTGCCATCATTGTCTATAATCACGATTTCTCCGTCTATAACCGTGTTGCCCGGAAGCTGTTTCAGCAGCTTGGCTACGTCCGCATATTTTTTAGAAAAATTCTGACCGCTCCGTGAGTAAAGTTGCACTTTGCCACTGCGTTTAGCGCCAATTGCCCGGTAACCATCCAATTTAAGCTCAAACAGCCAGCCTTTTTTACTAAACGGCGCGTCAACGAGTGTTGCTAACATTGGTTTAATAGCTTCAGGTAGCGCTGTCTTTTTTATGCTGCTCAGCTCAGTGCCCATATCTGACACGTCAAGCTCCTCTAACGTCTGGCCGCTCACAGCGGAGGTGTCCTGAAGAGTTATGTCCTGACCGTCCGCGAATTCATCATGTTTTTTAATAAGTAACCAGGACTTTTCCTCATTCTGGCGTTTTATCAGCGCAAATCTGCCCTTAAGCTTTTGACCATGCATAACAAAATCCAGATGACCTTTTCGTAATCCATCTTTTAATTGGCGCTCGGAATTTTTAGAGTCATGCGGTGCCTCGTATGTACCTTTGTCCCATATAATAACCGAACCGGCGCCATAATTGCCCTCGGGTATATTCCCCTCAAACGTGCGGTATTCATAAGGATGATCCTCTACCATCACGGCCAGACGTCTGTCTTTGGGGTTCATGGACGGGCCTTTCGGTACCGCCCAGCTTTTTAGAACACCGTCCAGTTCCAAACGAAAGTCATAATGCAAATGCGATGCCTGATGTTTGTGAACCACAAATTCCAGCCGCCGCGACGGTGATTTTTTGACCGCTCCGGCTGGTTCCGGCGTCTTACGAAATTTGCGCATTGATTTGTATTTGGTCAAGCTCATAGCATCACTGGGCCCTTGATTTTTCCATACTGGCCTTCAGGGCGGCCATCAGGTCCTTGGTTTTGGTCTCTTGCGGCTGCTTGCCGCGCGCTTTTGGCTTCTTGCCTTTAGCTTTTTCTTCTATAACTTCCTCCAACTCTTCGGTATATGTATCGTGGAAATCTTCCGGAGCGAACGGTTTGGTTTGTTGGTCTATAAGTTCCATGGCCATTTCTAGCTCAGCCTTCGTAACCGACTTATCTGACGGGAATTTAAGATCGGCACTTTCCCGCAAATCACTCATATATCTCATTTGCAGCAGTACCAGTGCCCGACCAATCGGCTTAATCGTGCCAATGTGTTCGCGACCACGCATGACAAATTTTACTAAGGCTAGGCGCCCAGCCTTATGCAGCGCCTCACGCAACAATGCGTAGGCTTTGTCAGCACCTTTGCTTGGCTCAAGATAATAGGGCTTCTCGAAGTAGCGGATATCAATCTCTTCTTCTGTTACAAATTGTTGAATATCCAGTGAATTAGTTTTTTCCTGGTCGGCTTTTTCAAAATCTTCTTTAGTAAGAATTACATAGTCACCTTCCCGGTACTCATAGCCTTTGACTACTTCATCCCATGGCACCTCCTTGCCATCTTCACGACAAATTTTGGCGTATCTAATAGGTGAGTGGTCTTCGGCATGTAACATGTCCAGATCCAGTCCTTGTTGATACTGCACGCCGCTAAACATTTTTATCGGAATATTAATAAGTCCAAAGCTTATCGAGCCGCTCCAAATTGAACGCATAGTGCCTCCTTAGTTAAGGATAGGCGGCAGGGCACAAGATGACCGTTAAATTTCTTACTGTTAGCCTGTCTGGAAGACGGTATCGGGACCCATCTTCAGGTAAAGCTTTGTGATATATATTACATATATTTATTTTTAGGCATGTATTATCATCCTGTGTCTTTTTACCTATGAGGTGGAAGATGCAAACTAAAGACCTAGCCTGGTTTGCCTAAGACTTATAATAGAAACTAAGATTTGATAATTTTGCTTCCGCTTCAGTGCGGATGTTTTGACCGAGGGTAAGCTGTAGAGCTGGTCAGGAGGTTACATGAAGATACGCCTAGGTTTAGTGGGTCTGTTATTTGCAGTCGTCTTTTTTGCTGCAGGCAGCAAGTCCGCTCACGCCGAAACGCAAAACACTCAAACTGATCAACCAACATTAGTAAAGGTGCAGCCAGGAGATTACCTAGCCAAAATTGCCGCCGAACACGACACAACGTACCCTAGGCTCTTTGACGCCAATGAGGCAATTAAGGACCCTGATGTTATATACCCCGGCAGTGACTTACGAATTCCCAAACCGGACGAGCAACTGCCAGATCGTGCGCTCCCTAATACTGTGAGCACCACAGCACCGGCGCCGGTGAGCCAACCTTCGACACCAAAACGCGTAGTTCAGCCGCAAGCTTCTCAACCCGTCGTTAGTTACGGCAGTACGGTATGGGACAGATTGGCACAGTGTG
>JAICHO010000027.1 GCA_025924835.1 Candidatus Saccharimonadota bacterium | reverse complement strand
GGCTATGACTCCGCCGGCATTACTACTATGATTGATAAAAAACCTGTCACCGTCAGGCAAGTAGGACGTGTAGAAAATTTACGCAGTCAGTTGGAACAAGATGGAGTTACCAATACCAGCATCGCCATTGGGCACACGCGTTGGGCTACGCACGGCGCCCCAACCGCAAATAATGCTCATCCGCACAGCAACAGTGCGGGAACTGTATTTGTTGTCCATAACGGTATCATAGAAAACTATCAAGATATTAAAACTAGTCTTAAAAAGATGGGTTATCATTTTACTTCCGGAACCGATACGGAGGTCATCCCGCATTTAATTGACCACTACCTTAAAACCGAAAAATCTTTCTTACTGGCTTTTGAAAAAGCCCTGAAAGATCTAGTGGGGGCCTACGCTATTGCCGCCATGAGCAGCGAACATCCCGAGACGCTTTATGTAGGCCGCCTGTCCAGCCCACTTGTTATAGGCGTAGGCCACGACGAACATTTTTTAGCGTCAGACGCTGCCGCGCTGATGGACAAAACAAAAAAGGTAATTTACCTTGATGATTATGAAATCGCCGAAATAACAGCTGGCGATCTAAAAATACACAACATCAGCAAAGCTATCGCCGTCCAACGCAAAGCCGAGGAGCTTGACTATGATCATCAAAAGTCATCTTTGGGAGATTTTGCGCATTACATGCTCAAAGAAATTTATGAAGCGCCCCAGACTATCCAATCGGCTACTTTGGGACGTCTGAAACCTGATACCAGTACCGTTAAATTAGGGGGCTTAGAGAGCGTTACCGAACAACTCCGCTACATTGATCGGATCGTTATCGTGGCCTGCGGAACCTCCTATTATGCGGGGCTGGTCGGCGAGTACTTAATTGAGGAGCTGGCCGGTATCCCGGTAGAGGTCCAATTAGCCTCGGAGTTTAAATACCGTAACGAGCCGTTTTCACGCAGCACCGCACTCTTGGCAATTTCGCAGTCCGGCGAAACTGCCGATACGATCGCGGCTATTAAAAAGGTTGAAAACTACGGCGTACTGCGCCTTGGCATTGTTAATGCCGCCGGGTCCACCATTGCCCGCATCACCGATGCCGGGGTGTACTGCCACGCTGGCCACGAACAATCCGTGGCCAGCACCAAGGCTTTTATAGCCCAGGTTACCATCCTGGCCGAAATCGCTCTGCACCTTAATCAAGGGCGCACGGCTCTCTATAAACCCGTCCTCAAAGAACTCACCAAACTGCCGCAGAAAGTTGCTAAAATTCTGGAAGATACCGATAGCATTCAGCGGCTGGCTAAAAAATATGCCGGCTACCGTGATTTTCTATTTATCGGACGCAATTATTTGTATCCCTGTGCCCTAGAAGGAGCTCTAAAACTAAAAGAGGTGTCCTATATTCATGCCGAGGGTTACTCGGCCGGCGAAATGAAACATGGACCACTGGCTATGATTGACGGCGACTTCCCCACCTTAGCGCTGGCCTGCGATTCCCCTCTGCTAGAAAAAACCCTTTCTAATATTGAAGAAATCAAAGCCCGAAGCGGACCGGTCCTGGCCATAGCCAGCAAAGGCAATAAACAAATAACGAAACTGACAGATGACGTGATGTATGTACCAGATACCATAGAAATGCTGCAGCCGTTATTAGTGGCTACTGTTGTCCAGCTGTTTGCGTATTACGTCGCCGTAGAAAAAGGCCTAAACGTAGACCGCCCCCGCAATCTCGCCAAATCCGTTACGGTGGAGTAACCGCAGTTTAACTGTCCTTTTGTAACCGGTAGGCGACAATCTCTCTTAGGATATTAAAACTGTTAAAGACCGATTGGCCCTTTGACTTAGAATAGCTGCTGTATGTGATGGTCACCGGCAGTTCGGCGTAGGCAAACTTATTTTCGGCCACTCGGTATACAATTTCAGATGCGTGCGCCATTCCGGAACAAGTTAATTTCAGTTTAGCTGCCACATCGCGGTTGAACACCCGCAAGCCGTTATGGGTATCCGTTAGCTTTAGTCCAGTCGTGACATTAGAGAATATAATAGCCGCCTTGAGCACTACTCGTTTGGACCAAGGCAAACCTTCTGCTTCGGTGCCCAAAAAGCGCGAACCCAAAACAATATCAGCTTTATTGCCGCGCAGAAACTCCAACATTTTTACGGCATCCTGCACCCTATGCTGACCGTCGGCATCAAAGGTTACAAAATAGGTAAACTGCGGATTTTTTAAGGCGCGTTGAATGCCCGTTCGCAGAGCCGCCCCCTGCCCCTGGTTAGCACCGTGGGCTACCAAGTGTGCCCCGCTCTTTACGATGAGCTCTCTCGAATCGTCACTACTACCGTCATCCACGCAGATGATGTTAGAAAATTCCTTTTTAAGACCGGCAATGACGCTTTCAATAACTTCGGCTTCATTGTACACAGGAATAATAACGCAAGCATCCTTGTTCATTCGTGACTCCGCTTAAATTACTTCAATAACATCCGCCTATTGTAGACGTATTTACATCTAACAGCCGTTAATTATCTAACAATAAGGCTAATGTATTATTGTAGCACTTATTAGCAATCCAAGCAATATAATTGGATAAACCATTATATCCGTCATAGCGTCTGACAACTTTAGAAACAACTTCGGCATAGCCGTATGCAAAATAATGCCCAGGAGCGGCAGGAGCGGCAGGAAATATCTACCCTGCAAGCCTTCAACATGGTCATACCCCACACGCGTAAATGATAGGTACAGTGCCAGGTTTATAAGGGTAAACGTTGATAGGAATATCCCTACGCTGCTAACCAGCACATATAACCTGTCACGTCCGCTCACATGGGCGCGTTCACGGTGCAATAAGGTAATAAGGAGCGATATATAAAGCAGTAAAATTATCGGGATGGGCAGCTTGGTCAATTTGTTGGTGACAATTCCGACTATTCCCAGATAAATATTAGCGGACCAGATAGTAAACGGCTGAATAAAAATCATGCTGAGAAATAAGAGCGGCTTCTGAAAGATGTAGTGCAATTGGAGGCCCTCATCCACCTGCAAACCGGGCCGCTGAGCAAAATGGATAACTTCGGCTGTATGCGCCGTATTTTGCAAATACCACAGGCTAATAATCAACAACCCCATACCAAACACGACTCGCCACAGCCATACCCGCTTTAAATTAAATGGCAACAACCGGGCAGGCAGCAGAAGAGGCAAGGCCGCAATTGGCAGGTAACCTTGCTTGGTCGTGGCCAAATAGACAGACAAAAAAGCCAGCAACGCAAGTAGCTTGGGCGTAGCGGTCAGCTTCTTTACCAGACAGGCAAAAATCAGGGCTATAATAAGCCAGCTCAACCCGTTAACCAGTCCATCCATGCCAATGGTGCCCCCTTGGGTAAGGGCGGTCGGCAACAACGCCACTACCAGCAAAAAGCGCTTGCCGATCGGTATAAACTTAATGGCAAAAAAGGTCAATAAAATATAGGTTGCCAAAGTGGCGAGGCGAGCAACATACACGAACCAGTTAAGGGGTAAGTGCAGTGTACGCGCAATAAATATACCGGTCGCCGGCGGCAAATAGTCCCAACCAGCCGACAGCGTGGCTGAGGTAAATACCACTGGTTCCCGTCTTGAGTCAGTCAAGCGTTCGTGGCCATAGCGTTGCTTGGCCGCGTAAATCTTATCGCCGTCCGTATTGTCGTTTTGGACTTGCTCGCGGTAGGCATCATTAAATTGCTTGATTTGAACTGGTAAATAACCGCCGCTGTCATTCTCTCCTATCTTTGTGGCCCACAACCGCCCTTCCTGGACTTGGTACGCGCGCGGGAAGTGCACCACCTCATCGTTGCCAAACAGCGGCACCATCCGAAACGTCAATATAACGCCAAAAACACTTGCCAACACCAAAAATACATATTCCGGCTTAATCGCCCTAAGCTTATCTGTGAATTTCCGAACCATCTTGTTCATGCTTACTTAAAGCCTACAGCAATTATCTGCAAGCTAAAAGGGCAAGCAGACTGGGCCGAACGTTTTAGCATTACCCACTTTCATCGTTATAATATATCGTTGTTAACCAAGGATGATAATGCTTCCCCCTAATATTGCTGACATTTTCAAATCATACGACATACGGGGTAAGGTCGGAACGCAGCTTTCACCTCAGTTAGCCAAAGATATTGGTCGCGTATATGCCGATTGGCTCCCCCGGCAAGGCATAGTGGCCATTGGCCGTGACATGAGGCCTGATTCCGCCGAACTAGCAGAGGCATTTATGGAAGGCGTCCGGGTTCAAGGGCGGGATGTCTGGGATATCGGTCAAGTAACCAGCGATATGATTTATTTTGCGGTCGGCAAATGGGATTTGGCCGGCGGCGCTGTCATTACCGCCAGTCATAACCCAGGCTCAGAGAATGGTATCAAACTCTACCGCGATCAGGTAACTCCTGTCGGTTTGGACTCGGGCCTTGATACCATCAGAGATAACATTCTAAACGGTATCGTACCGGATCCAGCCGCAAATTATGGAACTTCCATAAGTAAAAACATTACCGCCGAGTGGGTTAACCATTGCTTAACTTTTGTGGATAAGCTCCACCCTTTTCATATTGCTATTGATACTGGCAATGGCATGGCGGGCGCTATCTTGCCCCATATTCTTCCCAGGCTACCTCTTAAAGTCGAGAAGATGTACTTTGAGCTTGACGGCACCTTCCCCAACCATGAAGCCAACCCACATAACCATGAAAATTTGCAGGATCTCATTGCCAAAATTATCGGGGAAAATTTGGATTTTGGCATCGCCTTTGATGGTGATGGTGATCGCGCCGCGTTGGTAGATGATCTCGGGCGCCCGGTCTTAGGCACTGACTTAATCGCCATGGTTGCCAGGTTATATCTAAAAAAATATCCGGGTAGTAAAGTCGTGCATGAAGTCCGCACCAGCCGAGCTACTCAAGAACTTATACGCGAGTGGGGTGGTATCCCAGTGAGAACTAAGGCGGGCAGAGTGAACATCGGTCCGGTAATGCGAGCCCAGCAAGCGCCATTCGGTGGCGAGACAACTGGCCATTTGTTTTTTAAAGAAAACTATGACTCCGATTCGGGCCTTATCGGTGCTTTGGTTGCCATGCAGGCCCTGACCGACTCTGGGAAAAAACTTTCTGAATTGATCAATGAGTATCGCCGTTATATTATGGGCCCGGAAATCAGTTTTGCGGTAGCTGATCAAAAAGCCGCCATAGACAAGCTGCGGCAGGCCTTTAATGACGGTCGGCAGGATGACTTGGACGGCTTAACAGTAAACTATCCGGATTATTGGTTTAACATTCGCGCCAGCAACACGGAGCCAGTCATAAAGTTCAATGCCGAAGCCCAAACAGATGCCCAGCTGCAGGAGCTTATTGCTAAAGTCACTAGCCTCGTGCCCATATTATTTTGAGGGTTTATGAAATCGCTTACTAACCTCGCCCACTTGTTGGGCCAGGTCTTTTCGGGTTACCAGTACTCCATGCGGAGTATTAATAACTGCTACGTTGTTAAGTCCGATAACCGCGACCGGTTTATCCTCATGGTTCTGTATGAATGAATTCTCCACGCCACTGAGCTCAACCTTATCCCCATACACGTGATTGCCCAGCTCATCCCTGTCCAATGCTTTGTGCAGATCAGCAAATGATCCTAGATCCATCCAGTCAAAATTCGCCGGTACCACCAGCAACTCTTGGGCCTTTTCCATAAGCGCGTAATCAATCGCAATATTGTTAAGGCTCAAATAGACTCGATCATAGCTCTCTTTTGTGGTGGCCGCCCGTAAGCGCTCATAGTCAGCATAGAGATCTGGGGCATATTGCGCCATGCTACTGACAAAGCTATGCGCTGAGCCCACAAAGTAACTGCAATTCCATAAATAATTTCCGCTCCTTACATACTCCTTGGCTGCCACATAGTCCGGCTTTTCTATAAATGAATGAACATTAAATACAAATGATTTTTCATCGTATAAGCCGTCTTTTCGTATGTAACCAAAACCAGTAGCGGGAAAATATGGCTCCACGCCAATTAGAACAATTCTTCCCGATTTTCTGGAAGCCGCTTCTGCAATCCTGAATGAGTGCGCAAATCCGGCCGTATCACGCACAAAATGGTCTGCCGCGATGAAAGCTATTGGCTCGTCAGCATCATGCTTATCGGCAATATAGGTAAGCGCCGCCAAAAAACAACTCGCCGTACCGCGCCGCGCGGGTTCAATAATAAATGAAGATCCCGGCAGTTCAGGCAATTGCTTTTTAACATGTTGGGCGTGGTTAGCTTCGGTTAATACATAAACCGTGCCACCCAAAGCCGAAGCTCTTTTATACGTATGCTGCAGTAAGGAATGCTTGCCCGTCAGGGAAAGCAGATGTTTTGGGTAGTCGGGCATAGACAACGGCCATAGCCTTGTCCCAGACCCACCCGCAATAATTACGGTAATCACGCTTATATCTTATCAAATTGTTTTTACAGGCCTAGGGCTTAACGCTGCTTGGCCTAACCCTTCCTATTTGCTCTTGTTTTTGCTTATGTTTTATGCTATTATTGCTGGGCAGTAATATGAGTATAAACTCCATGAAAAATAAAAAAGTATTGTTTATTATAGGCGCGATAATCGGTTTAGCCGTGCTGGCACTAATCCTGGAAAAAACGCACGTTATTAATCTATATCATAAGAACATGCCGGTTGCCTCCCAAGGTCCTACCGCCGAACAAAAACAGCAAGAATCTCAGGTAAATTCTGATACCAAAAAACAATTTATTGACGCCCAGAGCGACGACACTAACTCCACACCAGCTCCAAACAAATCAATTGAATTAACCGCCCAGCAGGAAACAAACAATACGGTTACTGTTTTTACTAAATTGCCAGGGTATAGTAGCGGCACGTGTGCGCTGACAGTTGCAAACGGCACTAAGACAACTACACAATCCGCCAATGTGGTATTCCAGCCGGAATACTCCAGCTGCGCAGGCTTTAGCGTACCCATAGATTCCGTAGGAAAAGGTGTCTGGACAATAAAACTGGCGGTTACATCTAATGGCGCAATAGAAAGTAAAGCAATTTCTTACGAGGTTAAGTAATGTTTAAAAGAACCCTACTAGCCACTATAGCCTGCTTATTTGTGCTCTCGCTGGGCGCGGCCTCCTATCATAAAGATAAAGTTTCAGCCGTAACAGCTAGTGACTGGAAGGCTGGAAGAATTATTGACGATGTTATATTCACAGACAAAAATGCTTTAAACGTCGATCAAATCCAAGCTTTTCTTAACAGTAAGGTAGGTACTGGTAGTTATGGCCGAATAGCGGGGCAGTGTGATGTTAATGGAGTTGCAACTTCCGAATACGGCGGCGGGACCAGGGCACAGTACGGGGCTTCACGTGGCAACCCGGCACCCTTTACCTGTCTAAAAGATTATTACGAGGTACCCAAGATTAACCCTGGCCCAGGAGTACCGGCCAGCAACTATGGGGGTGTGGCTATACCTGCAGGTGCTAGAAGCGCTGCACAACTTATATGGGACGCTGCACAACGCTATAACATTAACCCTAAAGTGCTACTAGTAACCATCCAAAAAGAGTCGGCTGGACCGTTGACCACGGATGATTGGCCTTTCCGTTCACAATACACCTATGCTATGGGTGCTCATTGTCCGGATAGCGGCCCAGGCGGTAGCGCTAACTGCGACCCTGACTATGCCGGATTCTCAATTCAAATTTCCGAATCCGCAGCACTGCTTAGGTGGTACCTAGACAATATGAGCCAACCGTGGTGGAGCTACAAAAAGCCCGGTAATAATTCCATACTCTATAATCCAAATACTGGCTGTGGATCTTCAAATGTAAATATTGAAACCATGGCTACGGCAGCACTGTACACCTACACGCCATACCAGCCCAACCAGCCCGCCTTAGATAATATGTACGGACTCGGTGATGGATGTAGTGCTTATGGAAACCGTAATTTCTGGCGTATATATAATGACTGGTTTGGCTCTACCACGGCTATAAACGGCAATATCCAGCTTTCCACGGGCCTAGTATTAACCTCACCCTCTACAACACCGTCTGTTAACGATGTGTTGAGCGCAAGTTATGAGATTAAAAATACTAGTAGTTTTGATGATTACGTAGGCGGCGTAGGTGTCTGCGCGCGTATGAATGGTCAAAATTATGACTTTGGTTTTACGGATCATCAATATATCCCAGCCAATGGTAAGGTAACGGTTACCTTCCAAAAAAGGATTGATGTTGCGGGCACGCTCTTTATATTTGCTTGCTCCTATCACCCTATGCTGGGTTGGGCCAGCACCTATTACCCGTATGACCCTACTGGTAATCTGAGCAGACAAACCACCATTCAAGTTCAGGATAGCCCTCTTGTTACGTCTGGCGTAAGTCTCTCGCCCGCTAACCCAGCTATCGGCCAGGAAGTTACGGCTACCACAACTCTCCGCAATACCAGCGTTAATGCGATTAATATTGGTTCCTTGGTTATAGCTGGGCGTGATCCCTCTGGGCAAAATACTGATTTTGGTATTGTGAATGATGTAAATATACCGGCTGGTGGTACGTATTCTTATAGCCAGAAGCGTACGTTTGCTAAGACCGGAAATTATAGCTTCTTTATCGCAAACTGGAACGGTGTATGGACCCGAGACTATCCACATTCTTTGAATGCGTCGATAATCAGGCAATTGTCTGTTGCCATGTTGGATAACCCATTAGTTAGCGCCGGTATTACCTTGTCGCCGACTACGCCGGTCATTAATCAACCGGTGACTGCAACCATGACTATTCGTAATGTCAGCGCCACTCCTGTAAACATTGGCTCTATGGTTATAGCTGCCAGGGGACCTTCTGGTCAAAACACTGATTTTGCAATTGTGAATGATGTAATCATTCCAGCCAACGGGACCTATACCTATTCTAAATCTCAGACCTTCACAGCTGCGGGCAATTACACATTATTTATTGCTAATTGGAATGGTGTTTGGTCCAAAGATTATCCTAAATCGCTAGACAGTACCGTTCTTAGGCAACTCAACTTAACACTATAAGCTAAGCTGACTTTTCGGGATGGTACGTAGATATCATCTTTTGCAACTGGCCTTTGAGGCTTTCTATATTGAGCCCCTCTTCTTCTAGTGATTCCAATAAGAGCGTCAAGTTATTCAAGAAAGCTAACTTATCAAAATTTAGATAATTTTGGGTCCTGAACACCTTTTTGACGCTGGTTGCTTTGGTTTCCTCCTCGTCTACCAAAACTTCTTCATATAACTTTTCACCAGGCCGAAGCCCGGTTATTTTAATTTTTATATCCTTTTCAGGCTCGTAACCTTGAAGTGCAATCAGTAGCTTTGCTAAATCATATATTTTGAACGGATCCCCCATGTCCAATACAAACAGATCATTATTGATACCCATCACCCAGGACTGCAGAATCAAATGGACGGCTTCCGGTATAGTCATAAAATAACGGGTTACTTCACGGTGAGTCACGGTGACCGGGCCGCCCTTTTCTATTTGCTTTTCAAATATAGGAATAGCGCTACCGTTGCTATTAATGACATTGCCAAATCTCACGGCGCAAAAGATGGTGTCGGGCTGGCTTTCTGACAATATATGTATGACCTTTTCGGCCGCCCGCTTAGTCGCGCCCATAATATTGGTAGGATTAACGGCTTTATCGCTTGATACCATGACAAATTTTTTCACTTTGTGCTTAATCGCTATTTCGGCCACCGTTTTGGTGCCGATAATGTTGTTCTTGATAGCTTCCGAGGGATTCCATTCCATAAGTGGTACATGCTTGTAGGCGGCCGCATGCAAAATAGTGGTTGGTTTATAGGTCCCTAGCACTAGGTTTAATTTCTTACGGTCCTTAATGTCACCGATAACAAACTCAAAGCGACCATTCGGATGTGCCTCTATAAGCTGGTTACGAAGCTCAAACATACCGTTTTCCCACCAGTCATATAAAATTATCTGCTTAGCGCCGTGGGCAGCGACTTGGCGGCTAAGCTCAGAGCCGATAGAGCCAGCAGCACCGGTAATTAAAATTACCTGGCCTTGAGCAAAGTCAGTAATACCACTCTGGTCAGATTTTAATATTTCACCCCCTAGTAAGTCTTCGGCCTTCACTTTGCGTATGTACTTTATGTAATCTTCCTTGAAGTCCTGCATAAGCACTTCGGGAAGGCGAGGCAGAATTTTGTAGGCAACCCTAAGTCCCGCCGTGCTTTCCACTATCTTCCTGATTGTTTTGCCACGTTCGGATGGAATGGCAATAAATAGTTCCTGGATAAAATTTTCGGTAATGATATCCCGCAGGTCAGCGGTCGTACCTAAAACACTAATATCGTTAATCTGTGTACCAACTTTTTTAGTATCATCATCAATAAACCCAATGACCGAAAAAGGAGAATCTGGGTTGGTAGAAATATCGTGCGCTATTAACTCACCGGCTTTTCCGGCGCCGATTATAACAATTCTTATCTTGTCATTATTGTTTTGTGACATGCATAATTTCCTTTATGGTTGCTTCGATGGTTGTTATTGGCTCCCACCCAAATTCTTCCCTGACACGGGTAATGTCTGCCTGAATAGCAATTAAAGGCTCATCCTGTTTAGACGTTTCTAAAATCCTCGGTCTAGTATCTAGTTTACTATTTTTTAAGATTATCTCTACTAACTCACCGTTAGACGTACTTTTGCCAGATCCAATGTTATATATCGTTTCTTTTGGATTGCCTTCAACAATGGCCTTGATTGCGCTGGACACATCTTTGATATTTATATAGTCCCTCTTAGGGCTTAAGCCGCTTAATTCAATGGTATCACCCTGCCCCTCTTCAATTGCCCGTACTTGGCTAATGATGCTGGGGATAAGGAATCGGGGATGCATGCCTGCCCCAATGGGATTAAAAATTCTCGCAATAACGATGGGCAGGTTCTGATTGTGCTTAAATTCTAGTGCCAATCTGGTTTCCTGCGCCTTGCTCAGTCCATAGCCGGAGCTTGCATTCAAGGGCACATCCTCGTTCACGGGTATGTCTGTCGGACGAACTATGCCGTACTCGGCAGCCGACCCAGAAATAATTATCCGTTTGAGCTTAAGCCCGCTGACAACTATTTCTTCTAACAGATTTGACGTCATGATGGGGTTTAACTGGGCTTTTTCGCTATTATCAACGACACCCGCACAATTAATAATAATGTCTGGTTGTAAGCTAGTGAGCACCTTGGCAATAGTTGCCTTATTTAATAAGTCAAGGTGATGTGTGCCCTCGGTCTCGCTGGCACGGTTACTTGCTCCATAAACTTCATGTATGGGCAACAGAGCTGTTTTAACATGCCTGCCTACAAAACCGTCAGCCCCGAGAATTAATATTTTCATTTAAGAAGGTCCTTATAAAGCTTAGTGTAGTTACTGCCTAAGACTTTATTGGAATACTTTTCTTCTACCGCACGGCGCCCGTTATTTTTAACTTTTTCTATCAGAGCAGGATTATTGACGAGGTTTTCTATAGTCTTGGTAATTGCAGGAGCAGAGGCGGCTGGCACGACAAAGCCGTCCTCGCCGGACTTTATAACTTCAGCTACCGCACCCACGTCCGAAGCTATCACCGCTACCTTCATGGCCATTGCCTCCAGAATAGACAACGGGAACCCCTCTATGGAAGAGGGCAAGACAAATATATCCGCGGCACTCAGATATTTGGCTATTTCGGACTGGTAGCCCAGATACTGGACACTTTTACTGTTAATGTTTTTAATAATCCTTTCCACATCAGGCCGCATAGGACCGTCACCAATAATGAAGAATCTTAGTCTATCCGACGCAGGCGACTTTAAAATATTTTGAGCCGCCGCCAAAAAGATGTCAGGGTTTTTTTCAACCGACAGGCGTCCTACAAAAAATACCGCTATATCTTGCTCGCCTATCCCCAGACTAGCCCGTTCATTGGACTTATTGTATAAATCGGGGTTAAAAATATCATAGCAGTTGATGCCATTGGGCAGGACTTTAATGGTGCTATTAGCAGTCAGCCGTTTCTGATAATGGGCCGCGACGGTTGCATTGTCAGTAGTATAAGCATTTGTATATTTCTCGTAACTAAGTGACTTCTCAAAGTGTTCGACTATGTCGTTAAACATCGTAATGACAATTTTGAGATCTGGATGCCTTCGCCGAATTTCTGGCAACATATAAAAGACAGATGCTGTATGTATTATGTGCAGCACATGGATATCCCTAGTGTTAATGTAGTTAGAGACAAACTCTAGTTTCATGTCTTTGTTTTCGTCGCTGAATAAATTAGCCAGGTGATAAACTCTTGGGCTTATTTCTTTAAACTTGTATTCCCACTCGTGCTCCGAATACAAGCCAGTAATAAAAGATATGTTATGCCTGTCCTGAATTTCCTTGCAAAAGTTTACAATCAGAGTTTCGGCGCCGCCAAAAGTCATCCACGGGACAGCCACAAGAATATTCTTATTTTTATTGCTTTGGCCCAAATATGTGGCCGGATTATTAAGGTTAATTAAGCGGGTATCTTTACTTACGGATTTATTATTAAAGTACTTGTGCCTGTGAACCTTCCGTATGTGCGAGTAGTAATTTGGGTGCAAGTCTTTAATCTTTTGCATATTGTTTTTGTGCTTAGTTTTATCTTCAACGTAACGAGATGAAAGAGCTGTTCTGTAGATAAAAATTGGTTCCGCAATGTGCGCTCCCCAATAACCATTTTCGGCTAAGCTTATCCAAAAATCCCAGTCTTCATAACCAATTCCTACTTTATAGCCGCCGACCCGTTCCCAACCTACCTTGTTATACATTGCTGCCGTGACCACCATATTGTTATCAAGCAGATGGAAGGCATTGTAGGGCTCTTGCCTGTACACCGAATTAACGACACCAAAATTGAGCGTATCAGTAGTCGCTAAGTCGGCATTCGGGTTGGTTTCCAGGACGATTAAACATTTTTCTATGTACGTCGGGTCTAGTATATCGTCAGAATCTAAGCACACAATATAGTGGCCTTTAGCCTGTTTAACGCCACTATTCCTGGCCGCCGCCGGGCTGCCTTGTCCTAAGTTTTTCTTATGGTGTATGACTCGTAGCTTTTTATCGGTTATCCTTTCTAGCGCTTCCGCTTGGTCCGGATTGGACCCGTCATTAACGATTGTTACGTCAAAATTCTGAAAGGTTTGGTTGCGCAAGGAGCTAAGAGTCTCCGGTAAGGTGGCAGCCTGATTATAGAAGGGGATGACCACCGATACCAACGGCTGGCCGGCGGCAGGTGCCTGATTGTCTATAACTTGGTTTTTTATTAACCATTGCAGTCTGATGACATACTTGATCGGCTTGCGCAGTTTGCGGGGTATTAACCTAACTATTAATCTTTTGGCCCGGGCTATATTTTTTTTTTTGAAATTGCGGACGGGGTTTAAAATTTTTCCAATAAGATGCCTCAGACGAATTGAGTTACCGACGAGCTTAGATTCTTGCAGATCTTTAAGTTCGGACTCGAGCTTAAATACTCGGGGCTCAAGTTTTTTTAGCTCAATAACTTCACTTTTGTAAATCTTATTAAGTTCCTTCTCAACAGCCAAGAATACCTTTAGCATGAAGCTAGAGGCTGCCGCTTCGCCTAAATACTTATTAAAGTACCCTTTCGCCTTTACCAACTCACCTTTGCTATAACATATGATACCTCTCAAAAAACTAAGATCCTTGCTTGGGAACTTAGTTTTTTCTAAGTCAGCCAAGTACTGTGCAGCTACATCAAAATTGCCGAACTTCGTTGCAATAGCCACTAAATTGTATAGGGTTTTTGGCTCGTCAAATTCTGGGCTGTAAGTCTCAAAACCTTCAATAAACTTTTTGACGTATGCGACCAGCTCGCCGTCGGCCGAAACGATGCCTAAGTGGTAGTTCTCGCCGGACGTAGAAATAGTATGAACGTATACGGAAGCATCGAATGCTTCCGTAAGGGCTCGCTCAAGAAAGGAGTTAGTAAAGTAAGATACATGCTCAAGACTGGTCGTTAAAGATGGGTAGTCTTTTCCTTGCTCAATTAAAGCCCTCCGCTCAACTGCCGGTACATAAAAAACATACACCCCATTTTTTTCTAGATTATTCTTTACCCCTTCAACAAACCCACGTAGCACATCAACATGCTCCATTGTTTCAGACGAAAAGATAATATCGAACTTTGAATTTCCTTTGAAATCATTTATCGTAGACACCTCAGCGTTAAGGCCTTTTTGCTTGCAGACATTAATGGCATACGAAGATAGGTCTATGCCTTGGATAATCATATTCTTGTTTTGCAACTTAATCATTTCAAGAGCATTGCCAGTGGCGCACCCCACTTCTAGTAGCGTCTTCCTCTTACCTCGCCGAGCAATTTCCTCAAGTAATGCGCCTTGCCAATATAAATAAAAGGGAGAGATTAGGTCATAGTTCTCGTGGTAGCCTGTTTCGGTGTCTCCTTCAGGATTAAAATAGACCTCCTCATCGTAGTAAACCGAAAGGTCTTCTGGTATTTCTGCTACTTGCAACAAATGGCAACTTAAGCACTCTTGTACACCTACCCTGTCTTTTCTTTCTGCAATTCGTTTGAATTTATTTGAGCCACACCAAAAACATTTTTCTACTCTTAACATTTCTTCTACGCTAATCATTTGGCTCTCCTATGGTAATCTTTGGCTTTGACGCAATCAAACCCCAATATTCAGCAGGTCCAACAACATTAACACGTAGGGCGTTATTAAGATTGTCCAGATCTTCATAACCTCCCTTTTTCATATTAGCAACGGCAAGCGAGACATAATAGCTACCGGGATTTAAGGGTAGGTTATCTTTGAAGCTAACCTTGACTTTATCTCCTTTGCCTAACGCCCTCATAGGCGCTCGCTCATAATAGCTGTTGATACCATATAGGTTTTCTTGAGGATTTTTTCTGAACATTACTCCTACCGCACAATTATCAATCTTAGTTTTTGCAGTTATTTCTATTTTTACGGCAAACTCTTTACCTGATTCCAGCGTGATTGTTTCCTTACTCTCATGGTTCAGCAGTCTATAGTTAGAGATGCGGGCTTGCCCGTTCCCAAATCTCTTTATGTTTCCTTCTCTTCCCAGATTCTCGGCCTCAGCCCGGGCATTCTCGTCTTCGGCATTCAGTTTATTATAGATATCTATACCTTCTTCCGTGTTTCCGGTAAAAACAACCTCTCCTTTGCTAAGGACAGCAACCCTATCACAAAAATCCCTTACATAGCTCATGGAGTGAGATACAAATATAATGGTTCTTTTTTCTCTTTTTAAGTCTTCAAAGACCTCTATACATTTTTTCTGAAAGTTCACGTCCCCTACGGCCAATACTTCATCAATCAATAAAATGTCACTCTTAGCTCGTATTGCGATAGAGAACGCCAAACGCACCTGCATACCTGAGGAGTAGTTTTTAAGTTTTTGGTCCATAAACTTTTCCAACTCGGCAAACTCTACAATATCGTCGTACATTTCGTCCATTTCGGCGCGACTAAAACCAAGCAAAGCACCATTTAGGTAGACGTTATCGCGACCGGTTAGTTCTGGATTAAAACCCACGCCAAGTTCAATAAAGGGGGTCAGCTTACCATTAACTTGGATATTGCCCGTGGTGGGGCTATATACCCCGGCCAATATTTTTAATAACGTGCTCTTGCCGCCGCCATTGCGTCCAATGATACCAAAGAATTCACCTGGGCGAATTTCTAGCGAAACATCATGCAAGGCTTTTTGCCGTTCGTACGTACGGTTTAAGCGAAAGATGTTAAGAAACAAGCCCTTAACAGAGCCCTGTTTTTCATGCGGCAACTTAAAGGTCTTATTGACGTTGGTTACTTTGATTGCGACATCAGCCATCTATAAATTCTCCGCAAAATATTTGGCTTCGCGCTTGAAGTATAAAAAGCCGATTAAAAAGGCTGCTGCCGTGATGCCATATGGTATCAGTCGGTAGATTTGGCCACCATATACGGCATTGGTAGTAAGAGAGGCGTGTGTCACTAATGCATGACGCGCATCTTGCATGGCCGTAGCCACAGGATTTAGCAAAATTATTTTTTGAAAAGTAACGTTTTTAATCACCGTCAATGGATAGATTATTGGCGTCGCGTAAAAGCCGGCCTGCAAAACAACCTCCCAGAT
>JAICHO010000026.1 GCA_025924835.1 Candidatus Saccharimonadota bacterium | reverse complement strand
TCACGTCGAGGAGGTCGCGAATGATCCCCGAGTCGCTGATGTCGTGTGGCTGGCTGAAGTTATGGGCCAATCACCGCTGACGCACGATGAAGAGCTAAATCTGTCTCGGGCATTGGCAACCGAATACGGCGTTACCACGCAGGACGTAATGACTGCTGCTGAGCTATGTGAAAAAAGAATTAGAAGCCAACTATTGTAAGGTTAAGTGCTCTGTTTCAATGTGGATTGTAGCTGGCGAGCAACTAGGGTATGCTTATGATTAAAAGGATACTGCATAACTATGTTGTTTTGGCTGATAGTTCTGGGGTTGCTTATCTACTTGCTTACACGGGGCGGTAAGAAGCCGGAAAGCGAATCCGTGGAGACACGTCTTTCCCAGCGTAATAGTGAGTGGATCAAGTTTATCGCAGGTTACCGCAAAATTGCTAAAAACCAGGCAGAGCGCGAGCTTATTGACCGCATGCTAGCTGACATCGAAGAGCAGGGGATCGTACCCCCTACTGAGGTATTTAGGGCTCAGGAAGATACGATTCCGGATCAAGACGCAAAGACCGCTCTCGTGTGGTCGGCAACAGCCGAAGAAGCGCACAAACAAGAGCCGATAGCAGTCGTTACTATGCCCAAAATTGAACTGGACAATACTTCATTATTGCTCTATTTTGGCGCATTCTTATTTGTTGCTTCAGTGGGGTTATTTACTGCTTTTGGAGGCGCCAATGGTGCTGTGCGGACCATTGCCGTCCTATTGGTTATGGGTGTGTTATACGGTAGCGGTATTTGGCTCTTCCATAACAGGCCTAAACTTATTCAGGCCGGAATAGCATTTTCTGGTATAGGCATGACTATAGCTCCACTCGCCGGCGTGGCAGCCTATTATTATCTTTTGTCCCAAGCCCATGGGCCAGCTGTCTGGTTTGCGACTTCACTTATGTGCTTGGGTATGTACATTCATGCATTGCAAGTCTTTCGCAGGCCGCTCATTAGTTACATCCTAATTTTTACTTTTTTGTCATTATTTGAGTCCGGTGTATCTATACTAGCCGCACCGATCTACTATTTTGGCTGGGCTATGGCCCTGGTTGGACTCATTTTGGTAAGCACGAGTCGTCTTAAGGGGTTTTGGCCGGAACTGCAGGAGTCATCACGTGCCAGTTCACAATTAATATTGCCACTATCGGTCTTGACGTCGCTGGCATTAGTGCCCCAACACGGTGCCGGCCAGCTAGGTATTTCTTTGTTCTTCGCTGCTGCTTACTATGGTTTGGAAACATGGAACACAAAGGGTTCGGACCAAGAATTGAATGCGATAACTACGCAAATTACGGCTCTGGCCGCTCTAGTGTGTTTTAGCTATGCCGCCGGCCATTCCTGGAACGTTGTAGCCATAAGTTTGCTGATTGTAAACGGGGCTCAAATACTCTGCATTTTATTACTTCCTCAACCCGGTAGATTATGGCGTAACTTTGCCTCAATACTTATCGGTACATCTGTAGTAGGGATGGTTGTTGCGTTGACGAACCCAGCCATCCTGCTGGCATCAGTATTCATGCTAGCGGTGAATGGATTCATTGCATGGAGACGTCAGCAGAGAATTGACGCCTACGTGTTAGGAGTATTGGCTATGATGGCTCTGCCTATCGTGCTTGGGCAGGTCTACCTGACAAAGCGGTTGGACGCAGGCTCGCAGGCCACTTTATTGCTTAGTGTGTTGCTAATGCAGCTAGGAATATATGTATGGCATAAGCCTCACCAAAAGGACCAATTTTGGCTCACTACTGCCCAGCAGGCGTATGTTGTAAGTGCGACAGGAGTTTTAGTGTCCGCCCTGTTTGCCTCGCCATTTGTTTGTTTAGGCTTAGTGCTGGGGATTGTGGCTACCATTATATTACTGGCAGAACATGAGTCTGATGGCGACTGGGCAATTGTTGCCGGTTTAATGATTTTTGGGCCGATTCTGCGTGCTGTTGATGCTCCACAGGCATTAATTGCGACCACGTTGATCGCTCTATTACTCAATATAAGTTTAGCGCTCCGATATCGAAAAGAGTTAAACCGATGGTTTAGCACAGTGTTATGGCTCATCTTGCCAATCAGTTTTGGCCGTGGTTGGTTGGGTAACTGGCAAGCCGCCAGTTACGCCTGGGCGTATCTGGCAGTTATGCTAAGTCTAATTTTATCGCGCGCAATCGCCAGAGGTAATGTATTGGTATCAGCCAAAATCCCGCTTTCCAGTTACGCCAGAACGGCAAGTTACTCATATGTGGTCGGCTATTGGCTGGCTGCAATTATATCGATCTGTGCGGCCCTGGCTTCAGCTAATGCCAGGCTGCATGCCACCGTAATTTTAGGTATCATGACAGGCGTCGTGTATTGGCTGAGCCGTTACATTGAAAAACGAAGTGACCTGCTAGCTCTATTGCCGCTGCTTAGTCAGGCCATATTATGGAGTGCATTACGTCCCGTTGCGGCAGAGGGCTCAATGGCAGCTTATCTGCTTAGTAGCACCGTCGTTGCGTTAGCAAGCTACTTTATAGCGCTTAGCATAAGTTACGGAACCGATAAGCCGACGCCACAAAATGACACGAAGCCCATTCAAGAGGGTGCCTTGGTATCAATTTTTATAAATCCGGGAACATTTTTTATCATAGATCGGCTAGTGTGGCCTATGCCGTTTGGTTTGTTGGCCGCCGGTTTGTTGCTTTACTTCCACATCAGAAATACTTCCCAGCAGAACCGTGAACTAGCCGGTGGTGTTATGGTTGTCGCAATATTGTGGGTGCTCTGGTTGGCGGGTATACGCGAGGTTCAAGCGTATACGCACGTTTTAGTAGCAACCCTGGGCCTTTATGCTTACTGGCGCGCCCGACGCAACGAAACGGTTCAGAGCGATCAATATATTATGTCTATGCTAATAGTCGCTACAGTGCCATTGGGTTTACAGGCCCTTGGCGGTGGTCAGGCGGGCGGTCTTTACGGCTGGTGGCTCTTACTCGAACAGATTGGCTTTATGCTGGTGGGCATGTCAATCAAAAAGCGTTTAGTGACGCTATGGGGTCTCTACGTCGCGGTTGGAGCAGTGCTGTATCAATTGCGTGATCTGGGCTGGGCGGCACTAACTGTTCTAGCAATGTTCCTTATAGGCATAGCTATCTATAAGCTTCAAGGATACAATTCTAAAAATTAGCACTCTATGGCTTTTAGTGCTAATTAGCGATAAAATATACTACGATGGCAAAACGCGACTACTATGAAGTACTGGGCATTAGTAAAGGTGCCAGCCCGGATGAAATTAAAAAAGCATTTCGGCGTCTGGCGGTACAGTACCACCCAGACAAAGAAGGTGGTGATGAGACCAAATTTAAAGAAATTAACGAGGCTTACGAAGTTTTAAAGGATCCGTCAAAACGCCAGCGTTACGACCAGTTCGGGCATGCTGGCGTCGGCAATGGATCTTCGGCTGGTGGTAGCGGCGGTAATCCGTTTGAGGGCTTTGGGGGGTTTGGCAATGGCCAAGAAATGCATTTTGACTTTGGAGACCTGGGACTTGGTGATATTTTTGGTAGTTTTTTTGGCGGCAACAACAACAGCCAGCGTCAAAGCCGAAAGTCACGGGGGCGCGATGTTGAAACCCAGGTAGAAATTAACTTTGAGCAGGCTGTTTTTGGCAGTGAAGTTACGCTTCAACTGAACCTGGAAGACACCTGTGAACACTGCAAGGGCACCATGGCCGAACCAGGTTACGAGCTTAAAACCTGCGATCAGTGTAAAGGCTCAGGCCAGGTTATTACCGCGACGCGCACCATATTTGGCAATATACAACAAGCCAGCACCTGTCCCAAGTGCGGCGGCCGCGGCAAGATCCCGGAAAAAGAGTGCAGTGTCTGCCATGGCAAAGGGACACAGCGTAAAAACCAGCATGTAACCCTAAAGATACCGGCCGGAGTAGATGACGGCGCTATGATTCGATTACGTGAACACGGCGAAGCGATTGCCAATGGGCCAAAAGGGGATTTATATGTCAATATACGCGTGAAGCCACACAAGAAATTTACGCGCGAGGGCGATTTAATCCTTTCAGCAGAGACCATAAATATGGCCGATGCGGCGCTGGGAACGGAAATTCAAGTAGATACGGTAGACGGACCAATCAAAATGAGAATTCCTGCCGGCACACAGAGCGGAACTGACTTTAAATTGTCGGATCATGGCGTGCCGCATCTGAAAGGTGGCGGCCGAGGAGCGCACATCGTGACGGTTACGGTAGAGACGCCAACCAAACTAACAAAACGGCAACAAGAGTTACTGAGGGAGTTCTCAGAGCAACCGCCTACATCTAAAAAGTTTTGGGTATAATTCCGACTTTAGTATGTGATTACTTAGCCTGGCTACGATAATTATCTTGAGCTTAAGGGCTAATTTAGGCTATGCTTGATTCAAACACCAGTTAAGCTTATATGAAAATTTATAATAAACGCCATCATACATTATGGCCTCAGAGCATGAGAGGCAAAATTTCTCTCGCTTTTGCTATATGTTTTGGTATTGTAATGTTGGTTATTGGCCTGTCGCAAATATTTGCCGCAGGGAACCAGGTTTATTTCTCGTTGGCGCCTACTGTCCAGTATGCCAATGCCAATGATGAAAAATCGGTTGCTCTGACCTTGAGCACATATGGCCAATCAGTCGACAGCGGACAGTTTACCTTTACGTATGATATTAACGTTCTATCTTTTGTGAGATATACGGCCGGCCCAAGCTATATTCATCCCGGCGTACAGGTGAGTCAGACAGGTAGCTACTCTCTATTTTTTCGGATAGATCCAGGCGCACCCAGCACGATTGATTTGGGATCCATTACGTTTAAGGCCAAGTCTTTGCCTGCTACCCAAAGCGGCCGGATTGGATATGACGGGACTCAAACGAGCGCGTCTTACGGCGGCGCGGCTTATCCGGGTTCGTATGGCCAAGGCGCAATTGTAGCCTATGCAGCCGCCCCGGCAGCCACGCCTCCCAGTTCTTCCGTTCCGACGACGACCACGCCCAGCCCACCTGTCGCTACACCATCTACCCCTACCCACACGCAGCCCACACCTACTAGCGCGCCGAGCAATACTAATCAACAGACACCACAACCACCCACAACCACCGTTACGCCCACACCTAACACAATTACTCCGTATCAAAATAACAATAACCTGTACCCCGCGTATGAACCATACAACCCCGGGACTGCCCCAGTGCAGCCCAAAAAGAAGCATGCCGCACCTATCATTTTTATATTTATTGGCCTAAGTTTTATAACCGCGGGCATAGCTTACTTTGTTTACAACAGATACTTCCGAGGAGCACCCTTGCATCTGCCGCCTGCGCTGGAAGATCTTCATGCCGGCTTATTCGATGACAGGCCAAAAATCTCAAAACAGGAAGAGACAGTTATTACTCCAGTCGCTGTGGGGGTGGCCAAACCCCGAGCGGACGAAACCAAAGCTTCTCCTGAACCATCCACAAAGCATGCTCCGGAAGTTATTACTAAATCTAAGGAACGGGCCCGTGTCCACCATCTAGCCGATGCCGCAAAGAAGACCCAACCGGTTCATGCGCTTAAGTCCTCGCCAAAACCTGGCCCAGGAAAACCGCTTGCGGTTCACTCTCCGGCCGCTGGTGCCAAGCATGTGTTGCCGCCCGAACCGGCACTAACTAAACCGACAGCGATTCACCCTCCGGCTTCTCCTCCGCCCCTTGTGCCGGTCCTACCTCGCGTCTCCTCGGCGCCATCTTCCTTCCCCCCTGTCAAAAGTCCAATTCCAGATCATCAGCTGCCCGCCTGGCAGGCTCAGCTAAAAGTCCCACATACGATTCCCAAGGATGATCTGCCAGACATGTTTGAGCTTGCCCAGGAGCACCCTGAATCATTCGGGAGTTCACAGTTATATGAGGCGGAGCACCCCGGTGCAAAGGACGAAGATGAAAAAGATAAAAAGTAACGTGAATGGACGGACCGCTCAAGCCGGCTTTATTCCTATGATGATTTTTTTCCTATTGTTGCTAATAGCGGGCGTGATATTGGTATATTTGCGGGTAATGCATGCGCAGCATTAGCAGGGGCATGCCGAGGGGCAATAAATTTGCAATTTTACTATATTTATGCTAGAGTGTGTATACTCCTTCACATAAGGTATGCCTTTGTAATTAATAAATTATTACGCTCCTAGTCACCACTAACCATAGGGCAATGCAGCATATGAAAATAGTCCTCATTATTACATCTTCCTCTGAAAAAACTGTCGCCTGGAAAGAGCGCGAAAGGTATGTCAAAGAATTTTGCGAAACTATTGAGTCTCGACTTGAAAAGGTTAAGGTTCGTTACACGACCTACGATAAACTGCACTTTATTGTCCGAAACGGCGTAACGCAAATTATAGATACCCAAAATGACATGGATCTCAAGCAGACCAGCCTGGTTCATTTTAAAAACTGGATGTATGAAACCGAGGAGGCTCCCTTAGCGGCGTCCTATCTCAAGAAGCACGGCATCGTTTTCTTCAACTCAGAAGTGGATATACCGGTGAGCTCCGGTAAAATCTCCCAGATGTTCCGCCTGGGCGAAAACGGTATCCCGGTACCCGACACCTTTTATGCGCGGAGGTCACAACTACGGCAGATATTTTCTGGCGGGAAATTGCCGGAGGGTTTTAATTGGCCGCTAATTATGAAAGCTACCTTTGGCTCAAAGGGGGATGACAATCATCTGGTTACAGCCCCGGCTCAGGCCTTGCAGATATTAGATCAATCAGCCTCCGACATAGAATTTGTGCTCCAGAATTTTATTCCAAATGATGGCGATTACCGCTTTTTATTCGTGGGTTTTGATAAGCCACCTATTATTTTTCACCGCCAGTCAGTTTCTGGCACGCACCTGAATAACACTTCTAAGGGTGGTACAGGCCGCGTGATACATGCAGCCGAATTACCACCACAATATTTGCAGTATGCCCGCCGGGCAGCCGAAGTATTGCGACGGGAAATCGGCGGCGTGGACATAATTGTGGATAAAACCACAGGCAAGCCGTTTATTCTGGAAGTGAACGGTACGCCGGCATTAGCAACTGGTTACGATACCGACAAGAAACTCACGGTTTTTGTGGAATTTCTGGAACGCATGCTAGAAGCCGAGGAAGAAGAATGACAAAGCCTAAGGGAACACTGGGACGCGTAGAAACAATAACCTTTGTCGATGCCGATATAGAAAACCTGCCGGCAAAAATAGATACCGGCGCTTACCGCTCATCGGTTTGGGCGACCAATATCCATGTCAAAAATGGGCAGCTTTACTTTACGTTACTAGGGCCAAAATCGGAGTATTATGCCGGTAAGGAGCTGATGACCGACGAGTTTAAGATCGTAGAGGTAGAAAACTCATTTGGCCATAAGCAAACACGGTACAGCGTATTTTTGCGGGTACGCATAGGGAGTCGTCGCATAAAATCCAACTTTACCCTTGCCAATAGAGGCACAAAAACGTATTCTGCCCTCATTGGCCGGAAACTACTGAAGAACCGTTTTGTTGTTGACGTATCCCAAGGCGTGCCATTAAAAGATGAAGAAGTAAGTGGAGATGATAGTCTAGAATGAACATTGTTATTTTGTCCAAAGGTCGTGCCAATTACTCGACTCGACGCTTAAAGGAAGAAGCTATTTCCCGGGGACACGAGGTGAGGATTTTAAACTATGCCCGCTGTTATGTGACTATTGAGCGTAGCAACCCGGTTGTGCGTTATGAGGGAAAGGAAGTGACCGACGTTGATGTGGTGATCCCCCGGATTGCGGCCAGCCTGACTAAATATGGCTCGTCAATTGTCCGCCAGTTCGAAATGCAGAATGTTTTTACTACTGCCAGCTCAATCGCGATCGTCCGTTCCCGCGATAAACTGCGCAGTATGCAGTTGTTTGCCAAAGCCGGAGTTGGGATCCCTAAGACGGTTTTTGCCCGTGAGGCGTCAGATCTGGATGACGTTTTAGACCAAGTCGGCGGCGCACCGGTGATTATTAAGGTTGCCCGCGGCACGCATGGTAACGGCGTAGTGTTGGCAGAAACCCGCAAGGCCGCCAAAGCCGTCATGCAAGCCTTTTATGTGGAAGGCGTAAACTTTTTGGTACAGGAATTTATTGCCGAAAGCGCTGGTACTGATATCCGGGCGCTGGTGGTAAATGGCAAAGTGGTGGCCAGCATACAACGACAGAGCTTGGACGACGATTTTAGGGCTAATACCCATCAAGGAGGCGTAGGCAAGACGGTCAAATTGACTGATGAAGAGCGCAAAACTGCCCAAAAGGCCGCCAAAGCAATGGGTTTGGCGGTGTGTGGCGTGGATATGATGCGTTCAGAACGCGGACCGCTGGTGCTCGAGGTCAATTCGTCAGCCAGTCTTAAGACACCTGAACTGGTAACAGGACGCAATGTGGCTGGCGCTATACTGGATTACATTGAGCAAAACGCTAAGGGCAAGCGTCGCCGTGACCGCGTCGGAGCATAAAGGGTTTAGAAAAAGACTTTTGCCACTTGCTGGAGTTGTCTTTCTAGTCGGCCTGATCTTATATATGTCGTTATGGGCATTAACTGCTAAAGGGAGAAGCGCCTGTCCGTTTAAGGTGCCAAGTTCTACGCTCAGTACGGGCAGAACATTTAGTAGCTTTGTAAACAGGGGAGACTGCATCCGCTTAGGCAAGGCAGTTACCGCAGCGGATAGACAACAAGGTCTTTCCGGCAAGACGTTTATGCCGCCGGACGAAGGACTGTTATTTGTATTTGAACCGCCACAGCAAGCCTGCATGTGGATGAAAGATATGAGGTTTAGTCTTGATATGATTTGGCTAAACAGTTCAAGCACAATCACTCATATTGAAAGAAATATTAAGCCCGAGTCATATCCAAATAGTTATTGCGGCGCGAGTCCGGCGGCATATGTCATAGAACTTAATGAGGGCACTGCGGATGCAGCCAAGCTAAAAGTCGGGGACCAATTAAAACTTTGAGCTAAGCCCTAAAGCAGTAGCTTTTTGCGGTAGCGGACGCTATCATTAGGTCATGTCACCGCTTATAGTGCTAGCGCTCATTGCTGGCTTGCCGTTGGTCTTAACAGCAGCACTTCGTGTAAAACCGCTGTACGTGTTTGTAAGCATAGTAAGCGGATATTTTGCTGCCGAATTTTTAGGCGATCCAACAGAGTTAATGGCGCGTTCGTTTATTCATGCCAACCATGTAGACAGTATCTCGCGTATAGTTTTGCTGCTGGTACCCTTGATAATGACTTTATTTTTCATGCGCAAGACTTTATCCGCGGCTGCCCTGCCGTTTCAATTTATTCTGTTGGTCGCCGACAGCTTGTTGCTGGCCACCTTCTTGGTGCCTTTTCTCTCGTCCGGTTTGCAGAACACGCTCTACGGCACTAATGCGGGTCATGTATTTGAACAGGCTCATGATGTATTGATCCCTTCAATAAGCGGTTTGCACGTGCTGGTTATGTGGATCATGCGCCCGCGTCATCATGACGACCATGGTAAACACAAAAAGCATTAACCCACAGGATTCGTCGGGGGTGTAATCACAGGCGTAATGTCTGCTACGGGCGCAACAGGAGCACCGGCGGAAGGATTGGCAACCGTGCTGCGATTAAAGGAGTCCTGAATAATGGCATCACCAATGGGCCCAGTGAATAATTCCAGTACAAAAGAAATTACGCCGCTCATTTTCCCATTCGTGACATGCTCAACCCCTTGGGACCATTTCCACAGCCACCATATGTTCACAAAGGGAATAATAAGCAGCCAGGCGGTTGGTATATTTGCGCCGCGCTCGTTCATCTCTGTTTTGGTTGCGATGTTCCAATAAAGGGAATAGAGCCCCCCGGTTATAAAGCCGAATATAAACACGGCTATGGGATTACGATTTTTCATGGTTTCTCCACTTAATGACGTTTATTGTTACTGTTAGCTTATGCTTATGGTGGTTTAATTGCAAGAGGTCCAACAGATTGACTTTTTAACTAAAATACGGATAATACAAGGAGTTATTTCCCCTGCCTAAAGGGAAAAGAGCAGCGGAGCAAAATGTATTCCATTTGCTCAACGCGATGAGAAAAACCGCAGGTTTGTCTCATATTAAGGGCCCATAGCTCAGCTGGTTAGAGCACCTGCCTTTTAAGCAGGGTGTCGTGGGTTCAAGTCCCACTGGGCCCTCCACGAATTTCCTAAGATCTAATACAGGTTAAAATTTCTAAGAAATGGTTACGGCTATTTCTGTTAGGACACTTACATGAATGTAATTCTTGATATGGTAATTTCGCCTAACGGTTTCATAGCTCGTGAAAATGGTGACGAGGACTGGCTGCCAAGTGAGGGTTGGGATGATTTTGTTGCAGAAGCAAAAGAGTATAACAACATTGTCATGGGCCGTAAGACGTATGAACAGGTCACTGATAAGTATGAGCATGAAAACTTTGACGGCGTGCAAGTTGACCACAAAGTTATCGTTACTCGTAATCCGAATTTTCAAGCCCCGAACGGTTATACGGTTTTGCATAGCCCGGAGGAAGCTATCAAATACTTGGATCAAGCTGGCATCAAGAACTTATTTCTCATCGGCGGGGGTGTTCTAAATGCTGCTTTCGCAAAACGAAATCTCATCAATCAAGTTCAGCTCACGGTGACGCCGTACATCATTGGAAAAGGGAGACCATTTTTGGCATTTGATGAGTTTGAGTTTGGTATGACATTGCTTGATATAAAACAGCTCAGTCTAGGGCGAGTCAGGCTTGTCTACCAGACTAACCCATAACTGAGGTAAACGTCATCTATTCCTGTTAAGAAACTCATGGAATTTTCAAGAATTTGTATTGAGTTTTGATATATCATTACGTATATGAAACCGAGATTTATATATATTCATGGCAACAGTACGACTCATTGGTCATTTGCCTGGGCGCCATGGCTTAAATCGGAACTTGAAAAGCTTGGATATCCAACATTCTTTGAAACAATGCCCGACTCGGTAATGGCCCGATCAGAATACTGGCTGCCCTTTTTGAAAGACCATGTAAAAGCAGGCCAGGATGATATTTTAATGGGTTGGTCGTCGGGTGCAGTCGCTGCGATGAGATATGCCGAGGACAATAAAATTCTTGGCTCAGTCCTAATCTCGCCGTGTTATACGGATTTGAACGACGATATGGAGAAGCAAAGCGGGTATTACGATAAGCCTTGGCAATGGGATAAGATAAGAGCTAATCAAGCTAGGATTGGCTTAATTTGGGGTGACGATGATCCGTACATACCCCAAGATGACTTTAAATTTATTGCAGATCAACTGCAACCAACTCAGATAAAAATTCCTGGCGGCAAGCACTTTATTGAGCAAGACACTTTTCCTGAACTTCTAGAATATATACGGCAAAATTATTAGCTTTATCATGAGTCATTTTATTGTGGTTAAGCTTGCACCTTAGCATAAGTGATTGTAGGTTAATGTGGTGGGGAATAACTATAATTGGGGTCCCAATTCTTTATCTGTTTTGCAATGGAATGTATGGTATCGAGCCAAGGCACAGCATACAGCCGATCACATCTTAAGAATAGTTGAGCAACAAGGTCCTCCAGATATTTTGTGCCTGCAAGAGCTAACCGAACCTGCGGTGGAACTTGTGGCTAATGCAATTGGAGCCAGGGACTTGTCATATGTTGTAACCAGGACACATAAGAATGGTATTGTGGAAGGGCAGGCCATAGTTTCGCGGGCTTTATTTGCAAATTTTGCCGGAGTTGAGGTTGTTTTATTGAGCCACGGCGGACGAGCCCCATTTAAAGGTAGTGATCACAGTAATCGTGTATTACAAAAAACGAGGGTGCTAGCACCGAGCGGACAAATGATAACTGTGGCAAATGCGCATACTTCATATAAAACCCCAACCAATTCTGTTTTAAGAAGTGAGGAATTAGCAACTCTACAAGGAGCCATTGCTAATGAGCGGCGATTAATTCTGACTGGAGACTTTAATACTTCACAGAGGTCGCCTACTGTTAGGCAAATTGGCTCTTTGTTAATTAGGGCAGACCAGGATGAGCCAACGTGGTCATCCTCACATATTGATAGAATTGGATTGCTGAGGAGAAATCTAGATCACGTATTTACAACTCCAGACTTGGAAGTAATTGATCTTACGGTATTAGACCGCGGACCCTCCGATCACAGCCCTATTTTGGTAATCGTAGAACCGATATAGTTTGTGTGATTTTTTAAACAATCCCACGCCTATGTAATAGACTAAAATTATGCGAGCTAAATTGTATATCGGAACTTCTGGTTGGCACTATAATGATTGGATAGGGCGGTTTTATCCACCGGACGTTACAGGCTACTATGAACTGCAGTTTCATTCCCAGCAATTCAATACGGTTGAAAATAACTCGTCATTTTATCGCATTGCCAAAGAATCCACATATAAAACGTGGGACCGCATGACGCCCGCGTCTTACAAGTTTTCTGTAAAGCTCAATAAGTTTGTTACCCACGAGTCCAAGCTGGAGCTAAACGATGAGGTAAGACAAAAAGTGGATTATACTCTGGCGGCTACCCAAGTGTTAAAGACTAAATTAGGCGCCATTGTTATCCAGCTGCCGCCCAGTTTCAAATATGATTTGGTAAAACTTGAACGCTTCCTGGCGTTCTTTAGAGACAGGGTTAACGCCTATGAGCACAAGTGGGATGTTGCGATTGAGTTTAGAAATAGATACTGGTTTGTCGGTGATGTATACACTGTACTCAAGCAATACAATGTCGCTTTAGTGGCCGCCCAGTCCTCGCGTTATCCGGAGGTAAGGCAAATTACGGCGGATATCGCATATATACGTATGCACGGTCCGGAGAAGCTATTTGCATCAAAGTATAGCACCGATCAATTAGAAGACTGGGCACGATACATTGCAAGCATTTCGTCTCAGGTAAAACGGGTGTATGTGTATTTTAATAACGATTTTTATGGGTACGCAATAGAAAATGCCAAGGAGCTGGCTGGCATGTGCGGTTTAAGTACAGAGTAAAATTGTTGGCTAATTTTGTAAAAACGGTGAATAATGGAACTATGACACGGTCTTTAATCAAGAAATATTTAATTATTCTAGTCATCGCTATTATCCCCAGTGTGCTGGCTATAAGGATGCATTCGGTTGATAATGTGCCATTTTGTATAGATGCGGCAGGCTGCGGTTCTAATTTGGAGCCCAAAGGCAAGGTCACCGATCGCCAGTACGGATATCCGCTAAGCTATAAGAGGTCATCAACGTTCATACCCAAAAATAACAAACAAAATGCTCCTAATTATGCGGGTTATGCTGAAGCTACCACTGATCAGCAGAGTATTAGTATAGTAAACATGGTTATAAACGTGATTTTTTGGTTCGCATTACTTAGAACACTGGCAGAATTACTTCCTGCCAAAAAAACAAAAGAACAACCTGCCGCGCCGGTCACCCAGGAATAGTGAGTTTACTCACTGCCGGTAGAACGGGAGGTCTTACAATACAGGCATAAGGAGGCGATATGGCTGATGATAGCGTAAATGATAACGGTGCGCAAAAACCACCTCAGGATTGGAAAACAGGTGATGATCCCGCTACACCGGCACAGCAGTCACATCTTGAGTCACTGGCTCAACAGACTGATGAATCGATTCCTGATAATTTATCTAAGGCCGAAGCTTCCGAAAAAATAGATGAGCTTCGGAATAAAGCAGGCTTGGAATAGGACACGTCATCCTAGTTAATCCTGGGCACAGCTACCGGTACTGACTTTGGCATCCTGTTGCTCGGCTTGGTTTAGGAGGGCCTTTACTTGATCAATGACTAACGCGTAACCAACGTTATTTTGGCTGAGTGACTTAGCAAAGACGACGCCGGCTACAGAACCGTCCGGACTAAGTAGCGGACCGCCGGAATTGCCCGGTTCAATATCGGACTGGAGCTCATAAATATTCCGGACTATGACGCCTTGGTTATAGATATTACGACCCGCCGCTCGTATGCGGTCAATAATAACCGCATTGTTCGCAATTAAAGGTCCGCCACCCGGAAAACCTAAAACGGCCGCCGCGTCCTTGTCCGGTAAAGACTTGTCCGTTAGCGGCAACGCCGGATCGGGCAGGTTATTTACTCGTAAAATTGCAATGTCCAGGTCGGGATCAAATAATATTGGTGTAGCCCGATACGTCTTGAGACGGTCTACGACCTGCGGGTTTGGTATTCCGGCCACAACGTGAGCGTTTGTAACCACCAGATCTTTAGCGGCTACAAAGCCGGATCCGTTTACTATGCCTCCACAGCCCGCCCCCTGGATTTTGACAACGGATTGTTCCGCTGCTACGATTGCCTGATTGTTGACCGAGTTATTGGGCGAGATGGTGGTGTGTTGAGGCTCCAAACCCAGGAAAACATTTGGGAAGCCGTTGGGACTTATTATTTTTTCTAGTTGGGCCAAAACATCGGGGGGTTGTGGGAGCGAAGCGTCTAATCTTTGAACAATGAAAGAACGCCTGACACTTTGTCCCAAATTATAGCTCTGGACATTCGCTAAGGCCGAAGCGCCCAGCCATACCAGGCCCAATGTAAGTAATATTTCCAGTCCGGCGCCCAGCAGTTGATTAACTTTTCCCAGATGCAGCCGCAGGGCGTGGTGGTGAAGTCGGAGGCTTGCAATTTCGCCTATGGTTGCCAGCAATGTGGCCATTCCAAATTCAATCAGGACGATGATCAGTAATTTGACAAGCGGGCTGTTAAAGTGAAGTGCCGCTTGTTTGGCGATCCAGGAGCCCAGCAACAAACCGGTTATAAAACCGCCGGACGACAAGACAAGCCGCAACATGCCTATCCTGTGTCCTCTGGCTATGGCCAGGGCCAACCCCGCAATAATTATAAGATCCACTGCATTCATAGAGATCTCCTCTCTCTGCGTTCAGCATAACAAAAGCAGCATGCGTACGCTATGTTGCCTCTAATGCGCAGAATGACGGGCGCGGAATTATTACAAAATGTTTGTACAACATCTGCCTTTTCTGTTTATATGCACAGTATGTTTGGGCGGTCATTTAAATTCCGGCGGACTACCGTCATAACCATTGGCTTGGTGGCTTTTTTGGGCGGTTTGGGTTTTTCACGCACAAACATAACACTGTTTCCTGAGGTAGCACTGGGCGTCCTTATATGTTTTTTGATTTCAGTCAGAAAGTTACGATTGCCGTCCGTAATCGGCGTATTTCTATTTGGATTTGTCCTAGGCTGGTGGCGGGGAGGGGTAGTAATGCGGCAGCTGCAACCGGTTCAACAATTAAACGGCAAGCACATCGTAGCTACCGTACAAGCAGAAAGCGACGCCGTATATGATGACCGTAAGGAGCTATCGTTTGACGCCAGTCATTTGCATGTACAGAATCCGGCAGACACGCGCTTGCCCGGACAGTTGCTCATTGCTGGTTTTGGAGAACCGGCGGTGTATAAAGGTGATATTGTGCAGATAGAGGGTAAAGTATACGCCAGCCGGGGGAGCCACCAGCTACGCATGAGCTTTGCGGAATTGAAAATTCTGGGACGTAGTGGTTCCCCTATAGACAGTACGCGGCGCAAGTACGTGGCAGGTATGGAATCAGCGCTTCCGGAGCCGCTGGCTTCATTTGGTCTGGGCTTGCTAATAGGTCAGCGCAGCACGTTGCCCGACATCATTACCAAGCAGCTTTCAACTGTTGGTCTGACGCACATTATCGCAGTGTCAGGCTATAACCTGACTATAATTATAGGCGCCGCCAGGCGTTTGCTGCGCAAGCGGTCCAAATATCAGACAACAGTGATTTCACTTTTGCTCGTCGGGTTGTTTTTGTTAACGACTGGCTTTAGTGCCTCGATTGTCAGGGCAGGTATTGTCAGCGTATTGAGTTTGTTAGCCTGGTACTATGGCCGAACGTTTAGGCCAATACTACTTATAGCTTTGGCCGCAGTCATAACGTCCGCGTGGAATCCGCTGTATATTTGGAGTGATGTCGGATGGTACTTATCATTCCTGGCCTTTTTTGGCGTGCTGGTGGTTGCCCCGTTGATTAATCGGCGTTTATTAAAGGACAAGGAACCCAGAGCTTTGACGGCACTTTTAACAGAGAGTCTTTGCGCTCTATTGATGACGATACCCTTTGTTTTATATATATTTCACCAGATTTCATTGATTGCTCTTGTGGCTAATTTGCTTATCGTGCCGTTAGTGCCGTTGGGAATGCTACTGGCATTACTGGCGGGGCTTGGCGGTATGTTGCTGCCAATTTTTGGTGGGATCATTGCCTGGCCAGCCCGGATTTTACTTACCTATATGCTTGATCTGATACAAGTATTAGCGCGCATACCTCATGCTTTGATTGAACGTCAGTTATCACTGGCGACTATGTTATTTCTGTACAGCTGCATCGTTATTTTTGTAACGGTACTTTGGCGCGTAACAGAGAAAAAACGTGTTATAATAACCTCAGAATCAACCCTGGAGTAGTACATGTCTGGACATAGTAAGTGGTCAACAATCAAGCGGCAAAAGGGCGCCAAGGATGCAGCCCGTAGCGCCGTGTTTACCCGATTGGGAAACGCCATTGCTGTGGCCGCTAAAGGTGGCGCTGATTCGGACACCAACTTTGCACTAAGATTAGCCATA
>JAICHO010000025.1 GCA_025924835.1 Candidatus Saccharimonadota bacterium | reverse complement strand
TCCGTGCCCTGCATGTGGCTGATATCATAGCCCTCGATTCGTCTTGGTATCGCTTGCAGCCCCAGTAAATCCGTCAGCTCGCTCAACCCCTTGTCTTTACTGATGTCCAAAAATTCCCGATCAGAAAACACAATTTGACGGCTTAGGCCCCTAAGTGCGAATAGTTGGTTCCTGTGTACGGCGGCGGCCTCAAAATTATTTTGTTTAGCGGCTTGTTTCATCTCACGTTCAATTTCGCGCATGACCTGAACCCGTTCACCTTTAAGGTACTGTATGAGTTTTTTTAGATTTTCGCGGTATTCCTTTATATCGGTCTTTCCTGCTTCTATCCCAGGGCAAAGACCGATGTGGTATTGCAGACAAGCACGTTTGGGTATTTCGCGGTAATGGGTAGAGTAAGGGAACACTTTGCGAAGATACTTCAAGGCTCGTTTAACTGCCAGCGCGCTATAATACGGCCCAAAATATTTGGCGCCGTCGTCCAGGGGCCGTCGTGTTAAAATCACCGTCGGATGAGCGTCAGAGTAGTTAATTCTGACGTAGCTCAGACTTTTGTCGTCGCGCAGCAAAATATTGTAAGGCGGCAAGTAACGCCGGATTAATTCCGCCTCTAAAAATAAGGCGTCCAGTTCCGTCTCAACTTCTGTCCATTCCACGTCAGCAATTTCCGCGACCAGCGCGTCGGTTTTAGGATCACGGTTACGACTTTTCTGAAAATACTGGCGGACGCGGTTCCGCAATATCGCAGCCTTGCCAATATAAATAATCTCACCCTGCTTATTCTTATGAAAATACACACCAGGTGTTTTGGGTAAATCAGCTAACTTTTTCTCCAAACTGCTATTCACAAATCTATTTTAACATCGGACATGTAGGCCGCACGACAGCTAGTACAGGCTGCTTTTGCCAGTTCCTCACGAAGTGAATTAGATCGCTCGCTAGATTTAGCATCTTGCAGCGCTATAGCCGCCCTCATTATCTCGCAGTCATCCACATTTTGTGTACAAGGACCAATTGCTTCTACTATTACCTCTGCGCTTATTTGCATAGAGCCTATACTACTACCGAGGTGTGTTGTTCACAAAAAGCAGTTTTAGCAGCACAATTTTTACATGCTAGTATGAGCCGGTTGCAGCTTTTGTCGGCACAGTTGATGTGCTCACTGGTTTTATGGCCGCAATGGACGCACGTACCGATATCCTTTGACTCATCTGAAAAAGCCAGCTTCATGCGATCGTCAAACACAAAACACTTGCCTTCCCAATGGCCTTGATCCTTATATTCTTGGCCGTATTTTACGATACCGCCGTCCAGGTGATACACCTCATTAAAACCTTTGTGTTTCATATAGGCACTCAGGTATTCACAACGGATATCTCCGGTACAATATGTCAAAATCGGCTGATCTTTGGGTAACTTGTTTAGCTCCGGTTTGATATCGCGGAAATTTTTGATTTTGGGCTTAATGACATGACTGCCTTTAAACGCGCCGATATCGCTTTCATAGTCGTTGCGGGCGTCCAATATAACGGCGTCGGGATGTTTTTCTAAATATTCATGCCAGGCTTTGGGCTTTAGGCCCTTGGTGCTGTTAAACACATCAAACTGTTCGCCGGGCGCTAGTGTCACCAATTCCGATCGCACTTTAACACTTAGGCGCGGAAAATCATTGGCTGAGCCGTCGCTCCATTTATATTGTATCTTCTTAAACAGTGGATGCCTGTTCATATCGCGAATGTACATTTTGACATCCTCCATCGGGCCGCCAACGGTTCCGTTTATGCCTTGTTCAGAAATAATAATCCGGCCCTTTAAACCCAGCCGCTCGCACAAATTACGCTGCCAAAACATGACCGTCTCCGGATCGGGCACCGGCACGAATTTATAATACAAAATTATTTTTTCCACCGCTCTATTCTAAATGCCAACGGAGTGCTAGCGCAAGATAAATAAGATCAGTGCGACTGCCGCGATTACAACCGCCACTATCAGCACGGTCTGAGTGGTGACTGCCGGTCTGGCAGTGTCTTTACGGTCTTTGGACGTGGAAACCGCCTGAGGGGGTTGCCGGTTGGTAGTCGGATCAGCTGTCCATGACCCCTTGTGCGTACTGGCAGAAGCGGGATCAGCCGAGTCATAGCTAGCAGATGATTGGGAAAATCTGGGGTCTTTTTCTGGGCTGTCAGTAAAATCCGTTTCGGGCATTTTACGATTTTCGCGGATTACTTTTTCGTACCGTTCGCCGCGTAAGTACGCTTTGGCTACCTGGCGCAATCCTTCTTCGTCTATAATGTGCGTTTCATATAATTTTTTGACGCTGCCGTACTCGGCAGGGATATGTTCGGCAATGATTAACAGTTCCGCTACGGTCATATGCTCTGGCGTCTTTGGCCGCTCCGGGGCTTTTAGAGGTTCCGGGCGTTTAGGTTTTTCCAGTTCAGCTAGCATGGGCACCGGTTCGGAACGTTCCGGCTTTATAGCCAGTTTGCCTAAATCTTCGGGCTTGGGAAGCTTTTCGGCCGCCGGTATTTCACTGGCTTCGGCCATACGTTTGTGTTTTCGTTCCAGGCGTTCCGCGATCTTTTCGGCTATAGCCGGCTTAACCGCGGCCTTTTCCCTGGCCAAGCTCCTGATTTTTTCTTCGCTGCCAGCGATTTTTTTGTGCAAGTCTGTTACTTCCTTTTCCAACTTGTGCTGAATAGGCAGTAGTTTTTCTTCTGTCTTGATCCGCCCGCGGCGACGTCCGATCAAATAACCCAACAGCAGATACGGTGCGGCAGCATTATGTTTGATAATGACGTGTTGTTCCGGTGTATTGGGCGGGCTAGGCAGCGACCCGTTCGGGGACGCACCGACTGGAACGTTATAGTTAGGAATATGTGGTATCCCGCCGTAGTAGCCGTGGCTTGGTGTCAGCGGCGGACCGCCGGCGCCGCCAGCACCTCCGCCTGGTGCGACTGTGGGCGAAGGCCCGGGGGCAACTGGTGTTGCTGAGCCTGCTGGCGCAGCAGCATGAGGCGGTGGTGAGCCAGTAGCAGTGTTAGTAGCCGTGGTCGGCACGGCCGTTTGTTGATCGTCATCATCTTCGGTATCGGATCCGTTATTTTCAGGTGCTGTTTCGGTTTGGTTTTCTTGTCCCTGCTCAGTGGTATCTTCGGTCTTGTCCGGCAGTTCAATGCCCAGCTCTTGAGCGGTTTCAGCAACCGCATCTTTTAAGGTTTCCTCGTCGGCCGTTTCACCACCTGAGAGTTTGGCTTCAATTGTTTCCAACAAGGCGGCATTCGCCAGGGCAGCCGCTTCTTCGGGTGATTGGGCGGGTACACCAGCGAGTTCGGCTTTTAGGGCTTCGGTTCTATCATCCAAATACTGCTGGGCCACCATTTTTAGTTCGTCGTCGGCCAGTGCCTCCAAAGGTATTTCGCCGTCATTATTTTTGGGCTTTTCCGGCCTTTTTCTGTCTTGTGTGTCGGGATCTTTTTTGTTTTCTGATTCTACGGATCGGGTAGTGGTTTCTTTGCGGTTGCTTTTTCTTTCGGCCTTGGATTCTGGTGAATCATCATCGTCATCATCAATATGTACTTCTGGCGATTTTTCGGGCGGTTGGGCCGGGAACGTTTCCATAATTAATTATTCTACACGCATAACAGATAAAACCATCAAAATTAGACAAGCGTTTGACATAAGTGGTATAATGTACAAATCTTTACAAATTAACGGAAAGGGCGGCGCTTACCATGGTCTCAACAACTACATATATCGGCATTACTAACACCGCCCCCGTGGCACGTTAACCCGGCCGTTCAAAACCCCTAAAACAAACTCACTACAATTTGACTTAACAATCCCGTACGGGCAGGAGGCTCGTACCTATGAAGAAATTTAATTCAACCAACAAAAAGACGATTAGTCTGTTTTGGCATCATGCCACCGCATACAAGCGCTTTTTGATCCCGCTTATTATATTCGTACCCGTCACGGTAATCGTGATGAGTTTTGTGCAACCGTACATTATGGCACTGGTACTGCAAAAAATAAGCCAGAAAAGCTATGACGCACACAATTTATGGGGTAGTTTTGGACCTTATATTATCGTGTATGGCATCGCTACATTTATGAGTGGTGTCGCCGGATGGCGTCTAAACGTATGGTTGATCTGGAATCTGGAACTGCAAATGACCCGGGATTTGGCCAAGCGTACTTTTGATCATCTTATGAACATGAGCGCCGGTTTCCATGCTAATCGCTTTGCCGGCTCGCTGGTTTCCCAGGCCAATAAATTGACAGGTGCCTACATACGGATTGCCGATGCGACCGTGTTTAACCTGTACACGCTGTTTGTTGCCATGATTGCCACCATAGTCATATTGGCGCCACGCGTTCCATTGTATGCGGTGACGCTTATAACGCTCTCTGTTATATACATCATCGGCACCGTACATTTTTCTAAGCCTGTTCGTGATGCCAATACCATAGAAGCACAGGCCCAGAGTGATCAAACCGGTTATCTGGCCGATAGCATTACCAATGTTACTGCCGTCAAAAGTTTCGCGGCCGCCGACTATGAGAAGCGGCGTTACTGGCAGGTATTAAGCCATACCCGTAACACTGGACTCGCATCGATGCGCGCCACCATGATCCGTGAAACATATTCAAGCATGATAACTTCAACCATAGGTGTTAGCGCTCTGGTGATTGCGATACTGGGGGCCGGGGTGTTTAAAGCTAACATCGCTACCCTGTTTTTGATTGTCAGCTATACGGCTCAAATCGGTGAACGGCTCTGGGAATTCCAAAACGTGCTGCGTCAGTTCAACCGCGGCCTAGGTGATGCCAGTGATATGGTGGAAATACTGCAGATCAAGCCAGATATTAAGGATCCCGAGCATCCCGAGCCGGTTAAAATCATCCGCGGGTCGATTGCGGTAGAAAGCATGAATTTTACGCATTCTGAAAATACCGAAGCTTTATTCAAGAGCTTAAGCTTGCGTATTAAAGCCGGCGAAAAAGTGGGTCTGGTTGGGCGTTCCGGTTCCGGCAAGACCACGCTGACCAAGCTGATGTTACGCTTTTCTGATATTGATAGTGGAAAAATATTAATTGACGGCCAGGATATTACTAAAATCACCCAGGATGATTTGCGCAGTCATATTACCTATGTTCCCCAGGAACCGATGCTGTTCCACCGCAGCCTGGCAGAAAACATCTCCTACGGAGCCAGTGAGGTTAGTCGTCAAGAAATAGAGGCAATCGCTAAGATGGCCCATGCGCACGAATTCATAGAAAAGCTGCCCCAAGGCTATGAAACGCTGGTTGGTGAACGCGGTGTTAAACTGTCCGGCGGCCAGCGGCAACGGGTGGCAATCGCGCGGGCCATGATTAAGAACGCCCCCATTTTGTTACTGGATGAGGCAACAAGCGCCCTGGACAGCGAGAGCGAAGAACTGATTCAGGACGCGCTCTGGAAGCTTATGGAAGGCCGCACAGCCATAGTCATTGCCCACCGCCTAAGCACTGTCCAAAAAATGGACAGAATATTAGTCATGGATGAGGGCAAAATAGTAGAAGAAGGTAGTCACAAGGAGCTAATCCGCGCCGGTGGTACGTATGCCGACTTATGGAACCGTCAATCCGGAGGATTCCTGGATGAATGATTCTGCCGACATAACCTTGTCCTTAAAACGCAGGGTTGGCATTTGCAGCCGCATACTTGGCGTTGCATGGCACATACGTCCAAGTGCCGTAATGGGTTATTTTGCGGGAGCAGGTTTGGAAATTTCGGGTATGCTTTTGTCTATATATTCGACCGCCAAACTCGGAGCTTTAGTTGCTGCTTTTGTAACTAGCGGTAAAACTGATTACATCTGGCTTTGGTTATGGATAGATGTCTTTGCCGGATTTTTAGCGACCTTAGGCTTCCTGGCTATGAACTATTTCAAACGAACGCTCTATTTTGCATTTGTACGCTGGACAATTAATACATACCTAGGTGCACTTTGCAGTCTGGATTTGGCAAAATTTTATGAGTCATCCTTCAGAAACCAGCTGAACAAAGTAAGTGGCGCCTATATTTGGCAATTGCCCAATTTGTCCGACATATGCCTGGATTTGTTATATGGCGTTATGCGATTTATTGCTATCACCGCAGTAGTATCCCAAATTACCTGGTGGCTAGTGCCGGTTATTGCCATATTCCTGGTTCCGACATTAATTGGCGAAAGTCGTATGGCAAAAATGCAATGGTTCGTCTGGGACAGTAAGGGTGATTTTAGACACATTTTTTGGGGGCTGGAATACATAGTTAGACAAGCTAAAGGCCAGATGGAACTTCGTAGTTCACAGGCTTCTAACTTTATACTCCGCAAAATTGATCGTATGAATAGTGAGTTTTATGACGAGCAGGAAGCCCGCTATAAAAATGCTAGTAAATCACTTGTACCTACGAAAGCCCTGGAAGTTGCGGGCACAGCTGTGGGTTCAATAATCGTGCTTAGACAGCTGCTGGCCCGAGCCATATCCCTGGAACGCTATTTCTTTTTGACGGGAGCATTACTTAGGATTGGTGGTGCGCTTAATACCATCTTTGGTACTTTATCCAGAATGCAAGAAAGCTTGTTGTTTGCAAGCAGTTATTTTACGATTGTCGACTCGCAGCCAAGTATATTCGATGCGGAAGACGCAACACAGTTGCCCAAAAACAAAACGCCTACCATATTATTCCAAAATGTGTCTTTTACATATCCCGGTCAAGAAAAGGCTGTTTTTGAACATCTTAATATCGAGATTAAATCCGGCGAACACGTCGCTTTGGTGGGCGAAAATGGTGCGGGCAAAAGCACACTGATTAAACTACTCCTGCGGTTTTATCGTCCCACCGAAGGCAAAATCCTTATTAATGGTCATGACTTGCAAGAAATCGCTATAGAATCATGGTACGAGCAGCTGGCTACGTTGTTTCAAGATTTTAACCAATATCCGTTAAATATTGCAGAAAATATAGAGATTGGCCGTTCCAATCAAAAAACCGACCAAAAATTACTTAAAAAAGCCAGTGTGTTTGGCAGTGTGGATGAGATGGTCAAAAGTTACGAGCACGGCTGGGAAACGGTGCTCGACAGTAGCTTTATAAAAGGCATCGAACCAAGTGGCGGTCAGTGGCAACGTGTCGCCCTTGCTCGGGCATTTTATCGCAATGCAAACATGATAATTTTAGACGAACCAACATCGGCCATTGACGCCAAGGCTGAATATGATATTTTCAATAATATTTTCGAACATTACAAGGATAAAACAGCTCTCATCGTAAGTCATAGGTTTAGCACCGTGCGGCGGGCAAACCGCATCATTGTCTTAGACCAAGGAAAGGTTATAGAGACCGGGAATCATCACGAGCTTATGAATAAAAAGGGCTTGTACTATGAAATGTTTAGCAAACAAGCTGAGGGCTATAAATAATACCTAGCAGTAACTGTTAGAATGTAACCTATGTCGACCGGTCTGAAAACCATGAAAATTTATTTGTCGTACTGGCGCAAATGGCCTTGGTTGGCGGCAGGCGGGTTTTTGCTGGGGCCAGCCGCCGTTTTAATGTACGTGGTGAGTCCGTTGTTTATTGCCAAGTCTGTTGGCCAGCTAGCAGCCGGTCGCCCTGTTAGCGCCAGTTATTTGATCTTAGCGGGATTGAGTCTAATAGGTGGGGCTGTTGTGTATTACATTGGCGATAATTACCTGAGCAAGCCTTTGGTTTCGAGGATTGGCCAAGATATGCATAATGTTAATTTTAGGCATTTACTTAGTCAGGACTACAGTTTTTTTACGGATAATTTTGGTGGTTCACTGGTTGCACAGGCTAATCGGTTCGTTAGATCCTACGAGCTGTTTCACACAGTTTTCTTTCTGGATATTTTGGGCCAGTTTTGTACTGTGGTTATCTCGCTGGGAGTGATGATTTTTTATAACTGGGTTATTGGCCTACTGGTTACCGTGCTTTGGATCATAGCAATTATCGTTGTCAGCTACTTAGGAATTAAGCGTATGCCCATACGGCGCTTTGCTGTCGCCAAAGATACGCAGCAAACCGGCGAACTGGCGGATGCCGTAACAAACGTTATAACTATAAAAACCTTTGCGAACGAACACGAAGAATTACATCGGTATAATCATACGAACCAGGAACGGGCGAGACGATACATAAAAAGCTGGGATGTGGCGATTCGCAATCAGTTTGCCGTTCAAATCATCTGTTCTATTCTGCAAATGATAGTACTCATAGGCGGTGTCCACGCTGTCCAGCACGGACAAATCAACGTAGCGATATTTTTGTTATTCGAAGTCTATGTACTGCGAATTATAGACAGTATCAATAAATCAGGGCTCTTCGTAAGACAAATGGAAGGTCTCATAGGCGACGCTCAGGAGATGACCGGGCTGCTGGAGCGAAAACCACACGTGAATGACCCGCCGGTACCCGAGGAAGCGCGCATGAGTGCCGGTATCGTTGAATTTAAAAACGTAACGTTTCATTACCCTGATCAAAATAATAAAGCTTCGTTATTTGACAACTTTAATTTAAAAATTGGTGCCGGCGAACATGTGGGGCTTGTGGGGCCAAGCGGCGGCGGCAAGACTACAATTACCCGATTGTTGTTACGTTTTCATGATGTTGATGGCGGCGTCATTACTATTGATAACCAGGATATCGCAGCCATAAAACAAAGTGATTTACATCGTTTTGTCGGATACGTACCCCAGGAGCCGTTATTGTTTCATCGCAGCCTGGCGGAAAACATCGGCTATGGTAGTAAAACACCTAGCCCAACAGAAATAGAGGCCACTGCCCGCAAAGCTCATGCTCATGAATTTATAGAAACTTTGCCGAACGGTTATGAAACGTTGGTTGGGGAACGCGGCGTTAAACTGTCCGGCGGTCAGCGGCAACGGGTGGCAATCGCACGGGCAATGCTTAAGGACGCGCCCATTCTGGTGCTAGACGAAGCCACCAGCGCGCTGGATAGTGAAAGCGAAAGATTAGTCCAGGACGCCTTGTGGGAGTTAATGAAGGACAAAACCGCCCTGGTGATCGCGCATCGGCTAAGCACTATTCAGCGTATGGATCGGATTGTGGTGCTCGATCAGGGCAAAATTGTCGAGCAAGGCAGCCATAAACAACTGCTGGAAAACCAAGGTTTGTACGCCAAACTGTGGGCACATCAATCCGGTGGTTTTATAAATGAAGGAATTGATACTGATGGTTAAGCGCAAGGCATATTTGCGCGAAAGTTTGGGCTTTTATTTGCACGCGTCTTTAAAATACCGCAAACATGCACTTTTATCTATCCTAACACCCGTCTCGGCCATGCTGACCAATGTTGGTGTACCCTACTTTGCTGGCCAGGCGTTAGGCAGTATCGCGGCGCACAGCAGTAATTTTTCACATCAACTTACGCAGTTAATTATTGTTGCGATACTGGGTATCATTGCCAACCGGATCGGATTTATCAATCTCATGAAACTGCAAGCAAAAACCATGAATGACCTGAACCAGAAGGTTTTTGACCACCTGATGACACGCAGTGTCGGTTTTCACACAAACCAAGTTAGTGGCAAATTAATATCTGACGCATTGGACTTTGTTAATGCTTATCTCACGCTCGCGAACGCCGTCATGACAACAGGTATTTCACTGCTGGCAACTTTGGTGTCCGGATTAATTATTGTCAGCCTTAGTTCTTGGCAGTTGGGTCTGTTTTTAGTGTCAGTAGTTACTCTCACACTAAGCTGGGCTTACCTGGAGAGTAGGACGCGTGGTGAGCTCAGAAATATACGGCTTATTGCCAGCAAACACCTCACCGCCCATATGTCCGACAGCATTGTCAATGCCCAGACCGTGAAAATGTTCGCCGCGGAACAGCGGGAAATGGCTCAGAATAACCGCTTAAGTCAAACTCTGCGAGAGCTGCGAATCAAAGACTGGCGGCGGGCAGGAATTAGCGGCAACGACCGGGCAGGTGCGTTGCTAGCGATGCTTATACTTTTGATAGTATTGATACGCGTTATTTCGTTGCATAATCCGCAGGTGCTAGCTATTGGCATATTCGCATTTACTTATACATTTACCCTGCTCGTCAGGCTGTTTGATATCAATACCCTTACTCGCCAAATAGAAGAGTCCTTTTTGCAAGCTTCGCCTATGACGCAAATATTACTTGAGAAAACAGAGATCAATGACGATCCAGGCGCCTTGAGCCTTGTTGTGAGCAAGGGCCAGATAGAACTCAAGGACGTACACTTCCAATATGTTGAAAAGCAGGGCAAACAGGAGGTGTTTGATGGCATTAATCTGTCAATTGAACCGGGCGAGAAAGTCGGACTCGTAGGCCCGAGTGGTGGTGGCAAAACTACCTTGACACGATTATTGTTGCGTCTTGAGGATATCCAATCAGGTCAAATTACCATTGACGGCCAGAATATTGCGACCGTAACGCAGGTCAGCTTGCGCCAAAATATCGGCTACGTGCCTCAGGAACCCCTGCTGTTCCACCGTTCCATCCGTGAAAACATTGTCTATGGCCAACCAGGGGCTCCTATTGAGGAGGTAATACAAGCTGCCAAGCTCGCGCATGCCGACAGTTTTATTGAGGCGCTACCCGGAGGCTACGAAACCATAGTGGGTGAACGTGGCATTAAACTCTCCGGCGGTCAACGGCAACGCGTGGCAATTGCCAGGGCCATACTCAAAAACGCTCCGATCCTGGTACTTGACGAAGCCACCAGCGCATTAGACAGCGAAAGCGAAAAATACATTCAAGCGGCACTGCTTGAGCTTATGAAAGACAAAACGGCTTTAGTTATAGCCCACCGCCTAAGTACCATCCAAAGAATGGACAGGATTGTGGTCCTGGACGAAGGCAAGATCATCGAGCAAGGCAGCCACAGCCAACTGCTTAAGCATAATGGACTGTATGCCAGGCTCTGGACACATCAATCCGGTGGTTTTTTGGAGGAATAGGGTGAAACAATTTTTGGATGCCGATGGGCGTGTTAGCCAATGGCCAGCCAAACATGAACTAAAGCAGCAGGTTATTGCCTACCTGGCCGAAAAATTTGAAACAGACAAGGTTTATCACGAGCGAGAAGTTAATGAAATTTTAAAGCGATGGCACACGTTTTCCGATTGGCCTCTGCTGCGCCGGTCCTTGGTTGACTACGGTTTTTTAACGCGAAATCGCGACGGCACGGAGTACAAAAGAACTTAAAACAGGCTAGTGTACAGCTTAAAAATTTATAAAAAGTCCTGGGTCTCCCGGGACTTTTTATTTCCTATTTTCAGGAAGGAGCAGCCGGACAAAATGTATTCCATTTTGCCCGCGCGATGAGGGAACCTATCTCGGTTCCCTCATTTTGGCTACTCGCCCTTGGGTTCGAACTGTTTCTTGCCGCCAGGTTGGTCCTCGGGGGCTTGGGTGTCCTGAGGAGTGTCCTCACCGTGCTCGGCAGGAATGCCCTCTGCTTCAGGTTGGTCGGCGTCGGCAGCAAGATCAGCGGCCGCAGCGTCGGCAGCGGCAATTTGGTCGGCAGGCTGTTCAACAATAGCAATTTGGATTATAGGGTCTGTGAGTAGGATGACTCCATCAGGTATTTGCAAGTTGGCGACGGTGAGGTGATCACCGACGTCAGTTAAGGAGCTGGGATCGACTATCAGCTCATCCGGCAAATTGCCGGGGAGCGCCTTGACCTGTACACGGTCTAGTTGCTTCAGAACTAGCAAGCTTAGTTTTTCGGCTGGGATCTCAGTGTCCTTAAAGACAATTGGGACCTCCGCTTCTACTTCTTCGTCTTGCTTAATAGCCTGGAAAACTACGTGGCGCATAATGTGCTTGGCCGGTTCGTAGTCTACGTCTTTTATCATTGCCAGGTGCTTTTTGGAACCTACCGAAAGCTGCACGGGATGGTGTTTGCCCGCGCTCGCAAACGCCTTATTAAGCTGGATAAAGCTACCCATTACATGAATAGACTGCTTGCCGTGGTCATGAATCACCGCCGGCACCATGCCCGATGCCCGCAAACCCTGGAGGCCTTTACGGATCACGGTCCGCTCTTGTAAATCCATCTCAATAGTATCGTTTGACATGATTCTCCCTTAAAGTAAATTCAAAAATCTTTCCTATTATAGCAAAAAACCGGTAATCTTATAAGATATGTTTGAAGTCACGCATTTAATTGAAAGTGGCGGCCTACTGTTAGTCGGCGTTATTATTTTTGCCGAGTCAGGTTTGCTGGCCGGATTTTTTCTACCAGGCGATACGCTATTGTTTACTGCCGGTTTCTTTGCGGCTCAAGGCAAGCTGCCACTCCTGGGTTTATTACTGATAGTGATACTGGCGGCTATTGCCGGATACGAAGTCGGCTATCACATTGGCCAAAAGTTTGGTAAACGGCTGTTTAGAAAGAGAGACGGTGTATTATTCCGCCAGGAATACTTGGAAAAATCGGAGGTGTTTTACGAAAAACACGGTGGTAAAACGGTTCTACTGTCGCGGTTTGTGCCTGTAGTCAGAACCTTTGCGCCCATAATTGCCGGGATTGGAGATATGCCAAAGTTACGATTCCGTATATTCAATGCCGCAGGGGCTGTTTTGTGGGGCGGCGGCATTGTACTGTTGGGGCACTGGCTCGGCAGCAAAATCCCTAATATAGATAAATATCTATTACCTATTGTAGGCATCGCCATGGTTTTTACTTTTAGTCCAATGATCTTACATCTACTTACAGACAAAGAATTACGGCACAGATTATTAGCTAGGTTCAAATCTAATTAATGTACGACTATCAACTTTCTATACCCTGAATGTTGCCAAATAATCTATAAGCGGTGGGCAGCTTGAACGGGGTGATTCGGACCACTGCTTTGCCATGGCATCTATAACTTCTTTGGGAGGCAAAAAATTACGAGCGTCAAAGTCCTGTGGGTTAGCATATTCTGAAACGAACTCCATTTGCACAAAAGTATTACAAAATCTAACAAGTTCTTCGTATGGGTCCTCAGAAGCTCCAAGACGTAACGCCTCAACAAAAGGCAAAAACTTGTCTTTAATATACTCCTCGCGTTGTTCTAGTGGTAGCCCTGGATCTACTAGTACTTTTTCCCATGGCCCACGTGATTCAAGTCTGCCAAACTGATCAAATTGTGGTCGATATGGGCGAGCTTCTTCTGGATGTTGAAGCACATAAAAAGCATGCAGTAAGGGATCAATTTTATATTCAGCAATATTTTGGACACGATTTGGACCATTATCTGTCATTAAAACATTATAACATTTTTGAGAGAAAATGTCCAGTGTAGCTTGCCTGTTCATGAGCAATTTTTTCTGGAGTGCCTTCGGCAATTATACGACCACCATTGGCACCTCCCTCTGGGCCCATGTCTATCAGCCAGTCGGCGTTTTTGATTATATCCAGATTATGCTCAATGATAATCATGCTGTTGCCGGTATCAACCAGGGCGTGTAAAACAGTGAGCAATTTATCGACATCCGCCATATGCAGACCGGTGGTTGGCTCGTCAAGAATATACAACGTACGGCCGGTCGGGCGACGTGACAACTCTGTAGCCAATTTTACGCGTTGGGCTTCGCCGCCAGATAACGTCGTGGCAGGCTGGCCCAAAGCAATATAGCCCAGTCCCACGTCTACTATGGTCTGTAATTTGCGGGCTATGCTAGGAATATTTTCAAAAAACTCATATGCGGCCTCACAAGTCATTTCCAGGATATCGCTAATGGTCTTGCCTTTGTAATGGATTTCTAGCGCTTCGCGGTTATAGCGCTTGCCTTTGCAAACCTCGCACGGGACATAGACATCAGGCAAAAAATGCATTTCTATCTTGATAATGCCGTCACCAGAACAGTTTTCGCAGCGACCACCTCGGACATTAAAGCTGAACCGCCCAGGACTGTAACCTCGCAGCTTGGCTTCTGGGACGCTGGCAAACAGCTCACGGATGGGCGTAAACAGACCGGTATACGTAGCCGGGTTACTACGGGGAGTGCGCCCGATCGGCGACTGGTCAATAACGATGGCTTTGTCCAATTCTTTGATGCCTTCGATCTCGTCATGCGACCCTGGAACTTCGCTACTGCGCATCAGTCGAGCCGAGAGTTCCTTGGCCAAAATATCATTAATGAGCGACGACTTACCGGATCCGGATACACCACTGACCACGACCAACTTACCAAGTGGTATTTCTACAGTGATGTTTTTTAGGTTGTTTTCACGGGCACCTTTAATAACTAGTGCCTTGCCGTTGCCCTGGCGTCGTTTTTTGGGCACAGCTATTTGTTTTTTGCCTTGCAGATATTGGCCAGTAATACTGGCGGGTGTCTTAGCGACTTCGGCTGGAGTACCAGCAGCAATAATGTGGCCGCCGTGAATACCGGCACCCGGGCCGATATCCAGCAAATAGTCGGCTGTTCGGATAGTGTCTTCGTCATGTTCAACCACTAATACGGTGTTACCCAGATCACGCAGGTGTTTAAGCGTGGTAATTAGCCGTTCGTTATCGCGCTGATGCAACCCAATACTTGGTTCGTCTAAAACATAGAGGACTCCCTGCAGCCCGGAACCGATTTGAGTAGCCAGCCGGATACGCTGGGCTTCGCCGCCGGATAATGTAACCGCGCTACGCAACAGATTAAGATAATTCAAGCCCACGTCCTGCATAAACGTTAGCCGGGCGCAGATTTCTTTTATGACCTGTCTGGCGATTTGTTGCTCTTTGTCGGTAAATTTGATGTTGTTAAAAAACGTGATGGCGTCGTCAATGGAAAACTGACAAATATCCATAATAGAGTGGTCCGCTACTGTCACCGCTAACACTTCTGGTTTTAGGCGCAGTCCTTTACACTCACGGCAGGGTTTTTCACGCATAAACCGCTCTATATCCCGGCGCATAAAGTCGCTTTCCGTTTCTTTGTGACGACGTTGCAGATTAGATATAACCCCCTCGTACGTCGTTTCAAACGATCGGCCTAACCCCAAAGATACGCGGTACTTTTCATTGCCAGTACCGTACAAGATCCGATTAAGGTTTTCGGGGCTCAATTCACTGGTGGGAGCATGCAAGCTAAAGTGATAGCGGTCGGCGACGGCTTGCATTTTTTTCATATACCACGCGTCAACCGACACTCGATTGAAAGGCCTGATCGCGCCCTCAGCAATGGTTAATCTGCCATTAGGGATAACCAGTTCAGGGTCAACTTCCAGCCGGGAACCCAGGCCGGTACAGACTGGACAGGCACCATGTGGGCTGTTAAAGCTAAATGTGCGCGGCTCCAGCTCTGGTATAGCCACGTCTGGGTGATCGGGGCAGGCATACATCAAGCTGTAGGTATGTTCTTCGTTTGTATCCGCATTTAATACGGTCAACCGGCCGTCGGCCAATTCTAATGCTTGTTCTATGGACTGCGTAAGGCGTCCGCGGCTGGGCTCATCATTTACTACCCGATCGGCTACGATTTCAATCGTGTGTTTATAGTTTTTGTCTAGTTCTGGGAATTCGTCCAGGGCATATACCACACCGTCAACCCGCGCTCGGGCAAAACCGGCACGCATGTACTGCTCGGGTATATGCTCAAAGGCACCTTTTTTATCAGTCACTACCGGTGCCAGAACCATTAATCTGGCACCAGCCGGTAGTGCTGCTACCTTATCTGTAATTGCCTGGCTGGTCTGGCGCGTAACCGGTTTGCCGCAAATTGGACAATGGGGGATACCAATACGCGCGAATAAGAGGCGAAGATAATCATATATCTCAGTTACGGTAGCCACGGTGCTGCGCGGGTTGCGGGACGTAGATTTTTGGTCAATAGAAATAGCCGGGCTGAGGCCGTCAATTTGGTCCACATCGGGTTTTTCCATAAGGCCCAAAAACTGACGCGCATAGGCACTTAGACTTTCTACGTAACGCCGCTGACCTTCGGCATAAATAGTGTCAAAAGCCAGTGACGACTTACCCGATCCCGACAAACCGGTAATAACCACCAGTTTATTGCGTGGAATTTCAACATCCACGTTTTTAAGATTATGCTCCCGTGCTCCCTGTACCCGTATAACATCATGCATAGTTGACGCTAAATTATAGCAAAAAACAGGGATAAAATCTATAACCTACCTTCCCGGCTAATCTTGACAAGCAGGGAAATAAGCTGTTAATCTACAATAGAAATTAAGGCATAAGCAAAATAGAAAGGATTTATTAAATGAAGCTCTTTAAAAGACAGGAGGGTACCACCCCTGTACTTATGGTTGCGATTGTAGTTGTGGTGGCTGTAATTGGGGCAGCGGCTTTGCGTGTCAGTAATGCATATTATTGGCCATTTGCAACACCGGCACCCACATTCCCGACCGCTACAACTCAAACCCGATCCAGCTATACCAATACCGGTGCTTCGGCTGTCTGTACCGTCAATGGCGTAACCTACACTAGCACTAATGGTACCTGCAGCGCCAGTTCACCCGCTACAGCGCCTGTAACCAATACGTCCACCACTACAATTACTGGTTCTTCCGGTACCAGCGGAGCAAACGGAACGTCAACCTGCACCGTTAATGGCTATACGTACACGTCAACAAGTGGCTCGTGTACTGCGACGTCAAGTGGGCAATCGGTTTGTACCTATAACGGCCAGCCCGTTCCGTGCTAAGGACTACCTACATACACCTTTTTGGGATCCGTTGTTCTTGAAGATAACCCATGATTAGCAGTGTCTCGGCATATTAAACTCCGTGCGCGTACTTCGCACGGAGTTTAGCGTCTTCGCTTACCTCGTTCTGTTTTGTG
>JAICHO010000024.1 GCA_025924835.1 Candidatus Saccharimonadota bacterium | reverse complement strand
TTTGATTGGAAGCTCAGAGCCGGCTATATGAAAGACGCTATCCCCCTGACCTTTCCGGTCACGATTGGCGCTGACTTTTCAGGAATAGTACGCGAGGTCACAGATGAAACTGCGGGGTTCAAGCCTGGTGACGAAGTGTACGGTTCGGCGCTTGTATTAAATGGGGGCTCCGGAGCGCTAGCCGAGTACGCTGCCGTTAATAATGCCAGCATTGCTCGTAAACCACAGAACCTAAGTTTTCCGGAAGCAGCCGCTTTGGTATTGGTTGGAGTCAGCGCCGTACAGGCGCTTGACGCGCTGCAGTTGGCACGTGGTCAGAAAATAGTAATACACGGGGGCGCGGGTGGTATTGGGTCAGTTGCTATTCAGTATGCCAAGTACCTGGGCGCTTATGTAGCTACGGCTGTCACAGAGGCAGACAGAGATTTTGTGACCAGGCTAGGTGCCGACGAAGTAGTTGATTACGAGAAACAAAAATTTGAAGATGTATTGCATGATTATGATGCCGTGTTTGATACTATAGGCGGCGATACGTACGACCGATCACTCAAGGTGCTCAAGAGGGGAGGTGCGATTATTTCTATGAACCAACAGCCGAACGATCAAGTTGCGGGCAGTTATGGTGTTAAGGCTCTCTATCAGAGTACCAAAGTGAATACCGGCAGCCTAAATCGCCTAACGGAAGTGATAAACGCCGGAGCCATTAAGCCACAGATAGACCAGGAATTTAGCCTAGAGCAGGCCTCTGCGGCTTTTGTTCGCCTGGAAACTGGCCACCCAAAAGGCAAAGTTGTTATAAAAGTAGGTTAATTGTGCTATTAAAAAGACTCCCGTAAAACGGGAGTCTTTTACTTTTGCCGGATAACGTAAAATTACCAGCTGTTGCGTTGGCCGCCGTAGCCACCGCCGCCACCGCCACCGAAGTCGCGTCGTGGGCGATCCTCTTTAGGACGTGCTTCGTTAACCGTAATGCTACGGCCACCAAGATCACTGCCATTGAGGGCTTTTTCGGCTGCTTTGCCTTCGTCGTCGTTTTCAAACTCGACAAAGCCAAAACCTTTGCTGCGTCCCGTGTCACGATCAGTAATGACCTTGGCACTTGCCACAGTACCGTGAGCGGCAAATAATTCTGCCAGCTCGTCGTCAGTGGTGCTAAAAGGCAAACCACCTACAAAAAGTTTGTACATGTATCTATATTTCCTTGTTATTAATGACCAGGTCGACCCCTTATGCTTGTCCTGCTCTTCGTACGAACTTGCTCTTTAATAACTAAGAAACATATCGCCTCACCAGCTAACAGATAAGAACCCTGCGTAACGTATTAAACCATAGTCAGAACAGATTAACAACCAAAATAACTAAAGTACGTCAGCGTGCTACGATTAAATCAATGTCGCAGAAATATAAGCTAACCACATATCTCTTCGCGGAAGTCATAAACCTAACATTAGCATATCCATTTATATATTTCTTACTGAGACCAGAAAAGTCGACTGTTAAGTTAATTGGTGGCGTTTTCTATCTTTTGTTTTTACGGATTGCGTCCATATTTGCGTCCACAGAACTGTATCGCTTGAAGACAAAGCAAAAGATCAATTTTATGAGCTTGGCATGCATAGCGTTAATACTTTGGTCCGTTTTTTCTAAGGTTGGCCTAATTGTTTTGGTATATTTTGCGGGTAGTATGTTGATGGATGCTTTATTTCTATTCCGGCAGCGTGCCAAACAGCGGATTAGTTTTATGCTAAACCTCCTTTATAGATCGATGTTACTTCTCCTACTCATACCAGTTGCGGCGATTGGCAGCAGTCTCATCCATCAGAGGTATTACGATGCTACGCGAAGTCTGTTCGCATCAACCAAAACATATAAAAATATTGATGATCTTTTGGTCGGGGTACTGTTAATTGTGCTGTATTACATATTTGAGCCATTTGCCGAATTAATTTTTAATAGTCTATTTGACCCAAAAAGCAAACTGGCAATATTTTTGCACAGAAAACTCTAAGAGTCATGGAGTTGACTTTTATTCAAATTTATGTATAATACATAGTGTTGATGCATCAAACAAACACCATCAAATAAAAAATATAAAGGAAGTAATGTGGGTTTATTCAGCTTAAAAAGCGGGTTAGCCTTTGAATTGGTCAAAACCAATAACGAGCAAATCCTGCAAATCGATAAAGAATTAGACGAACTATAAAACAAAAAGGAATAAAATGTTAATTCAAGATATTACGCCTCGCAACAAGTCGAGCGGACAACATCTAAAGCTGCGCCGGGCAAGATCAAGAAAATTGATTTTGATCAGCACATAAAGCGAGTGAGAGTCCCGGTATACCGGGACTCTTTGCTATGCAAATAAGCGCGGCAATGCCAGACGCAATTGTCGCCACGGCAAGAATAACGGCTCAGGCAAAGCATCAAAGCTGCGCCATTCCAGTCGGATAAATTTATCAGGCTCGGTTATGGTGGGCTGGCCAGATTTCCAGTCACTTTTAATCCAAATAGTGACGTAGTGTTTGATCTCGTCAGTAAAAATGTCATTGGTAACCGCTAAAAACTGGATATTATTAATGGTTAGACCAGTTTCTTCCAGTACTTCGCGCGCGGCGCACTGTTCCCAGGTTTCATTAAATTCCAAATGTCCGCCTGGCAGGCTCCATGTATCAGCGCCATGACTGCCTTGGCGCTGCCCTATCAAAAACTTCCCATCTTTCCAGACAAACACGCCAACGCCAACTCGTACCACTGGTTTCATACTACTGTATTATGCCCTGATCTAAACAAAAAACCCACCACTAGGTGGGATACTTGATGTGGTAGCGGCGAGTGGGATCGAACCACTGACCTCAGGCTTATGAGTCCTGCGCTCTAACCATCTGAGCTACGCCGCCTTAATGAGACCACCCTATGGTTTTTCTCATCGCTTGTCAGCCAAGCTGATCCGCTAAAACGGACAGGCTAGCTGTTTTTCCCTAAAAATATAAAGAGAACAGGGGTGATTGTAGCATGTAATAGGGCGGCGTACCAGACGGTAACGACTATTTAACGAGCAAGATAAAAGAAATTATTAGACCGATACCTACAGTCAGATTGTGAACCAGGTGGGCTGATATCTTTTGCGACAATCGAGCTCCAAGCAGCCCGCCAACGGTGGTCCCGCACACCATGGTTAGACCAGCGGACCAGTCAATAAGTCCGGAATGGGCAAAGTATACGGTGGCGACAATGGCCATAATAGCACCGCATAAGTTTTTGACTCCGTTCATCTGGTAAATATTTTTAAGGCTTGTAAAGCCTAAGAAAGCCAGCATCATTAAGCCAAAGCCTACGCCAAAGTACCCGCCATAAATAGCCAGCGGAAAAGTTACGAGGCAAATGAGGGGCAGGGTATGCCAATGCATCTTGCGGCGCTTGGCCTGGCGTGACAGCCAGTGATGTATACGCGACTGTAAAGCTAGCAATATAACCGCTGACAGGACCAGCCAAGGGGCCAGCTTTTCGAACGTTAATGGTGGTGTGTGAATGAGTACAAACGAACCGATAACCGAGCCAATAAAACAGGGAAGTAGTAACCAGGCGTATGCGCGGGGCACTTGCCTGAGCTGTTTCCGATAGCCGTACGCCGATGTAAGACTGCCGGGCCAAACCACAAGACTGCTCGTGGTGTTAGCGATGATTGGTGACAAGCCGGCCGCGAGTAATGCCGGGTACATAATAATTCCACCGCCACCCGCAATAGCGTTTATGGCGCCGCCCAATAGGCCTGTAACTAATAGAAGTACAATGTGTTGCATGTTTGTTTTGCTTTCGCTGCACTTAGTATAACTCAAAACGCCCATAATCAGGGAAGTTCAGTACGGCTCGCCGTCTGCTACGTAGTACTATAGAAACATGCAAGTTTTGGTGGATCCAGGGGCCTATGTTATCGCTGTAAGTGGCGGAGTTGATTCAATGGTACTGTTGGATCTGCTGCGCCGCCGTTCAAGCGTAAAACTGATTGTCGCGCACTACGACCATGGTATACGCAGTGATTCGACGGAAGATAGAAAACTGGTCCAAGCGGTAGCCCAAGAACACCAGTTAGCCTTTATATATAAAAACGGTCATCTTGGCCCTGGGACTAGCGAAGCGACGGCGCGGGAAGCCCGCTACAAGTTTTTGCACGAGGTACAAGATGCTAGCAAGGCACGTGCGATTATAACCGCTCATCACCAGGATGATGTACTTGAAACGGCTATTATTAATTTGCTTAGAGGCAGTGGGCGCCGGGGGCTAACGTCTTTGAAGAGCACCGATAAAGTACTGAGGCCCTTGCTGGGGTACACAAAGGATCAGTTACGGGAATATGCTGTTAATCACTCATTAAAATGGCGCGAGGATTCCACTAATACGGATACCAGGTATACTCGCAACTATATAAGACAGATTGTTTTGCCGCGTTTTTCCGTTGGCCATCGGGCCCAGTTGCTTATCTTGTTGGAAGATTTACGAACCATAAATCAGGAAGCCGATGGGCACATTGCTAATTTGTTGCACGCACAGCCGTCACTAGACACCTTAGATCGTCGTTGGTTTATTCTGTTACCGCATAATGTGGCGAGCGAGATAGTGCACGCCTGGCTACGCCGTCAGTACGTAAGAAATCTGTCCCGCCGAACGATTGAGCGGTTGGTTATTGCCATGAAAACAGGCCGTCCAGGTCAGCGTGCCGATGTGGATCTGACACATTTAATTGATATTAAACAAGATATTTTGGCACTCATACCACGAGACCGCTAGCATTGATTGTGGTCTCCTGTATAATATTTGTTACGCATGGATAAGAAACCGTTTAGAAAAGCACCAGGGAGCCGTAAACCAACCCGCAAGGGCATGAAGAATTTTGGGTTTGTCGCGTTGCTGGCGCTACTTGGTTTGATAATATGGGCCAGCTTTTCCCAGAATAATCAGAAACCACCGTTGGCCTTTAACGATGTCATAAAACAAGCTAATGCTGGCCAAATTCAAAAGATTGAAGTTATAGGTGACGAGTTAAAGATCTATAAGAATAAAGATGACAAAACCCCTTCAGACGTTTCACGCAAAGAGCCGGGTAGCAGTATATATGAGCAAGGCTTAACCAACAAAGACGTTGAGATTATCAATAGAAAAGAATCCGACAGCAGTCTATGGGTCAATTTGGCTGGCACGTTATTGCCGGTAGCGTTCATAAGTATTGTTTTGTTCTTTATGCTGCGCAGCGCCCAGGGTCAAGGCAACCAAGCTATGAGTTTTGGCAAAAGTCGCGCGCGCCTGTATGGTAACGAAAAAGATAAGGTAACCTTTAAGGAAATTGCCGGGTCCGACGAAGCCAAACAGGATCTGGAAGAAGTGGTGGAATTTCTTAAATTTCCCAAAAAGTTTGAATCGGTAGGAGCACGCATTCCCAAGGGCGTTATGTTAGTAGGGCCGCCAGGGACTGGCAAGACACTACTTGCCCGGGCGGTAGCCGGTGAGGCAGGCGTACCGTTCTTTAGCATTTCTGGCTCGGAATTTGTCGAGATGTTTGTAGGTGTCGGAGCTTCGCGGGTGAGGGATTTGTTTGCAAAGGCCAAGAAAAACGCGCCATGCATAATATTTGTAGATGAAATTGACGCTGTTGGACGCCGTCGGGGCAGTGGTATGGGCGGCGGACATGATGAGCGCGAGCAAACGCTTAACCAGATTCTGGTAGAAATGGACGGATTTGAACAGGGTACCAATGTAATTGTGCTGGCGGCCACCAATCGCGCGGACGTACTGGATCCGGCACTACTGCGCCCGGGCCGCTTTGACCGTCGGGTAAATATAGGTCTGCCTGACCGTAAAGACCGTGAAGCAATATTAAAGGTTCACTTTTCTAAAAAACCGATAGACAGCAATGTTGATTTGGATTCATTGGCAGCCAAAAGTGCTGGCAGCAGCGGCGCCGATCTGGCTAACATCGCTAATGAGGCTGCGATTATCGCCGCTCGTCATGATCGCAAAATTATTACCAGCGAAGACATAACTTCGGCATTTGAAAAAGTTGCCATTGGGCCGGAGCGTAAGAGCAAAGTCATGAGCGAGCAAGAAAAAGAACTGACAGCGTTTCATGAAGCCGGTCATGCTGTCGTGGGCCATGTGTTGCCGGACAGCGACATGGTACACAAAGTTACTATTATCCCACGTGGTGGTACTGGGGGCGTAACATGGTTCATCCCGCCGGAAGACAAAAATTACCACAGCATCATTGAGTATAAAGACGTCCTGGCCCGAATGCTGGGTGGCCGTATAGCAGAAGAGATAATATACGGCCAGGATCGAGTAACGACTGGTGCTGGCAATGACCTTCAGAAAGCCGCTGAGCTGGCCCGTGAAATGGTGGTAAACCAAGGCATGGGCAAGCAATTGCGCGACCAGGTATTCCACGTAGAAGAAGGAATCATGATGGAGCGTGTTATGCATGAACGACAATATTCTGACGAAACGGCTAAGATCATTGATGACGAGGTAGAGCACCTTATAACTGAAGCCGCCAACCGGGCGCGGCTAGTCATTAAGGCCAACTTAAATAAGCTGCAGGCTCTTAAAGACGCTCTACTGGAAAAAGAGACCGTAGAGGCAGAGGAAGTCATTACTCTCCTTAAAGGCTCAGAAATGCCCAAAGCCGCCGCTTTGTACTAATGGGTGTACATAAAATCTCACGCTAAGACCCACATATTGGTGTATTAATTGCAACTCTATTTGGTAGCTAACCATGCACATGCATCTGTAAAATAAAAACGCAGTAAAAAAATTCATAAGAAGCCTATATAAGTTGTAAGATATCTCGCTGATATAAAGCTTACAGCTATCTTTAATTAAGACCATTAACTAAGGAGGGGCAGCTATGCGAATATTAACCTTTAAACGTTGGAAAGGATTCGCAAGCTTGTCTTTGCGTTGGCTTACGACGTTGTTGTTTGCTGCTACAAGTTTGAGTGGTGTGGCTATTGCCACCGCAAGTGCACAAGGCGCAGGCAAGGTAAACACAGCCAATTCATCTAAAGCCGAGACAGACCAGCAAGAAATTGTAGATGGCGAAATTCTGGTTAAACTGAAACCTTCAGCACGCCCCGATATTCCAAAGAACTTTAGCCCAGATGCGACTGGTCATGACTCGCTTAACAAACTAAACAAAGAAATAGGCACGCAAAAGTTTGAAGCACTGTTAGCGGCTAATTCTCCCGGCGCTAACGTTAAGAGCGAATTTGCTGGCTGGTATAAGCTGAGTTTGCCAAATAGCGGTAAAAAGTTGAATGCTAAACGCGACGAGGCAGCGTTTAAGCAGTTACAACACCTGGCCGATCTATATAAAAGTGATCCTAATGTAGAGTTTGCTCAGCCTAACTTTGTTTCGCACGCATCCGCTACGCCGAATGATCCTTTTTATTCATCAGCGTATAACTTCCAAGGCTATGATGACCTATGGGGACTCAAGAAGATTAACGCAGGCGCGGCTTGGGACGTTACTACGGGCAGTACCAACGTAGTTATCGCTGTGATTGATAGTGGAGTTGACGCAACCCATCCGGATCTTACTGCTAATATGTGGAGGAATACTGATGGTAGCACAGGCTGGAATTTTATTAACAATACTAACAATGCTGCGGATGATTATGGGCATGGCACCTTTGTAGCTGGAGTGGCGGGGGCGGTTGGTAATAACGGTCAGGGCGTAGTCGGCGTGAACTGGAATACCAGAATCATGGCACTAAAGTTTCTTGATAGTACGGGCAGTGGTAGCAACGCTAATGCGGCCAAAGCTTTGCAATGGGCTGCCGATCACGGTGCCAAAGTCATTAATAATAGCTATGGTTGTAACTGTGTTGACAAGGCGCTTCAAGATGCCGTTGGTTATGCCCATGACCGCGGTGCTGTCGTTGTCGTAGCCGCGGGTAATGGCCAGCGTGATGCCAGTGGTAATTTCTTGGGTACCATTGACGCTTTGGATAATGCGCCCGCCAGTGCAGACCAAGCTATTACGGTTGGCTCCACGGACCATAATGATGCGAAGGCCTACGACTCTAATACTGGACCAAAACTTGATGTTACTGCTCCCGGCGTAGACATTCTTTCTACGAATCCGGCCAGCGTTCCAGCTGGTGGCGGAAGATTTTCATGTGGCACTGCTTACTGTATTGGATCTGGTACGAGTTTTGCAACACCGCATGTGGCGGGAGTCGCGGCTTTACTGCTAACAAAAGATCCTAGTTTGACAAACGAACAGATCAGGCAAATTCTGCGTCGGAACTCAGTTGATCTGGGGGCCGTTGGTAAAGACAACACTTTTGGTTATGGTCGGCTGGACGCTAACAGAGCGGTTACGCCTGCCTATATCGGTGGCGTAGGTAGTGGACGTTGCTTAGATGTGCCTTACAGTAGCCAAACTAATGGCATCCAGATAGAAACATGGGATTGTCATGGCGGCGCAAATCAGCAGTGGGCTATGGACACATCAACCATAGGGGCTTACCATGCGATCAAAATATACGGTGGCACCAAGTGTCTGGACGTTCCTTATGGAAGCAGCGCCCGCGGCACTATAGTCCAGCTGTGGGACTGCAATGGTGGCAGCGCGCAAGCATGGACCTATAACAGTAACGACGGTACCTTACGAACGCCCAACAATATGTGTCTGGATGTGACCGGGGGCGCTACCGGAAATGGTGGCCAGTTAGAAATATGGGATTGTGTATTGAACTCTACCAACCAGGAGTGGAACGGTGGTTTCGGTGTCGCAGCGTCTGCACCGTACATCACTAACTTACGGAACGGTGCGGTTATAACCAGTGGCACCGCTAATCAAGTGCTGGGAACGCTAGGCAAATCAGGTAATACCTGCAAGGTAGAAACTGGCCTAGGCCGTAACCCAACCTCCTGGCGCCTGGCCAACGGAAGTTGCCAAAATAATGCCACCACCGAAGGTATACTTGGGACCATTGACGCCACTACCTACGACGGGTCTTTGTATACAGTTCGTCTTACAGCGACTAACAGCGTGGGTCAAACATTTCAATATTCGGTCTACGACGTCAAAATAGGCGCACCAACAGCCGGGGATACGCAACCGCCCAGTACGCCTACTAATGTTACCGCTACGGCTATCAGCTCGTCACAGATCAGAGTGAGTTGGACTAAGAGTACTGATAACGTGGGCGTGAGTTATTATCGGGTTTTCCGGAGTGATAAGGGCTACGCGCCGCTCACGACGGTAGGTGGAAGTTTAAATAATGTCACCTTTACCTACACCGATAGCGGTCTACCGGCCAATAGGAGCTATAGTTACTATATTACTGCCGTTGACGCGGCTGGCAATAGTAGCCAATTTAGTGCGGGCGCTACCGCCACGACGTACCCGTAAACTCCCAAGCACATACAAACATAGCCATATCAACGGCTCCCAATTAAAGGGAGCCGTTTTTGTTTACAATGATACTAATCCACAACCCATATCGCATTCTTAGCTCCGCCGGTCATTTAAGCCTGTCATAGACCACCCTTTCTCTTTATAATGTAATCTCAGTGAACCGAGTTTTAAATAGAGCCAATAGACGTGTTTCATTGGGTGGCGCGACCGCTTTATTGATTGTGGTGGCTCTGGCCAGTCAGTTGCTAGGTTTTTATCGCAATCGCTTAATAAGTGCGAATATTACCCGATTTGACCCAGGTAGTACCGATGCTTTTTTTGCGGCTTTTCAGATTCCTGACTTCTTTTTCTATACCATTGCCGCGGGCGCGCTTGGCGTAGCGTTTATTCCCTTTCTTGCCGATCATCTAGAAAGGGGCGATCGTAAAGGTGTGTGGGAACTGGTAACCAGCCTGCTGAACATGTTGACGTTGGTTATGTTTGTGGTGGCTATGGTAACGTTTATCTTTGCCGAACCGTTGATTCACCATATAGTTGCACCGCGATTAAGTGGCGTGCATCTGTATCAAGCGGTTATGATTACACGATTGGTAGCGTTAAATCCTCTGCTTTTTACGCTTTCCGGTATTCTTACGAGCGTACAGCAGACGTTTGGTAGATTTTTCTTCTTTGCAATCGCACCGCTGTTTTATAATCTTTCAATTATTGTCAGCATCTATGTCTTTAAGCATAACGTAGGGGTTATCGGTCTTGGTATTGGTGCACTAGTAGGGGCATTTATCCAGCTAATTATCGCATGTGTGGGTTTGGTGGGTTTGGGTTTTCATTACCGACCCAAAATTCTGTGGCGCAGCAAAGATTTTCACAGAATTTTACGGCAGCTACCGCCGCGTTCGATTGACCAGGGCATTGACCAGATTAACAGCATTGTGGAAACGAACCGAGCCTCACAGTTGGGTACCGGTCCAATTAGCTACTACAACTTTGCGCTTACGCTGCATAACGTGCCGATCATGCTGTTTGGTACGTCTATTGCCACGGCGGCTTTCCCGCGGCTGGCGGCTAGACTTTCTCAAAACCGTCCGGACCTATTTCGCAAGGACTTTCTGGCTATTCTGCGGGGAATGATCTGGATAAGTTTGCCGATTATTGTGATTTGTTTCTTTTGCCGCGCATATTTGGCCCGATTATTATTTGGCACCAGCGCACCGCAGGTAGCGTTTATATTCGGCTATCTGACGGCGGCCATATTTTTCCGTATTATATACAGCATCCTATCTAGGTATTTTTATGCTCAAAAGGATACACGTACGCCACTGATGGTGTCTATATTTGCTATTGCTTTGAATATCTATATGGCATTTAATTTGGCGAAACCTCAAGCATACGGTATCGCCGGGTTGGCTATGGCACAGTCATTCGTTGCAGCCAGCGAGGTAGCTATATTGCTGACGGTTATGCTGTTTCGCGACCACCGAATGCTTAACGCGGTGTTTTGGGGAGGAGTGGCTCGTATTTTGTCAGTGACTGGTTTTAGCATACTGGCGGCCTTTGTTATGATTTCTATTTTTCCGCTGCGGATCGCGGATGTAGGAATAGTCATACTGGGGGCTAAGCTCGGCAGTATTGCCTTTGTCACTTTGCTGGTACATCTGGCAGTCTCCTATCTATTTGAGTTAGAAGAGGCAGCCCCTGTCGTCGCTAAAATAAAGCAGATTATTTTATGGCCGGTAAGAATTCAATAGGCAAGCACCATATTTCTAACCCGAATCCTTGACCTCTGTTATACTGAAAGGCCTATGGATCAAACCAACATACGGAATTTTTGTATTATCGCTCATATTGATCACGGCAAGAGTACGCTCGCGGACCGTTTGCTGGAACTGACCGGGACTGTCAATAAACGCGATATGAAAGCCCAGCTGTTGGACAAAATGGATCTGGAGCGCGAAAAGGGTATCACGATTAAACTTGCGCCCGTCAGGATGAGGTATAAAAACTATGAGCTCAATCTCATAGATACGCCTGGACATGTGGATTTTAGTTATGAGGTTTCACGCAGTCTGGAAGCGTGCGAAGGTGCAATCTTGGTCGTTGACGCAAGCCAGGGCATACAAGCTCAAACACTTGCCAATGTTTATTTGGCAATGGCAGCCGAATTAAAAATTGTGCCGGTGCTGAACAAGATAGATTTGCCGGCTGCGGACGTGGAACGAGTTAGTGCCGAGGTCATGAGCTTGCTTGGCTGTTCGCGCGAGGACATCCTAAAAATATCCGCTAAAACTGGGCAAGGCGTAGACGAAGTGTTGGACCGGGTAATTAAGGCTATCCCCCCACCCACGGGGAGTGCCGAGGAGCCTGCAAGAGGTTTAATTTTTGATAGCTACTATGACGACTATCGGGGAGTCATATTGTATATTCGGGTAACTGACGGAGCCGTACGAAAGAATGACCAAATACGAATGATGGCAACGACGGCGGAAGGTATTGCGCTGGAGGTAGGGTACCTTAATCCGGGCATGTTTCAGGGTCAAGCCCTGGAAGCGGGTGAAATCGGATATATTGTTACCAACTTGCGCAGTACGCGTGAGGCCAAAGTGGGAGACACAGTAACGCTAGCCAAGAAACCGGCGGCGCAGGCACTGCCAGGCTACAAAGATGTTAGGCCGTTTGTATATGCTGGGTTTTTCCCCCAGAGCAATGAGCAATATCAAGAGCTCAAAGACGCCATTGAAAAACTTTCATTAAGTGATTCGGCCTTGCAGTTCACGCCTGAAAATTCGCCGGTGCTAGGGTTTGGAGTCAGGGTCGGGTTCTTGGGTTTGTTGCATATGGATATTGTCCGCGAACGGTTAAGACGCGAGTATGATCTGGACCTTGTAGTGACCAATCCCTCGACCGACTACCAGATTACACTTTTAAACGGCACAGAGATTGACATTAAGTCGGCGGCAGACTTACCCGATCCGGCCCAAATTTTAGAGATTCGCGAGCCATGGATTCAAGGAGAGGTGGTAGTGCCAAAGGAATACGTAGGTGCTGTTATCCAGCTCGTGGCTGGCAAGCGGGGTTTACAAAAAAACCTCAGTTACGTTGACGCGCAACTCGCACTCGTTGCTTTTGAGGCGCCGCTGGCGAACCTTTTAACAGATTTTTACGATCAATTAAAGAGCGTCACCAGCGGCTACGGTTCTTTCAATTATGAACTGGACAATTATCGAGCCGAAGACCTGGTCAAACTGGATTTTTACGTAGCCGGCGAACGCGTAGAAGCTTTAAGCTTAATGGTCCATCGCTCTGAAGCCGCAGGCTTAGGACGGGAAACCGTCAGCAAGCTCAAAGATGTCATACCGCGTCATAACTTTCAGATATCACTTCAAGCGGCCATTGGGGGCAAGTTTATTGCCCGCGAAGACATTAGCGCCTACCGCAAAGACGTGACTACGGGCTTGTATGGTGGTGATGTGTCGCGCAAGAAAAAAGTGCTGGCTAAGCAGGCCAAAGGCAAAAAACGCATGAAACGATTCGGCAAAGTTGACATACCATCCGAGGCTTTCACCGTCATGCTGAAACGCGATTAAACAGCTTTGGTAATTTATTTCACAGCGGGGAACGCTTGTGCCTGCGACAATTGGTCTACTTTAAAAGAGTAACCGTTCATGCAATCAACTAAAACGACCTTACTGCCTCACGTACGCCGGCTTGGCATGCTGGTTGGATTTGCTTTTTTTATCTTGTTTATTTATACGGCCAGTCATGAGGTTGCCAACCCTAGAATTGCCGCTGGAACGGAGCGTAAGCAGGTAGCTATCGCGACTGGCCAAAGCAATGAAACATCGCTTAACAGCAACTTGACCCAAGCTGGTTATGTAACGGCCGTATCATCAACCGCCTCACCTGTTGGTACTCCGACCAAAAGATCAAACGAAGGGGAAGAAGGCCCAAAGAGCACTAAAAGCCACGCAGACATTGCCAGCCAGCTAGCCAGTGCCGATGATAATCACTTTTCTGAACAAATTGATGACAACGCGGTGAGTTTACATAAAACCCCGCGAGATTTGTAAAAACCGCGGGGTATTTCACGCGTGTTTGTTTGTTATTATGCTACACCTCCTGGTCATATTTTTAAAGCCTCAGCCGGTTTAATGTATAGTAATACTACCAAGCTAAGAGGGGATTGAGTATTTACATAAAACTATTTTTATGATATAAATGTACCATGGAAAATAACCTCACTCGTCTAACCGAATTTCAGACAATACTGAAAAACTATCGCATATCAGGTTCCAGCAAAAAAATATTGGATCAGTCCAAATTAGTACTTCTGGTGGCACCCTCGGCTGGCGGACGCAACACGATAATCCAGGAGTTGCTTAAATCGGGCGGCTACTACTTTGTCATTTCCGATACTACCCGTAAACCGCGAATTAACAATGGCCTGCTGGAAGAAAACGGCAAAGAATATTGGTTCAGGACCGAAGCTGAAATGTTGCATGATCTGCAAAAGGGCAAGTTTCTGGAGGCAGAAATTATTCACGGCCAACAGGTATCGGGCATTAGTATACGTGAGCTAGAGAAGGCCAGCGAAGAACACAAAATCGCAATCACGGACGTGGATATTGGTGGCATTAGTAATATTTTGGAAGCCAAAGCGGATACGGCAGCCATTGTCGTCCTGCCTCCAAGTTTTGAGGAATGGCAGCAGCGTCTATCCAGTAGAGGGCCTATAGAAGTTGGTGAGTTCAAGCGCCGCATGGAAACAGCCTGTAAGATATTTGAGCAGGCCATGAATCATTCCACGTTTGCCTTTGTTATCAATGATAACTTGCAGCATGCGGTCGAACAGATAGATCACATTGCCCGAAAAGGTATGACGGATACCCAAAAAAACAATCAGGCCCGAGAACTAGCCCGCAAACTACTGGCAGAAACGCAAGCCGCAATAAGCAAGCTTTAGGCATCTGGCACTCTTGACACTTGAGTGCTAAATGGTTAAACTTGTGTGGTAAAGCGTATGAGTTTATGACTGACCGACAAGCCACAATTTTAGCAGCTATTGTTGAACAATATGCCGAGGTAGCTAGCCCGGTAGGTTCTTCGCTTATGGCTAAGGTCTTCAATGTTTCCTCTGCAACTATTCGTGCCGAGATGGCGGAGCTGGAACGCCTAGGATATATCTACCAACCGCATACCAGCGCGGGCCGAGTGCCTACGGACAAAGGTTACAGGTATTATGTGAATAACCTGGCCGAAACGGCTGATACCGCCGCGGAAAAGCGTGGTGAACGAGCCCTAACTGCCCGTGTTGAAGGTGGTGGCTTACCCGAGCGTACCATTAGGAATGCCGTAGATACGCTAGTGGAGCTTACGCATAATCTTGGCCTGGCCACCATAGGTAACCAGCTCTACATGAGCGGTTTGTCTAATTTATTTGGTCAGCCCGAGTTTATTGACGGCGCTCAGGTTCAACAGGTCGCCCGTTTACTGGATAATCTCGAACCATGGCTCAGGGAGGCTGCCCCAAACGAACCGTTAAGCGTATACATAGGTGCCGAGAACCCTATTGGTCGCAGTGCCCAGTGCTCGCTTATCATTAGCCGGTTTAGAAGTCCATATAGTGACAGGAGCTATATAGGTATTTTAGGCCCTACACGCCAAAGTTATCGTGATGTCATGAGCCTGGTAGAGCATGCCGGGCGGGCCTTAGAAGGGGTGCTGTATGAGTAAAAAACCCACCTTGGATGAGCTTGAACAGCAAATTGGCGAATTAACAGAAGCACTGCAACGCGAACGAGCGGACGCTACCAATATACGGAGGCGTCATGACGAACAAATAGCCAATCTAAAGACGGTAGTTAAGGCTAATGTGGTCCGCGACCTTTTGCCCATAATAGATAATTTCGAAAGATCTCTTAAGCACGTGCCCAAAGAGCTGGAAAACAACGACTATATTAAAGGTATCCAAGCGGTTGTAAAACAATTTGAGCTAACCCTAAAGCAATTGGGTGTAGAAAAGATTAAAACTGTAGGCGAGGTTTTTGACCCTAAATACCACGAGGCGGTCAGCATGGAAGAAGGAAAGGGTACAACCGAAGTCGTCTGCGAAGAGCTACAGTCTGGCTACACCCTAGGTGACGACATAATCCGCCACGCTATGGTCAAGGTCAAAATGCAGTAGCTCCCGGATATAGAGTAATTTTTCATACAGCTTATGTTTAAGCGATTTGATTTAATAAGTTGTAAATATACTAAGATGGGAGGTCTATGCTTGAATTACTAGCCGGGGGAACACCGCAGGGGCCGGATACCCCTTTGATAACAGCGTTTGGGGCCATGGATCCGGAATGGGGACCTTTTGTTATACCCGATACCCCGCCTGCTATATCACAAACCGTCAGAGCTCTCGGCCGAATTGCCGATGTGACGGGTATGCGGCATCCCTCTATGCTTTCATTCAGCCCCTTCTTGAATTAAAATAGTAGAAGAATATAATTAGCACTCTTGACATGTGAGTGCTAATTTTTTATGCTATAATTGTTTTAGCACTCAGTAGTGTACGGTGCTAATAAGGACAACTTATGGCTACTAAAAGCAAAGAAAATCTATTTCCGCTCAAGGTACTTATGATCCTAGGAAGCTTAATGGGTGTTTTGGTATTGCTCTATGTGTTTTGGGCATGGACCACCTATTACAACCAAGAGCTTGATAGCGAACTTAGGTGGTCGGCTACGACTGTGGGCCTGGTATACATAATTTGCTTAATAGCCGGTTGGTATATCTATTTTCACAAACGTAATAAAGTACGCATGTAAGGAGAAAAACTATGGGTAAAATTATAGGAATTGATTTAGGGACAACTAACTCGGCAATGGCGGTGATGCAAGCGGGGAAGGCGGAGATTATTGCCAATAGCGAGGGCGCCCGCACTACGCCCAGTGTTGTGGCCGTTAATAAAAATGGCGAACGCTTGGTAGGGCAAGTGGCACGGCGTCAACAGGTTACTAATTCAGCTAATACAATTTACGAAGTAAAACGCCTGATCGGCCGAAACTTCAGCGACAAAGAGGTCCAGCGTGACATCAAGCTCATGGGCTATGAAATCATCAAAAGTGGCACCGGCGTCAAAGTCAAGATGGGCGACAAGCAGTACAGCCCGGAAGAGATCAGCGCCATGATTTTAAGCAAGCTCAAGGCTGATGCCGAAAGTTTCTTGGGTGACAAAGTCACCGAGGCCGTTATTACCGTTCCGGCTTATTTTGATGACTCACAGCGTCAAGCCACCAAAGACGCCGGTAAGATTGCTGGCTTGGAGGTTAAGCGGATTATAAATGAGCCGACTGCCGCTGCCCTGGCGTACGGCCTGGACAAAGAAAGCAAAAAAGACGAAAAAATTGCTGTCTATGACCTGGGTGGTGGTACCTTTGACGTGTCCATTCTAGAACTTGGCGACGGTGTTTTTGAAGTTAAGTCTACCAATGGTGACACTCACTTAGGTGGAGCGGATTTTGATCGTATTATTGTTAACTATTTGCGTGACGAATTTAAAAAAGAACAAGGCGTGGATGTTACGGATGACAAGGCAGCAATGCAACGATTGCGTGACGAAGCCGAAAAGGCCAAGATTGAGCTGTCAACTACTACCGAAGTCAATATTAACCTGCCATTCCTGACCGCAGATGCCGACGGTCCCAAGCACTTTGAGCACAAATTGACCCGCGCCAAGCTGGAGCAACTGGTCCAGGAATTAATAGATAAAACCGCTGCCCCATGCGAAAAGGCCCTTAAAGACGCCGGGCTGAAAGCTAGTGATATAGAGGCGGTTGTCTTGGTTGGTGGTATGACCCGCATGCCGGCCGTGCAGGAAAAGGTCAAGAAAATTTTTGGCAAGGATCCTATGAAGGGCGTAAACCCGGATGAGGTCGTGGCCATTGGCGCGGCCATCCAGGGTGGTGTTCTGCAAGGCGATGTCAAAGACGTTTTACTGTTGGACGTAACGCCATTGTCCCTGGGTATTGAAACACTTGGCGGTGTGGCTACTAAGCTGATTGAACGTAACACCACTATTCCGACCAGCAAGAGCGAAGTATTTAGTACTGCCGCAGACAATCAGCCTCAGGTAGAAATCCACGTCGTACAAGGCGAACGCGAAATGGTAGCTGACAACAAGAGCCTGGGACGCTTTGTGCTGGACGGCATTCCTTCCGCCCCCCGCGGCGTGCCGCAAATTGAAGTGACATTCAATATTGATGCCAACGGGATTTTGAACGTTAGCGCCAAGGATAAAGGGTCCGGTAAAGAGCAGAGTATTACCATTAGTGGTAGCGGTAATCTGGACAAGACAGAGGTTGAAAAAATGGCCAAAGAAGCGGAAGCCCATGCCGAAGAGGACAAGTCCAAGCGTGAAGCCATTGACGCCCGCAATCAGCTTGACAGTGCGGTTTACCAGGCAGAAAAGATGAAGTCGGACAATAAAGATAAGATATCCGAAGAAGATGTTAAGACTTTGGACGAAGCCATCGAAACCGCCAAAAAGATTATTGCAGACGACAAAGCGGACAAAGCCGCGTTAGAAACCGCAGCTAAAGAGTTAACTGACAAGCTTATGCCCATTGGTGCCAAGATGTACGAATCGGCGTCTCAGGACGCGCAGAG
>JAICHO010000023.1 GCA_025924835.1 Candidatus Saccharimonadota bacterium | reverse complement strand
CTAAGGACTACCTACATACACCTTTTTGGGATCCGTTGTTCTTGAAGATAACCCATGATTAGCAGTGTCTCGGCATATTAAACTCCGTGCGCGTACTTCGCACGGAGTTTAGCGTCTTCGCTTACCTCGTTCTGTTTTGTGACGAAATGTTAGCTGACCAAGAGCAAGCCCAAAAGGATTTGCTTGAAGATACTCGTTAGTTTTCTCTTTGACCTCAATAATTTGTTCTGGCTCAGCGGCAGGCCGGAATGCCGCAAAAGCCAAACTTGGGATGGTATCCCAAGGATACGTAAACTGCCTTAAGCGTCTCATAATAGCCTCAATGATTATGTCTGCTTCGCCTTCAACTAGCTCAAGAGTTTCAACAAATCTATTAGTGTCAGGCATAAGAGCTAATTTTTGTCGCACATCTGCTTTAGGCACACCGGGCATACGTCTGCCTACTCCTTCTACCCGGTTAAAAAAGAGGTGCGGTCGCACAAATGGTAGTGTCCTGCCCATTTCATTTCGCGCCTCTTTCTCAACTGCGCCAAAATCCTGCCCTTCCCATATTGCCCTAACGGCTCTGGCGGCTCTGGCAGATGGGGCCATTTCTACCACGCTGACTCCTAGTTTTTCCACATCAAAAATCCTGTAAAACCGGCGTGAATCATACTCACCCGCTGCCGGTGCTACACAGGTAATAGGTTCTGCCTCAAAACCATCTGCCGGCTGGAAACCCCGTAACTCCACTTCTTCCGTTTCAAACGCACGCTGAAAAACTTTATCGGATATGCGTGAAAAGTCAAACAATAAGCCACGCAATTGTTGATTGGGGATTACGTCGTGAACCGCACCATGTGACGGAAATCCTTCAAACGGCTTCATGGGATTGCTTCTCGGCTGAACGTGCCCGCTCACTGATCTGCTCCGTAATTAAGTGTGCTGCAACCGCTATACATCAATACCTTAGTCTAACAGTTGCTGATTCATGGTACAAAATTTACTATTATTTTTACCTTTTCAACCATATATTCAGCCCCTTCAAACCAGGGATCATAAGCATCTAGAGGTATACTAAGAAGTAATGTTCAAGAAAATAGCTACTGACTCGCTCGGAATAGTTCTTATTGTTCTGGCTATTCTTTTAGGCTGGCTGCCCGGACCGGGTGGTATCCCGCTCTTAATAGCTGGACTGGGATTATTGTCTATAAACCACGCATGGGCCCGCCGCTGGCTTAAAAAAGTGGAAAAACACAGCCATTTTCTTTCTGGTAAGATCTTTCGCCCCGGACGTATCTGGCAAATTGTTCTGGATTTACTGGGCGTGATCATCATAATTGTTTCCTGCTGGCTTACCGCAAAAGCCACTCATAATTATATGTATGCGATTGCATTCGTCCTGTTTTGCCTGGGCCTGGTTTTACTACTCGGTAACAAACAGCGCTTTGTTAAATTAAAACGATACATACAAGCACAAGCTTAATAAAATATAATTGACGTTTACACAATTATATGTATACTTACTCCTAAGTAATCTAGGGGTAGGTAATGCTACAGTTTATAGTGCTGGGTCAGATTCCCGGTACCAGCCTTCAGCTTGATTTCAACGATGTCCTGCGGCTGGCAGGGATATTTTTATTGGTTATTATCCTGTCAATTGAACTTAATCGCTTTAAATTCCACAGGCGACAACGGCAATTATTGCTGCAACCTCAGTCCTGAAGCGGTAAAATACTCTGGCCGTATAGCTGCAGTTCCTCCAGCAGATAGCGTTGGTTTGCCGTCAGGTTAGTTTGGGCGGACAATTGAGCCAGCCGTTCAAAATAATGTGCTGCCCGGCTGTTTGTTTTGCCACCTAGCAGTTTACGTTGTCGGAACAATTCCCACGCATCACGTTCCTCGTCAGACAAGCTCTTTGGATAATTTCTGGCTTTATATAGCGGCAGCAGTGACTTTAGGCGATCGTCTTGGAAATTGGCAGACAGGTCTTGCAATGCCTGGGGCGTAGCTGTACGTATCTTTGACATCTGCTTTTTATCATTGTTACCAAAAAACCCTTCGTACAACCTGGCGTCCACATCTGTTTCATCCTGCAATAGCGACTCTTGCTGATGTTTATCCAACAGCTTCAAAGCGGCCAGCACGTTATCTATAAACCCATCAGCAACCTGAAGCTTTTGAAGGTTTGCCTTGATAACCGACACAGGCAAGTGCACTCGTTGCTGGCTAGCCGCGTCCAGAACGGATAACGGCGCAACCGCCGGACAACGATTGTATTTGAGCGTTTTAACAGGTAATCGGCGTACGGTTTCGTCTTTATGATATTTCCAGGCCTCCGCCAGATCCGCCGGCGACATGCCAATGAATGGCGTCGGGTCGTGCCGCAGATCATAGACCAACACAGCCTGATTGGTGGGGTGTTCTGCCAAAGTGCTAACCACCGTAGTTTTTTCATGCTCACTGGCATATTTGCCTGAGGTATAGACAAAGGGGGCGCCGGCAGTTACCAGGGTCTCGACTGCCTTTTTGTCGCGTGCATGCAACAAATACTCAAAAAGTTTAGGCTGTTTATCGCGCAATAAACGGCTGAGAGCAATGGTGGCCTCTACATCATTGAGCGCATCATGAGCCTGCGTGTGATCAAGACCGTTTATAGCCGTCATCAGCGTTAGCTTGCATGCTGGCTTGCCACTGCTGTCATACGGCCATTTTATACCGTCGGGTCTCAGCGCCCGTGTCATACGTACGACATCCAGGATATCCCACCGGCTCCTGCCATCCTGCCACTGCCATTCATACGCGTCGTAGTAGTTGCGGTAGTGTAAAAATCGCATAAATTCATCATCAAACCGGACGCTATTGAATCCAACAAAAATAGTATCAGGCGTGGCTATCTCATCTGTAAAAACTTTTAAAAACTCGGCTTCTGTAAGTCCCTCCGCAATCGTTGCCTGCGGTGTAATACCAGTTAGTAAAACCGCATCCGGATCTGGCAGTACATCGTCCGTTATCTTGATTAAATAATTGTAAGGCTCACCTATAGGCTGAAGATTCATATCAGTTCGCTGGGCGGCAAACTGCATAATCCGCGCCTCGCGAGGGTGGAAACCCGACGTTTCCAAATCATAAAACAAAAAACTAGCGGCCATATGGCTATCAGTTTAGCACGCCGAAAGCGTGCCTGAAGCTTACCGGTACTGCTGTGGCACGGGTATCTTAGTAAGACTACAGAACTTCCGCAGGCCGGATCCTAAGGCAGCTATAAATTGTTTTTCAGCGTCGTTACGAGCACGTGTGCGAGCTATATCCCCATTGTTGATTCCATAAAGTAACCCCTTAGTGCGAATAAGCTGGGCTGCCTCAATGGCGGTAGTTAGCCAACCCTCGGGTCTAGCTCCTAATAACTCTGCCCGTATTCCATATATAGAATTTGCCAGTTCTATCCTGTCAGCTATCACTAATGCCCTAGTCAGTTGTGCCCGATGGGCCAAGATACCCGTGGGTTTTTCGCGGTCGAGTAAATCTGCTGCATTCAATATGTTTTCTAGGGTGTTTGAGGATTCTTGCTCTAATATGACCTCAACGCCTTCAGGTAATTGAGCAACATCTGCCATTAGTCTGGCTTCGCTAGGCGTGTTAGCTTGCACGTTTAAAGCTGTTTGCGAAGAATATCCGCTGCTAAAGATAACTGTTTCTACGCCAGGATAGGCGTCACAGTACGCTTGGGCAACAGTAGCACGGTCGTAGCTGGCCGTGCTTAATTTGTATTCGCCCTCTTTGCCGCGCCCTAAAACAATTAACTGAGATACTGGCGGTATAGTTTCCAGATTGTACATAAATAATATTATGCATTATGATTGTGATAATGTCAATATTCAAACGTGCCGGTGGCACCGATAGTTATTTTCTGACCGGGCTCAATGCCTTGGCGCGTTAGTTCGTGCATGATACCCATTTTACGCATAATGTCACGCAACCGCTGCAAACCATGATAACTACTAAAATCTGTCCTGGCGGCGAACCGTTCTATCTTAGGCCCGGTAATCATAAACCCGCTGCCGGTTTTGGTTATTCGCCAGCTGTTATGATCTGATATGGTCAAAACAGGCAAACCGGTATCTTTTTCTTGAGTCGATTCAAGCCGTTTTCTCTCTTTTACTACCATCTGTTTGACACCAAATAACAGCTCTTTGACGCCGGCTTTGCTTTGTGCCGATATCTGGTATAGTTTGGCTTTTTTTGGTAATACTTTTTGAAGTTGATTGCGCACACTATCAATTATTTCCTGATCCAAACCGTCAGTTTTGGTCAGCACGACTAACTGCGGCCTTTGTGATAAATCGGTTTTATAGGCTTTGAGCTCTTCCTGAATGGTTTGGTAAGCGCCGACGATATCGTCCTGGTATACGTCTATCAGATGCAACAAAACAAGATTGCGCTCGACGTGTCTAAGAAATTCATCGCCCAAGCCCTTACCCTTGCTTGCGCCCTCTATAAGCCCGGGGATATCAGCAAATAACAGGGACGTATCCTTGTCAATATCTACCACTCCCAAATTTGGCGTAACCGTAGTAAAGGGGTAGTTGGCTATGTCGGGTTTGGCATTACTTATAACGCTTAGCAGAGTTGATTTGCCGGCATTGGGCAAGCCGACCAGTCCTACATCGGCAATCATTTTTAACTCTAAGGTAAGTGTTAACTCGTCGCCAGCTTCTCCTTTTTCGGCTACCTTAGGGGCTTGCCGAGTGCTGCTAGTGAAATGAGCGTTACCAAAGCCGCCTTTACCACCATGGGCAATAACAACCTTCTGTTGATCCTCTGTTAAATCGGCCAAAACCGTTCCATCAGCAGCCAGTACGGTTGTCCCGACTGGCAGCATAATTACCAAATCTTTACCGTTTCTTCCATGCTTACGGCGCTTGGATCCCGGTTGACCGGGTGCGGCAATAATTTCTTTTTGGTATCGGAAGTTTGCCAAGGTGTTCTGATTATTGCTGGCCAAAAAAACCACGTCGCCGCCCTTGCCTCCATCACCACCATCCGGTCCGCCTTTATCTATAAATTTTTCATGCCTAAAGCTAACGGCTCCATTACCACCGTCGCCAGCCTTGACAATAACCTGCGCAACATCCACAAACATACCCCTTAAGAGTACAGAGCTAGAAGCTAAGAGTCCAGAGCCGTCAAATAATATAGGTGAAGCCAGGACTTTTGTAGAATTGTGCAGTTTTGGTTAACAGCGAGCACCTACATGGAGACAAGGGATGACCAGGGACGCCGCACTTGAGTGCCAGGTGCAATTTCTCTGCGTGCAACGGAATGAGCCGTATTTGCAATACGATGAATGAGCAGCACAGCAGAAAATTGTGCATGGTGCCTAGAGGTTGGCAGGGCTTCCGGCTCTGCCGGAAGACAGGCCGGCCGGTGCGGCGTTCCTATCTATAGATGTAGTTTTGGAAGGTACTGGCAGGCACCCATCCGCTATATCCAACCCGGCCCCAACCCGCCAGACCATTCATATCAGAATATTTAATCTGGGTTCCATCGTCAGATACGGCCTCTACATATGCAACATGGCCTAAATAACTCATGCGGTCAGACTGGGCCACTGCTCCTGCGCGCGGCACAGGAGAAACTATCCAGCCACTGGCCCTAGCACCGCTGTCCCACGTATTGGCATTTCCCCAGTTAGCCGGGACGGCGACCTTGGTTGCCACGTAGTATGTGCACCAACCGTAGTCATAACCGTTGTGGCCATAGATCGGTGCGCTGCCACCCCAGGCAAAACCACTGCTATAGTAGCTATAAGAAGATGAACTAGCCGTGGCCGCCGCAGCATGAACAACACCGTTAGGGATTAGGATCTGCTGTCCAACCTTTAAGCCTTTAATTTCCGCGTCATTAAAAGATATCAGTAAATCCTTGTCGGCATTATACTTTTGCGCCAAACTATCCGGGGTATCGCCTTGTTTTACCGTATACACAATTCCATTCTGGCCAGCTGGCGGCAGAACCAATTGCTTGCCCACGGTTACAGTGTTGCCCGTTAGACCATTGCTCCAGCGAACACTGTCGGACGATACGCCAGCTTTGGCGGCAATAGTACTTACCGTGTCCCCCGCTACTACGGTATATGTGTGGATATCCTTGGCGGATGGAAGCGCTCCTGAAACTACTTGAGGTTTGGCGACAACACTATTGTCAGCAGGCGAGCTGGCATCGGTCGCGATAATAGAATCAGCATGATTGGCTACTGAATCAGCTTCTGGTAAGCCCGTTAGGTAGGCAACATGTACGGCAATATCCGCGGATGAAACTTGATCAAGCGGGCCAGTGTTGGTGTCTGATGACAGTGGGCTGGCAATATTATTCTGGCGTGAGGCCTGCCCGGTGGTAGGCGCCTTGGCAACAAAAATAATAACCGCTACCAGTAATGCCAGGTTGGCAGTCAATAAACTAAAACGTATTAGCCGTTTGCGTGAACGCAAAAATAATTTTTGCAATTTACGCCGCGAGGATCGTTTGACACTTTGACCAGCAGTAAATCTGCGGTTAAGCATCGATGATTGAGTACGAATATACAACTCCGGTTCCCGACGAGTCGGGATAGGTCTGTTAATGGTATTAGTTGCTAATTGTAAGGAGTTCGACCGCCTTACGCTTTACTTAATTCAATAACAGCGGTAACTCCTCTCCCGCCGAGCTTCTACCTCTGTTAGCGGTTGAGCGAGTTACGCATATGAATATACCAAAATTCTTACGTAAATACAAGTCTTTTGCAAGCTTCTGACCCCTGTTAACTAATTACACAGTTTCTTGCAATGGGCGCTCGTCAAGGCTTCGTGCTCTTCCAGCGTATGGGAAAAATATGTTTTGCCGTCATCACCTGCTACAAAGAACAGATAATCAGTATCCGCCGGATGAGCCACGGCATCAAGCGATGACGCTGACACATTACTAATCGGACCCGGCGGTAAACCTGGATGCAGACGCGTATTGTACGGTGAATCATATGTCACGGATGGTTCTTGGGCCGCCTTGATAGCCCCATAAAAGGCAGTTACGTCCGACCCCAGTTGCATATTTTCACGCAGCCGTTTTAAAAATATCTGAGCCACGGTTGGTTTATCAGCCGGGTTGCCTACTTCTTGCTCAATTATAGAAGCCAGCACCACGCCCTCTTGCACGTTTAAACCTTGCTTTACAAAAGCCGCACGGATTTCTGGTGTAAGATGTTTTTGCATCTCATCTAACGATGCTCTGATTATCGTTTCGGGCTTGGTGGTGGCGGTTTTTTGGAACGAATCCGGATATAAATAGCCCTCTAGGTTAGCGTCAGTTGGTTTATCCGCCAATGCGGGATGATCCGCGTATAAGGCAGGGTTAAGGGCCGCATCTACAGCTTCCTTTGTAAATCCACCATTATTAATGAGCGAGTTACGTATTTGATCAAGCCGCTGGCCAGGCAAAATTGTCACCAGATCAGTTGCCACTTTACCTTGGGTCAGAATAATAACTATCTCTTTGACGCCTTGGTTGGGCCGTAGCGAATAAGTGCCCGCCTGCAGCTTACTCCGAAGATCCTGATTGTATATGTACCTTTCAAAAGCCCACGATGATTTGATGAGGCCCTGGTCTTGCAGCTTTTGACCAATTTCTCTGACGGTGGCGCCTTGAGGGACGGTTATTGATATTGCGCGTTGCGAAGCACTGACAGGCTGCAAATCCCGTGTATACGTCCGATATACCATTAACGCGGAGATAACCACTCCGACGAGAATAATAATGAGTACGCTTACCCATAGCTTGGTAAAATTCCGCTGCCGCTTGTCAATGTCATAACGCTTCATGCCGACACTTTCAGTGAACTTAGGTAATCCTCCAATATATAACATGCTGCCAGGGCGTCAATGTCGCTTTTAGCATATGGCTTGCCGTCAGCCTGCAATGCTGCTTCTGCCTTTACAGAGGTGACCGCCTCGTCTTGCCACGCAATTGGCACAGATGTGTGGCTACTGACATCCTGTCCAAAAAGACGGGCTGCGGCAGTTTGAGCGGTTTCTTGTCCATTGAGCCCTCTGGGTAAACCAAGCACCAGCTGGCCTATGTCATGTTCCTCAATAATCTTCGCTAATCGATCCCAAAAATCAGACTGGCCTGTCAAGAGGGTTGTCACGACTACCGGTACGCGCACATCGGCATGAGCCCAGGCTATGCCAACCCGCTGCTCGCCTATATCCAACGCCAGAAAGTTACTAGCCGCCATTACTCTGTTCAAACGTTATGGTTATATGGCTGGTCTTTTTAGGGGTAGAAAACACCCAGAAAGGACTGTATTTGATATCAACTTCTTTAATACCGGGACGAGCCTGAATAATCGTCTGCGTAGCCCCCTTTTTCTTGCCGGCAATATCCTTTTTTATGCCTTCGGCATCTAGCTGGGCGCCGGCAACGGTTATTGTCTGGAGCTGAAATTTAACATGCGACGGCGAAGTTTTGTCCGTTACACGTAAAGTCGCCTTGTTCAAACCGTTATCCTGAATAGTTTGCTTGGTAGTATCTATGTGTTTCTTGACATCAGCCTCTACAAGCTGCTTCAGGTCATCTTGTTTAACGCCCATTTCGCTATAGGTAATACTGACGCTCACGCTTACCTCGCTGCCCGTATCATTAACATTCGGGGTACTGGCAATAACAGCCGCGCCGCCGGCAAACGTATCAGTTAATGGCAAGGCATTATCGGCTGCGAACTGGCTTTTGAGTTCAGTTGTAGCGGCAGCGTTCAGGCGGTCTGTAACCTTCTGTTTAGCGTTATCCACATCTTGTTGGCTGATAATTTGAACTACTTTGCTGGTACCTCCACTCATGTTTGACCCGTAGCCGGACACATTTGAAAATCCCGTAACCGTATAAGCCCGAGCACCTAGATTATAGGTATCACCGGCGTTCTGAGCAGTTACGTTTACTGTCGCGGTAGAAAAATCTTTGAAATCATCATTGCGGCACGAGGAACCAATCTTGACGCTCTTCAGGATTACGTCGGCTTGCGTAACAAAATTTAGACTGCTCGCTGTAAGTATGGTGCCAGCCGGTATAGTTACCTGGTCCTTGCTGCAATCTGTTAACGAAAGCAAGGCAGAGCCATGGGCTTTGGTACCTTCGTCTCTTTGCCCGGTAGCAGGAGTCTTTTCGGTATCAGTTTTTTTAAGCTCTTTCTTTAGCCCCGGCACAACCAGTTGGTCTAGGCTCACGGTTTTGGCATCAGTATTCGCGGTTACGCTTAGATCAGTTGACACCGTTGTTGTATCAGTTTTGATCACAATAGTAGCCTTGGGCAAGACCACAAACGCAAAAATACCGCCAATAATTAACAGCAGTAACAGCGCTATGCCACCAAACAATACTAATCTAAAACGATCAAAGTTTGGTACCCGTAATTTCTTGTTGAGGGGGCTTTTGCCAGCCGCAGCCGCTAGCGGCACGTCGGCTGCGGCATCGGCGTCGTTGTCCAGTTCAATTGTTTCTTCGGCCGCCAGCGCGCCCGCCAGTTGGCCAACAGGAGTAGCAGGATCGGGTGTAATATCTTCTAGCTCCGTCTCCGCGCCGTCTACCGTGATAGCACTGTCATTCTGAGCCGGGGCCAAAGGTACGGCAGGCTTGCTCTGTAACGTTTTAGCTACATGCAAACCGACAGCACCGGCCAACGGTAATAGATTGGGGTCAGAAGTAATAAGCACCAGGTTCTTTTTAGCCTCGGCGGCAGTGCGTTTTAGCAGCTTGAGATTCACCACAGACTGCAAAACCGACGAACGTTTGGGCAGAACCAGCGCCACAATTTTGGAGCCTGAAGCGCGCATCTTATCTATGATGGCCGTAATTTCATCCTCTGCGTCAAAATAGATCGTATCCTTGGCCGGTTGCGCACTCATATCTGTAGCATCCTGTCTATTCGCTCCTTAACGGAGCCTGATTTGTATGTACTGTCCTGCATTTGCAGCGTATCGCACCCGACCCGGAGTAATCCCATGGCAGTTATAAAAGTGTGGTCATTTACATTACCAGTGCGGTCCATCACGCCGATAACTTCATCAGGTTGAATGTGTTTAATGACCGGTTTGCGGGTAAACGGCAACTCACGGTGCCAGGCAGATTGTTCCAGCTGATCCATGAGCATATCCAGAGAGGAACCGCCGCCGCACAACAGTACCTGGTGCGGCAAATGTTCCAATGCCGTAAACTCACCCAGCGCCAGCTCAATGCCACTCGTCCATACGTCCAGTGTTTTGTCCAAGGCGTGTTTAACCGCGGTAGTCTTGCTGGCTGGTAGCCGGCTGGTGCCAAGCGCCAGTTTGTATTCCTCAGCTTGCGTAAATGGCACCGACAGCTCACGTTCTACCGATCTGGTAAACGCACGGCCGCCAATACCGAACATTTTGGTTCCCTGCACGCCGCCGTCATGCAGCACCGCGATATCGGTGGTACCGCCGCCCACATCCATAAGAATCGCGTTCATGGTGGCGTTGGGATCGTTACCTATTACTGAACGCGCCACCGCGAATGGTTCAGCGGCCACAGCTACCAGGTCAAGGTCCAGTTCTTGGGCGGTGCGTTCAAGGGCACCAATGTGTATCAGTGGCGCAAACGCAGTATACAGCTGCACGACAACTTCTTTGCCCTGAAACCCGACCGGATTAGTGACCGGGTAACCGTCAATATCTATGCGCACAAGCGCGCTGTTAACCAATCGGATTTCTACGTCTTTGCCGCCCAGCTCAAACGCTAATTGCTGCTTGGCCCGTGACATAGCACGTTCTTGAACCAGCTTTATAATCTGCTCTGTTTCGTCTATATCCAGCTGTTTGCTTGGATTTTTACGGCGGACACGGACCGTGGTTGTAGTGCCTTTTACGAGCTCTCCGGCTATACCTATTACCGCCGTTCGTACCGTGACACCCGCTTGCTGTTCGGCCGCATTCAGAGCCGCGTCGCAATTGCGCACCACGCCGGCAATATCCGCTATAGCACCGGCCTGCATATCGGTAAGTCCTTGATGCTGTCGCCCTACACCAATAATTATCAGCTGGTCACCTTCTATACGCGCAACTAGGGCCTTTACAAACTCGGTCCCAATGTCTAAGGCTACTATAAACTGCTCTTTGCCGGATTTGTTTGTTTGGGTGCGGCTAACAATAGCACTTTTCAGGCTCTTAACTTTATCAAGCATAATCTCTTTTATTATAGCATTCTTTGGTATGGTGTCCTGCCGTAATGGTATTAGTCGCCAAGTTTTTCTACGGGAACCGTTTTACCGTTATTGGTACGCCAAAACCAACACCGGGCGGTACATATAGCAGCCATAGCTACCGCGAATTCGTCCTGCTGCGTATGGGCATCCGGCGGCCAAGCAAGCGTGCCGCCCTCGCAAAACGGATCGCTCACACCGGCGCAGGCAGCGTATGGTTCGAGCTGGTCGTTATCGTCTTTTCTACCCCCTAACACGACCGCTCCATCTTGGTTCATCTTATATCGGTATGCCGCGACACATGGGGGCAACAGCAATACACCATGAGGAACCTGTTCGGGATTATTATTCATATATTTACTGCAAAACGGCTTTAATGCGACGGATGCCGGCAGACGAACTTTCTTCTTTGATGATCTTAAAGCGCTTGCCGTCTTCGGCCAGCTGGGCGGTGTGATCCACGTGCGGACCACCGCATATTTCAAAACTAAACGGTTTGTCGGCGCCGTCGGCAATCATTTTGTAGACTTTCACCGTATCACCGTAGCGATCACCAAACTGACCTAATGCGCCCTTTTCTTCTATGGCGACTTTGGTTGGGTATTCTTCCCACGACACTTTTAGGTCGTTGGCGATTTGCTCGTTCACAATGTCTTCTACTTGTTTTATCTGTTCTGGCGTAACTTTTTCGGGGTGGCTAAAGTCAAATCTTAGCCGCTCTTCGGTAATATTGCTGCCGTTCTGAACAATATGATTACCTAAAACATCGCGCAGGGCCTGGTACATCAGATGCGTCGCAGTGTGGTATTTCTTATGTTGCATGGTCTGTCCGCCCAAACCACCTTTAAAGGTGCCCTTGCTGGCCGTTTGACTGCGTTCACGCTGTTCGGACAGCAAAAAATCAAACCTCTTTTGGGTACTTCCGGCTATACCCCAACCTTGCTTATAAGCTTCTTCCAATGTCAGTTCTGTCGGGAAGCCGTAGGTATCGTACATCTTAAAAAGCACGTCTCCATCTAATTCGTATTCATCGTCTGATTTTTTTAATAGTTTGGGCAGCGTTTGCATTCCCTTGCGTAAAGTTTGACGGAAAACTCTTTCTTCCTTGATAAGTGCATCTATAACTCTTTCACGATTTTTCGCTACTTCTGGGAAATCATTTTTATATAAATCGGCGATAACCGGTACGACTTGTTCAAGGAAATTCTGCTCAATACCCAGATCAAAGGCAAAACGAATGGCACGGCGGACTAGGCGGCGCATCACGTAACCTTGCTCTTTGTTGCTGGGCACTACGCCATCAACAGCCAAAAACGTGGCGCCACGTAAGTGGTCCGCGACCACACGCATGGCGTTGGTGTAGCTATCGTACTTTTTGCCCGAAAGCGTTTCTAACTTTTCGATAATTGGCCACAACACGCTGATCTTGAATACATCCGGACTGTCAAGACTGGCGGCCGCGATGCGCTCCAGCCCACCGCCGTAATCAACGTTTTGCTTCGGCAAAGGCTTAATGCCATCATTGGTTTTGACATAGGCCATAAATACGCTGTTGCCAAGCTCTATATAACGGCCGCAGTCACAGTTTACATGGCATTTTTCGCCGTATTCCGGATTGTGAGCAATCTCTGGGAACAAATAGAACATTTCGGTTGTAGGGCCGCCCGGTTCGCCTGCCGGCATTTCGCCAGGGGTCCCGGCCCGGGACCACCAGTTCTTTTTGTTGCCGTAAAAAAAGATACGCCCACCTTGTTCACCAACCTTTGCCCCATTTTCTTCACTATCAATATCGACTTGCTTAACCTGAACGTTTGCTTCGGTAAAAAGCTTGGTCCAAATTTCGGCACTTTCACTGTCGCGCGGCACTCCGGCAGCTTCATCGCCAATAAAACAGGTCACATAAATACGCTCTGGGTCTAGCTTGATTTCTTTTGTCAAAAACTCCCAAAACCACGGGATTTGTTCCTTTTTAAAATAATCGCCGAGACTCCAGTTGCCTAACATTTCAAAGAATGTCGTATGCCGGTTGTCGCCTATCTCCTCAATATCCTGAACACGAATACAGGTCTGGCTATCTACCAGGCGTGTCCCTTGGGGGTGCTCCTCGCCCAACAGATAAGGCACTAGTGGCTGCATGCCCGACCCGGTGAATAATGTCGTCGGATCATTTAGCGGCACCAGCAAAGCCCGGGGTATTACCTTGTGTCCACGGTCTTTAAAGAAATCCAAATAAGCCTTGCGTATCTGCCCTGCATCCATATTCCCCTATTGTATCAGAGAGGCCATAACAATAAACACGCCTTCTGCTACTATAGTGCTATGCATAAACTGAAACTAACAGCCTTGTTCGGCGGCCCCACCCTAATGAGTAGTGTCGTCACCGGTATCGGGGCTGTGGTCCTGCTGGCTGGCGCTAATTTTTCTTATCTGCTCCGCAGTGGCCTGATATACGACCTTATCTTTGGTAAGGGCACACCCTATGACTTAATCCAAACCTCGCGTGATACGGTTTCGGTCATAAACCAGACCGTGCTTGGGAATCCACTTTTAAACAAACTGCTCTTTTTTGGTTTTTGGATGATGGTGGGCCTGGTAGTCTACGCCGTTATAAGCACGTTTGGCCAGACCCTAGCCGAAACAGGGGAGGAACTAAAAAGCCTGCGTTATATTCATGCGCGCAAAACCCAGATTGAACAAGACATACTGCTACGCCTGTCGCTTAGAATTACGGGCGTACTGGCGGCCTTTTTATATGGTTGGCTTTTTATGCGGCTTATACTACCGTTTTGCGTATTCGCGTCACGCGTCGGGCTGGGAAGTTTGTCTCAGATTTCAGGATGGTTTTACCTGCTGCTAAGTCTGGTTGTCTTGCTGCTGGCTTTACATGCCATTGTTGTTATTGCTCGGCTTATTGTGCTTAGACCGCGGCTATACGGCGGCTGGGACGGACTCTAGGCTAACGGCCTTTTGGATACTATACCGCCCCCTAGACATTGTTCGTCCTGATAGAATACCGCCGACTGGCCTGCCGTTACGGCACGGACGGGGTCTGACAGCGTTACTGTCGCGCCATCTAAGCGGCAATTAATCAACGCCGAACGGTAGCGCATTCTGACTTTTAGGGAACTACCCGGCGCCGGAGGCTTGGCTATCCAGTGCAGATCTGTTAAGACAACCTGGCTGTGCCAGAGGCTATCGTCCTGTAGATCGGTGGTAACATAGACTTCGTTTTTGGCCATACTTTTGCCTGTTACGTAATATGGCAGACCACCGCCCACATCTAGACCATGTCGTTGTCCTATTGTATAAAAGATCGCCCCTTCGTGCTGACCGATCTCTTGGGATTGTTGATCAATTATTGCCCCCGGCGTTTGTGGCCCCAGTTCGTGCAACAAAAAGTCCTTGATACCGACTTTACCTACAAAACAAATTCCCTGGCTGTCTTTTTTTTCGGCCGTTGCCAAGCCAAACTTCTTGGCGATAGCGCGAACTTCAGCCTTGGTCTTAAATTTACCGATTGGCATGAGGCTCTTAGCCAATGCGCTTTGTGTAACCCGATATAAAAAATACGTTTGGTCTTTTTCGGCGTTTTTGGCCTGGTATAGCTGCCCGTCTTGTATGCGCGCATAATGCCCGGTCGCAATAAAATCCGCGCCGTCGCCAAGGGCGGTATCCAAATACAATTTAAATTTAATTTCCTGATTGCACATAATATCAGGGTTGGGTGTCCGGCCGGCCTTGTATTCATCCACCATATAGTCCACGACTTTTTGACGGTACTGTTTTTCAAAATCATATACCTTAAAGTCTATCCCAAGCTGTACTGCTACTCGCTTAGCATCTTGGTAATCTTCTTGCCAGGTACAGGGCATGCCCGGCAGATCCTGGCTCCAATTCTTCATATAAACGCCCACAACGTTGTAGCCTTGCTCTTTCAGCAAAGCCGCCGTAACCGAGGAGTCAACCCCGCCCGACATCCCAACAAAAACCGTCTTAACCATAGCTGCTCTATTTTAACAGATATAATACATGCCAAAAGACCGAACTGGTTTGGTCTTTTGGCTTCCTTGCTAGGGGAGAACAGCCAGAGCAAGCCGGTTCATCCGGCTGCCCTGCGCGTTAGGAGGGGATATTCCCCTCCTAAAATGGTCTATCGCCCCGTTCTATCTTCTTCCGCAACATCCTAAGCTCGTATCGCTTCCCCAGCCAAAACGTAGAAAATATAAACGGAATGCTGAAAGCGGCTGGCTGCCAAACAATCCGTGCCTTAGGTGTTTGGGTCGCGCTAGTATCGTCCTTCTTGCTTGCGGCGGCTACATCCTGCCCTAACGCTCCATTAGCTATTCCTACCAGCTGCAAGAAAGCGCTGGTACCGTTTTTATCCGTCGCTTTGATAACAATATTGTAAACACCGGGGTTGTCGTACACGTGCTGGGTGTTAAACGTGCCTGGGAACTGTTGGCTTTTTAGATCCGGCGCCTTGCCGTCACCCCAGTCGGTGCTGATAGCATATGGGCCTTCACCGCCAGATAGAATAATGGGCCAGCCCAGCGAATCACCGGGGTTGGCACCGCGCTTGGCATAATCACTGGTTAGCGTCACGCGCGCGCCGGCACCTTGCCTGTTATCGTTAAAACTGACTATGACGGTGTTAGAATCGGGACCGGGCTGGTCCAACGAGTCGTAGACCTTCGCCAGTAGTTCGTTCGTACCGGTAAAAAGATCCGTTTTGATAGAAAAGCTACCGCTGTCACACTGCTGCGAGCCAGAAAATACATTGTTTTTGAATAACTTAACCAGAAGACCCTTGGGGCAGATACCGCTGACATCTATAGGTACGGCTGTAAACGACTGCCCACCACGGGGTAAACTAATGGTGGCACCAGTGGTAGGTGGCGGGGCGCTAATGGTCCCTTGCAAGCCCACGGAGCCGTTTTGTGGATTTTGTGGCAATGGCGCGGCCGCAAAAACAGATTGGGTTACTACTGTGACCGCTAAAACAGCCAGTATCAGACAAACTACAGTCGCAAAGCCGGGCTTTAACCGATATTTTTTCATCTTGTTACAGTATAGCGTAAGCACCATATAAGTTACAAAAGAGTCCCGTCAATCGGGACTCTTTTGATTAATAGACTGTTTAACCTATTTTACGTTGCGCCGTGATTTGCGGCCGAGTTTGCGTATCAGCCAGTAGATACCGCCGATAATGGCAAGCACTAAAACTACCAGTACAACGATCGCCCAAGCCGGTACGTACCAGAATGAAGCCTTGGAAGTGATTAGATCACCGCCACCAGAGCTGTAGCCCAGGTTGGATTCTATGGTGTAGCGACCCAACAATTTTAGTTTGCCCAGTTTGTCGTCAAACTTACGGATACTGCCGGGCAATATGTTAGCCCGCGGCTCAGTGTTATTGAACTCATAGCTGGAAACCGTTTTGCCAAACATACTTTTAACTGTTACACGGCCAAATGGCTTCAGGTGAATATCTCCGTCGTTCTTTAGACGGGTTAGGATGTCAACATCACCACTGGTAAAGAAACTCTTGGCTTTGCCGTTTTGGGCGGCAGACAGCTGTACCAAATCCAGCTTTAGATTCAGGTCACCAGGTACGGTAACCAGTACGATGGTTCCCACGCTGGCCGTAAGACCCACCGTAGATTCCTGAGTAGGATTGGAAGGCACAAAGCGAATAGCACCATAGTAGCCGCCGCTGTGCGCGTCCGCGGGAATAGTTATCTTGACTGGTACGTCCTTACGTTCTTTAGCAGCTAACTGGACATCGGGGATATCAGATATAAGTGTCTTGAAGTTATTTTTAGGTGGTTCAGCGTTATCGGCCAGGATAAGACGTGGCGTGCCACTTTCATCCTCGCTGGCTACAAAGTTATTAACAATAGCCTTGGCGCTAGCAGGGACATCACTAGGATTCTGGATAGAAATAGTTAGTGTGTCACTTTTGCCCTTTTCTATGGTAAATTCACTGCGAACCGGCGATATTTGATAACCGTTGGCAGATTTATTATCGTTAGTCTGGGCTGCCACCGGCACCAACAGCGACGCGCTTAATAATGTAATAGCGGATAAGCCCAACGCCACCCGTTGCAAAATTCGTTTCATTCCCTCATTCCTTTTGATTAGAAGTTGTTTTATGCGCTTATGTTACCACGGCGGTCAAAAGTTTGCCAAACAAATGTACGTCAGTGTTGTGGTATATACGCCAGCGGCCTGATCGGTAGGCACATTGGTTATATAACTAACAGTGAATTTTTCAAAATCACTGGTACCGGTAGCGCTTACTAACAGATCGCCGTTAAGGAACTTAAACTTATTAGGAGTATTATAACCGGCCGATGTTACACCGGCGGCATAACCAGAGGGCTCGCTGCCAATAGACGGGCTGGTATTGGCCCGCAAATTAATACCAAATTGGCCTGTACCCGGGGCGGAGCTACTGGGCACCGCGACCGCGGGGATCACATGGCTACCGGATGTTAGGGTTGCCCCCGATAATGTAATGGAATATCCGGAGGCCGCATTGGTGGCTACCAGAAATTCCGAGGCGGCCGCCTTGACTGACTGCGTGCTTAGTTCGCCTACATCTATAAAGAATGAACTTATAGATGAACAATCATTATTGGCAATAGTAACTGCCACACAAAATATCAGATAGGGAGGTACCTCTGTAGTTACCGATAAATTGTCGGTAATAGCAAAAACCAGGCCGCCGTATTGTATATATGCACCGGTGCCGTCAGTACTGGTAAACGTTTGCAGCCGGACATAATAACTACCAGGTGAGTTAGGGTTTTTTATGTTAGAAAAGAAAAACTTAGCAATAGCACCAGTGGGGAGCGCGGCCGGACGAGTTAATAAAATCCTATTAGCATTAGAGCTGGGATCAATAGAAAAGCCGGTCTCACCCTGTGAAGAGTTGAGGTTGGCAGTAGAAGCATCAAACCCACTAGGCGGCGTGCAAGGGTCCTCAACCAATGGGCTGTTACTACAAAAGTCTATACTTATAGATCCCACCGGAACGGACAAATTGGTGATATTAAAGCCGATTTCATGTGTTGAATTAGAGGAGGCCATAGCCGTAGAGATTTTGTCGTAACGGTTAGGTAGTTGGGAGGGCGCCGCAAAAGATAATGGCACTACTCCAAATAGGAGTAGTGCCATGGTTATACATATGGGTGCTATTTTTAGTGTCCGTTCAATGTTGGGTCCCCATATGTGCATAGTTCATGTTCTATATTACTACTTAGTATGTACCAGTAGCTATCAAACCTAATGTGGTGGTATAGATACCAGCCTCAGTGGTGGTAGCTGCTTTAGCCATCAACTCTATCGTGCTCTGGACTTCATCGCCAGGACCGCCAGTGGCAGCTATTTGCTGACCATAAGTGCCTATAGTGTTAGCCCGATCGAAGGTGTGCCTGCCAGAAGCACAGTTATATGGTGCAGTCGCAGTTACGCCTGAACCAAGCGCTGACAGTCGGAGACCAAATTGCTCGGTACCCGTAGT
>JAICHO010000022.1 GCA_025924835.1 Candidatus Saccharimonadota bacterium | reverse complement strand
TGATACCAAAGCCGCTTCAGGCAGCGCCATAATCATAGATGCCCACAGCGGCGCCGTGAAGGCGATGGCTAATTATCCTACCTATAACCCGGCCGATTTTTCCAAGGTGAGCGACCAATCGGTATTTACTAATGCCAGCGTCAGTGATGCGTTTGAGGTTGGGTCGGTCATGAAGGTATTAACTGCCGCCGCAGCACTGGACAGCGGAGCGGTTGCTAAAAATACGACGTATTACGATCCCAGCTACTTCCGAGTAGATGACGCGACGGTTCGCAATATTGAAGAAGACGGCGGGGCAGGGACCAAATCAATTGCCGATATTTTGCAGCTATCACTCAACACCGGTGCCACATGGTTACTCATGCAAATGGGCGGCGGACAAATTAATGAAAAAGCCCGAACTACGTGGCACGATTATTTGGTCAATCATTATCAGTTCGGTAAGCCCACGGGTATAGAGCAAAGTTATGAAGGCACTGGCATTGTGCCTGATCCCATTAAAGGGTATGGTCTTAATATCCAGTTTGCCAATACCGCGTTCGGACAAGGCCAGACGGAGACCATGCTGCAAATGGGTGCCGCGTTGGCGGCCGTCGTAAACGGCGGCACCTATTATCAGCCGCATTTGGTAGATGCTTATATTAATCCTGACGGATCGAGCGAGCAGCAAAAACCTCGTGTCGTGGATGACCACGTAGTCAAGCCAGAAGTCAGCAAAGATTTACAAGAATTCATGACCTATACGATACAAAAAAACAAAACGACTTACGGCGTTAGCAGTCTGCGTCCGGAATATAGCTATGGCGGGAAGACCGGTACCGCTCAGATCCCGAAGCCGGGAGGGGGTTATTACGATGATCGGTATAATGGAACTTTTTTGGGTTTTATCGGTGGTGATGAGCCACAATACATTGTCGTGGTCGCTGTTCATGAGCCACGTAATATATCAGGATATGCCGGCGCCAAAGCGGCGGCGCCAGTCTACTTTAAATTAGCTGACATGCTCATTAACAATTTTGGCGTGAAACCCAAGAGCTAGAGGTATAATAAAGGAACACTTCATGGAACAGACAATAAACATAACAGTCCAAGCCAGTACCGTCGTTCTTATCTTGCTGCTGGCATGTCTTAGCTTTTTGATAAGCATGTTGGTGACGCCTATTTATACGTCGTTTGCATACAAATGGCAGTGGTGGAAAAAACCTCGTGAAAAAACGCTCACAGGTGAAACGGCCAAGGTTTTTAACAGCTTGCACGCCGCCAAGCATAAGCGTCTCATACCCACCATGGCTGGTATTGTGTTTGTGTTTTCGGCCGCGTTGGTGACATTGTTTTTAAACCTCAGCCGCACTGAAACCTGGCTGCCTTTAGCGGCTTTTACGGGCGCGGGTATGGTGGGATTGATTGATGATGTCATCAATATTCGCGGTACGGGCAAAGGGGTTGCCGGTTTACCCTCGCGTCTTAAATTAATGCTAATAACCCTGATTGCCTTAATTGGCGGTTGGTTTTTTTACTATAAGCTGGACGTACACAGTATTCATATTCCTTGGTACGGTGCCTTATCGGTCGGGTGGTTGATCATTCCTTTATTCGTATTGGTGGTGGTTTCAACTGCCAATGCGGTAAATATTAGTGACGGGCTGGACGGCTTGGCTGGTGGGCTGAGCGCGATTGCCTTTGGTATTTACGCTGTCATTGCTTTTGTTGAGCAGCGTTATGGCGTGGCTGGTTTTTGCATGGCTGTTGTCGGGGCGCTGCTCAGCTATACATGGTTTAATGTCTATCCAGCACGATTTTTTATGGGCGATGTTGGCTCTTTTGCCTTGGGCACGGCATTGGGTGTGGTTGCGCTTATTACTGATACCGTAGCCTTGCTACCGATTATTGGCGCTGTTTTTGTAGCTGAAGCCGGTTCTGTAGTATTGCAGATTGCTTCTAAAAAACTGCGGCATGGCAAGAAAATATTCAAGATTTCACCTGTCCATCATCACTTTGAAGCCAGTGGTTGGCCGGAAACCAAGGTTACGATGCGCTTCTGGGTTATCGGACAAGTTGTGGGTGTTATCGGACTCATGTTGTTTTTGCTAGGGAGAACACGTTGAGACCGCGCAACAACAGGCGTCCGGCGTACACTGACCGCACCGGGCAACGCAAGCATCGTCCGGATTATATGCTGGTAGTGTTTTCGGTCATATTATTGGTAATCGGGCTGATTGTGGTCTACGCCATAAGCCCAGGTTTGGCGGCCGGGAAACATGTAAGCGAAAACTATTACGTTAACAAACAAATCATTGCCGTATTACTGGGCGTAGTGAGCTTTATTGCGGCATCTCATGTGCCCATCGTATGGTGGCGCCGGCTTCAGCTACCCCTTATCGCTGTGGCCGCTGTGGCCGCTGTCGCCGTGCGGTTGTTCGGGGAACGTGTGAACGGTGCCTATCGCTGGATTCAGGTGGGTGGCTTATCATTCCAGGCTGTTGAGCTGGTTAAGTTCGCTTTATTGGTCTGGTTGGCGGCATTTTTAGCGGACCGGATGAGACAAGGCGAGTTAGGCAATACGCAAAAAACGTTCAAGCCACTACTAATCGCGCTTATCCTGATTGGAGTCGTTGTCGCTAAGCTGCAAAGCGATCTGGGTTCAACCGGCGTGCTAGTGGTGATGATGGCCGCCATGTGTTTTATAGCCGGATTGCCCTTAAAACGAGTTGCCATGATCGCGGGCATAATCGCGGTTGGCACCATACTGCTCGTATCTACCAGCTCTTATAGGCGGGATCGTCTGTTGACCTTTATGCATCCCGAAAGTGACTGCTTGAACACCGGTTACCAGGCATGTCAGGCCTTAATAGCGGTCGGGAGTGGGGGATTAATCGGCAAGGGACTGGGGCATGGCGCCCAAGCCTACGGTTATTTGCCCGAAGCCGCTAACGACTCTATTTTTGCAATCATGGCTGAAAAATTTGGATTTGTGGGCATAGTTCTGCTGTTGTGTTTGTTTATGGCATTATTTGCCAGGATTAAAAATGTTTTAGAACGAGCACCGGATAATTTCTCGCGGCTGCTTATCACTGGTATTCTGGCATGGCTAAGCACCCAGGCGATCATAAATATAGGTGCAATGATCGGCTTGCTGCCATTAAAAGGTATTACGCTGCCCTTTATTAGTTACGGAGGCACCAGTGTGGTGTTTGTGACCGCGGCAATTGGCTTAGTGTTTCAGGTTTCCAGATATACTACCTTTGGAATCAGCACCGAAATAGAAGAGGAGAGGCATGAAAGTACTACTGACTGGCGGCGGGACCGGCGGCCACATTACGCCTATTCTGGCCGTCGCCCATGAGCTAAAACGACTACAACCGGATAGTACGGTGGCTTATGTGGGTGAACGGCACGGTAAGTTTAGTGAACTAACGGATAAACACCCGTCAATTGATGCCTCATATACCGTATTTGCCGGGAAATTTCGCCGTTATCATGGCCAATCTTGGCTGGCCAGGATGACTGATATCAAGACAAATCTATTAAACATTCGCGATGTCATATATGTCGCGATTGGGACTGTCCAGGCGTGGTTTACACTAGGCAAGATTAAGCCGGACGTAGTGTTTTTAAAGGGTGGTTTTGTGGGTGTACCTATAGGGTTAGCGGCCGCTGCTCGCAACATACCAATGATAACCCATGATTCGGATGCTTTGCCGGGACTCGCGAATCGCTTGGTGAGCCGTTGGGTTGCCGTGCATGCTACGGCACTGCCAGCGCAGTATTATAAATATCCTCCGGACAAAGTCAGGCCGGTCGGAGTATTAGTAGAACACGATGACCAGCCCGTTACACCTTCGCTTCAGGCCCAATATAAGCAAAAACTGGGAATTGACAGCGCCTACAAGGTCCTATTGATAACAGGGGCGAGCTCCGGCGCGGTCCGCTTAAATGAGGCGGTTGTCAGTTTCGTGCATGAGCTGCTGCAAGCTAATTCTGATTTATATATCATACATCAGGTAGGGAAGGGCAAGGCTGGTGTGTATGGTGATATACGGCACGCCCGGCTAAATATTCAGGAATTCCTGCATCCCATGTATCTGTATATGGGTGCGGCGGATGTGGTAGTAACGCGGGCCAGCGGCAACACCATTGCCGAACTGGGGGTGCAGGGAAAGGCTTGCATAGCTATCCCTAATCCGGACTTAACTGGTGGCCACCAGCTCAAAAACGCGGCATTACTAGAACAGCAGGGTGCTGCCAGAGTAATAAAAGAACCTGACTTGTACGATCCTAATAAGGGCCTACTAGCGGCTATCCAGCAGTTACTTTCCGACGAGGCTCAACGCAAACAATTAGCCTCCAAGCTGCAGCAAATAACCATACAGGGCGCCGCCCAAAAATTGGCCCAGCTATTAGTTGATCAAACGAGCATACAGACTAAAACACCGTCATGAAATTTAGGCGTCAAAAACACATACCGGAACCACCTCGTCGCCGCGCGGTATCTGACAGTCCCGCCGTTTTTTCTTATTATGCCCGCGGTAGCTCGAACAGCCGGCAAAACACTGGCCGCAATGACGAAGGGGTGCCAACCAGCAAAAAGGGGCGCCGATTAGTGCGTCTGCGGCACATTCCCAGCTATATCGCTCTACTGATAATCACTGTAGCCGTCCTGCGTGCCTTAACGCTTCAGGCCAATCCCAAAATAGTACTCATTAATCAAGCGGGGACTATATATCGACCGACAGCTGACTACCAAAAAGCAGTCTCTGGAATTTGGCAACAGTCCTTGTTCAACAAGACAAAACTGACGGTTCATAGTCAGGATATTCAGTCTGAAACCAAGGCGGAATTTAGTGAACTTTCGGATGTGCATATTGAACTGCCACTATTGGGCATTAGGCCCACAGTAGTCTTAATGCCCGCTCAGCCGGTCATGCAGTTTATAAGCGCCAACGGCGTGTTCTATGTTGACGGCAGCGGCAAGGTTTTGGCACGAGCAAGTGATGTAACCCAAAATCAGCTGCCAAACATACCCGTGGTGCATGACGAGACAGGCTTACCGGCAGAACTCGGTAAAGCCGTTATCCCTGAGTCGGAAGCTATTTTTCTGAAAAAATTAGGCTTACAGCTAAAGGCCGAAAATATAAACGTAGAATCCGTAACACTGCCCCAGAGCGCCGCAAACGAAGCTGATGTACGCGTAGCGGGCCAGAAATACTACCTGAAGTTTTTTATATTGAGTGATCCCCGCCAAGCGGTAGGGAGCTACCTGGCAATTAAATCTAAACTGGATGCTGAGCATATAATCCCCGCTGAATATATTGATTTGCGGGTGGACGAGAAGGTGTTTTATAAATAAGAGACTTCCCCTGTTGCACCACTACTCTAGTTCGTATTATGTTCAGGTTTTGAATCTAGATGTGTGTATACAAAAAACTATACTAACATATCAAATATCATAAAAGTCAAAATAATACCTAGAACAGAGCAGAACAGGGGAAACAAAAATTAAAATAGCAAACACGTGAAAAAGCAAATGATTTCACGACAAAGCTGTGGAAAAGTCAAACCGTACTAAATATAACAATAGTTGATAAAAGAATGTGTAAGGCTGGTATTGGAGAAAGCTAAGTATGCGCATGCATAGCACGGTTAAGAATGGTGATAGTTAGTTGCATTAATGTCGCAATAACATTGGAAGTCCCCTGCGGGTAAGGTACTAGTTAGTGACTATAGCCCCTTTAATCATGTCGCAAAATATACATTGTGCGACGTCGTGTATTGATCAACAATTCATGCTCGCCTACTGCCATTTGGTTCGTCAACAGCATTCTGTGTTTTGTTTTTTAATCCCAATTTAATAGCCAATGCCCTATTAATGGCATAGCTCAGTTTAAAATCACAATTGGGCTTTTAGCCTGTTAGCGCCTGTCATATTATAAATGTTCGTAAAACGTTCATATATGGTTAAATTGAGTTTGGCATCAATAAGCTACAAAATGAGTCCATTTTCTTGGCATAGCCCAGAAGCATTGCTGTAAGCTATTCAGCGAGAGAGTAGGTGGCTTTGGCGACGCGCTTGAACTGGGGCTTGCCCTGCAGGTTTAACAGGATGGTGGTTTCTTTGACGTAGCGGCTCTTTAGTACCAGTTTCACGATTTCGTCGCGGTGCAATGGTTCCTTGGCCTTCTTAAGCACTTCTGTAATAATGTCGGCGACTGTACCCTTTTCATAGCCCCACTCTTTGAGGGCATAAATACCACGGCCAATCAGCACAAAGCGCTTGTCTTTGATCAGCTCGTTGTGAATAGCCTGGGTGGTAACATCTTTGCGCTTAAACTCGGACTTCTTGATAGCGGCTGCAATTTCATTAAAGTGCATGTGCTTGCCATTTTCTTTAAGAATAACGTAGATTTTGTCACGAATGTTCTTGGGGTTAACCATCGGCCATCGTATCAGTCCCCAGCGGTGGTTAAGAGTCGCCAGAGCTTTGCTCACGCTAGCCAGGGCGGCCGCGTGCTTGGTGCTGTCAATCTTAGCGGCTTTGGCAATTTCTTCAATTGTCGCTGGTTCGCCGATTTGCTTGACGGCAGCTATAATCTTCTCGACCAATTTTTTAATGGTTTTTTCGTCATGGACGCCGCTTATACCAACAGCGTGGTAATAGTGATCGTTATCGTCGATAACTACTAGCTTGGGGCTCAACTGAGCCAGAAATGAAATACGGGCTTGGTCGACGCGGGTGTTGTCTTTAGTGAGTTTAGCTGTTAAATCGCTAATGCGGGCAATATTACCCATGGCGCCCAAGCATTCAAGCAAGGCATCCTGGACCATGGCGATATGTGGCAATTGACCATTGTCGGACTGAGATTTTAGACGGGCTACAACGGCTTTTTCTAGTTGTCGGACCCTTTCGCGGGTTATGCCCAACAATTCCCCGATTTGTTCCAGTGTTTCTTTGCGGTCAAACAGCCCGAAACGTCGCGAAATAATCTCCCGCTCACGTTCCCTGTCTATAGTGGCAAGAACGTCAGTAATGATCTTTTCAATCTGTAACTTGGTGGCTTCGGGCATTAATTATCTGTCCTTCCCTACCCTTAGGTAGTATATGAATACTATAATTGTAAAACAATAGCTGTTCAAAGTCAAGAACTTTGTTCTAATATATATTGTAGCACGTTCTGGACACATTTACCGGATACATGTTGTACAAATATCACGATAAAATAAGTTGCCAGGATATAAAATTGTGGACAAGTAATATCGCTCATCGTTTACTCAGGATAGCATTCAGCTCGACAAGCAAGGAATGTTACGAACTGGCGTTTAGCACAACTATCCTGAGTAAAAATGGTTCGCTGTTTATAGAGGCGCCTCATTTAACAGGAAGCTCGTTTCTATTGGCCGACTATTTGTACTTCTAATAAAGGGAATCTTGGCAGTGCACGTTGTTGTTCGTCAACATCTTTATCTGCGAGCCAGGCAGATAATTCCACATAACTTCCGCGTCCATTTAAGTTAACCATGTTAAAATCCATGCGTAAAACGCCGTCTTGCTGAGCAGTAGCTTGCATTAACCATTTTGCTCCAATATGCCCGATGTTATATCGGGTTGGAAGCGTTTCGGGTACCGCCAAGTCAAAACCGCCCTCCTCTAGCATGTCTGCAATCCCCTCAGCAATGTGATTTCCGTTCAAATGAGGTGTTTTAGGCCGATGCAGGCTAAATTTACTGTGCGCGAATGTCATTCGGTCTACGACCAATAAATCAACATCAGGCGCCTTTCTACCCCATTGACGGGCGCCTTCTTCGGTCGCATAACTTCCAACTAAGTACACGCCGCAGAAACCATGTCGTCTTCCCCCCAAGGCGCTTTGCTCGTCACGATTGCCATAAAAACGTCTTATTGCATCCCGAACCACTTCCACCGTTCCAACCACCATAGCTTGATTAGGCGTTGGTGCATATAAGGTTCTATGACGTATGTCACTATTAAGCATATCGGTTGTATAGTGAATCCCAACTTCTTGCCTTGCAGCCATATAGATTACCTCATTAAATTTAACTAAAGAGTATGCTTCTGGCACTATGATTGCAAGCATAACCAGCAGCTTTGAGTACTATTGGGTGACCAAAGACAAGCAGCGAGAAAGCGGAAGGCGCGCAGAATTTTCTTAAAGTCTAGTTATTTCTTGGCGCGGCGGACGAAACGTTTTTTCTTGGCGGGGGCTTTGGCTAGGAGTTCTTTGGCTTCTGCTTCGGTAATCTTGGTGGCGTCCGTGGCTTTTGGAATGCGAGCGTTCTTTTTACCATCTGTTACGTAGGGGCCGTAAGGGCCATTAACGATCTGGATGCCGCTTTTAAATTGGGCAATATATTTGTTGGCTTCCTTTTCCAGCTTGGCGGCGTACAGTTCACGGGCTTCTTCTTCTGATATTTTCATGGGGTCATGTGGTTTTATGGATACGTACAACTTGCCAACTTGAATATACGGGCCAAAACGGCCAATGTTAGCTTTGATCTCTTGACCATCTGGCGTGGTGCCGACCGTGCGCGGCAGCTTGAACATTTCTAAAGCTTGTTCAAACGTAATGTCTTCAAGTGCTACGCCTTCAGGCATGGGGGCAAAATCGGGCTTTGTCTCGCTTTCTGTTTCGCCGCGTTGCAGCATAGGGCCATAGCGGCCATAACGAGCGATGATAGGTTGTTTGGTTTTAGGATCGGCGCCAAGGTGCCGGGCCTGACTGGTCTCTTCGCGGCTGACATTGGCGGACTGCTCTATTAAGGGATGGAAATCTTTATAAAAATTATGCAGCATTTTGGTCCATGACTCTTTACCCTCGGCAATCGTGTCAAAATCCTGTTCGACACGCGCGGTAAAATCGTAATCCAAAACCGGTCCGAAGTGCCGGACCAAAAAATCCGTAGTGACATCGGCGACCGATGTGGGAAGCAGTTTGTTTTTATCAGCACCAGTAATCGTTTGTTCCTTTTTAATAGTTATATTTTTATCTTTTAGTTCCAGCACGTTAATCTCACGCCCTACTCCTTCCAGGTCGGCCTTTTCCACATAACCTCTGGTCTGGATGGTAGAGATAGTCGGCGCGTACGTACTGGGCCGTCCAATTCCTAATTCTTCCAGTTTGCGTACTAGACCGGCTTCAGAATAACGTGCCGGTGGGCGGCTGAAGACCTCCGTGGCGGTTATGCGGTCTGACTGTAGCTCTTGGCCCTCGGTAATTGGGGGCAGGATTGTATCTTCCTTGCCACCGCCGTATACCTTGAAAAAGCCGTCAAACCGCAGTACCTCACCTTTAGCCATAAATAACTCCACCCGATTGCTCATGGCGATAGCTACTTCTGTACGGTCAGTTTCGGCGGCGGCCATCTGGCTGGCTAAGGCTCGGCGCCAAATTAGTTCGTATAATTTCCGTTGCTGTTCGTCGTCACCTGCGCTCTTAACATTAAAGTTAGTAGGCCGGATGGCTTCATGGGCTTCTTGGGCACCACTGCTCTTGGTCTTGTATTGGCGCACTTGATGGTACTTTTGGCCAAATTCTTTATTGATATACTCTTCGGCGGCTTTAATCGCCAAACCAGACAAGGTTGTGCTGTCTGTACGCATATACGTAATATGACCGCTCTCGTAAAGCCTTTGAGCCAGCGTCATTGTTTGGCGCACGCCATAGCCCAGTCTACGAGCGGCTTCTTGCTGCAGCGTGCTGGTAGTAAACGGTGCGCTGGGATTGCGGCTACCTGGCTTGCGGTCTACCGAGGCGACTTTATACGTACTTTGCTGGGCGTCTTCCAAAAATTTATGCGCGCTGCCCACGTCCTGCAGCCGAACCGAAAGCTCGGCCTCAAAAGAATCTTTGCCATTTAAGAACGAGCCAATTACGCGGTATGAACTTTGGGCATCATAAGTCTTGATTTCACGCTCACGCTCCACAATTAAACGCACGGCGACAGATTGCACGCGGCCGGCTGACAGGCCAGCGCGCACCTTTTTCCAGAGGACTGGGCTTAGTTCATAACCGACTAACCTGTCCAGGATGCGCCGTGCTTGTTGGGCATCAACCAGTTGCTTGTCCACGTTACGGGGATTTGCCACGGCGTGGTCTATAGCCGTTTTGGTAATTTCATGAAACACAATGCGCTTGGTTTGCGTAGGGTCCAGGCCCAAGGCTTCGCACAAGTGCCAGGCGATAGCTTCACCTTCGCGGTCTTCATCGCTGGCCAACCAGACCGTACTGCCTTTGGCCGCCGTTTTTAGTTCGCTGATTAGCTTCTTTTTTTCGGGTGGAACGGCATAAGTGGGTTGGAAATCGTGCTCAATATCAATGTTAAGGCCTTTTTTGGGCAAATCACGAATATGGCCAAAGCTGCTTTTGACGCTGTAGTCTTTGCCGAGGAATTTCTCTATTGTTTTCGCCTTTGCTGGGCTCTCCACTATAACCAAGTTTTTTGCCATGTAAAACCAGTATACCTTACTTGTTAAGCTAGATTTGTAGTGCTAGCGACTTGATAGCCTACCTGCTCCCATTAAAAAATGCAAATCCACAACTGTACTCCCCGTTACGCGACAGTTCCTTAACAGATGGAGACAGTGTGAGCTAGTAATTGCTAAGTTTGTAGGCGATAAAGATACCGGCTATAGAACCGACACCGCTCAGCAAAATGCTCCAAAGGCCCAGCATGTTTCCATGGTCAAGCACGCCGCCTATACTGCCGCCGATAAGCCCACCAACCAGTATCCCGATCCAAATATATGTTTTAGTTTCCATGGTCTTAGTAGTATAGCTTTAACTAGCCCCTTTATTCCATTAGCCCCCACCGAGCTGCCCCTAACGGGCGGATTTTGCCGCTAATCTCCAGCATGGTTAATGTTTGGTTGAATACTTCCGGTGATAATCGGCTGACTATTTGTAGCTCACTGACATCATTAGTACCGCTGCGTAACAGATCAATAATGGCCGCTTCCTGCTCATTGGCAGCTATTACCTGCATCATGGTGATTTGCTGATTAAGATTAAGAGCTCGCATGATATCGTCTGCCGACGTTATTGGCACTGCGCCCGTTTTAATGAGGTTATTGGTGCCCTTGCTGGTAGCGCTGGTAATGTTACCGGGTATGGCCATGACGGTCTTGCCTTGTTCCAGGGCAAAATTGGCGGTATGAAGCGTACCGCTGCGCTCGGTCGCTTCGGTGATCAGTAGCCCATCACACAATCCTGAGACAATCCGGTTGCGTTCTATGAAATTGGTTTTATACGGCTCCGTGCCCTCTGGATATTCGCTGATTATTGCTCCGCCTCTGGCTAGAATCTGCTTGGCCAAATTATGATGAGAGCTGGGGTAAAACCTGTCCAAGCCGCATGCCAAAACCGCAATCGTGTAACCGCCAGCCTCCAGAGCAGCCTGGTGCGCTACGCCGTCCACGCCCAGCGCCATTCCGCTTACAATGGCGATGCCATGTTTTGCCAAGTCCCCGGCAAGGCTCGACGTTACTTGCCTGCCGTAAGAGCTTATTGCCCGGCTGCCTACAATACCCACGGCCGTTTTGTGTGCCAGCGGCTTTAAATCCCCTAGAACATACAGCTGCTTGGGTGGCTGTGGGATGTGACGCAATACGTCTGGAAAATCTTTATCGCCAAGCGTAAGCTTGTTGATTTTAGTCATAATTTATATTTTAGTATTGACATAATGTAATCTTTTTGCTAGAATGGCAATTTGTAAGTCCCGATATATCGGGATTTATGTACCTTATACCCTATTCTAACACTCTGGGTTAACCGGAGAAAAGTTAGAGTGTTTTAGAGTCTTAAAGAGCCAAAGTTGTTACCCTCCACTTTTCCTCTGGTTCCGATTTATTGGAACGGACTCTAAGACATACTAACCCCTTTAAAAACACCCCATTAAATTCTTTTGAATTTGATGGGGACCCCAATTGGGCTTCATTATGAAGCCGGGTGGGTCCCAAATTGCGCAAGTCTGAATGATGGGCCGTCTAGTTTTAGACGGAACGGCACAAACCATAATTTTTATTTGTTGTTTGATGCTTTGCCAGGGTGGGTTTGAAGGGTGTAAAAGGTCTCCAGTGGTGCCCACCCCCTCTGGAGGCCTTTTTTGTATTAAAATTTAATCGGTATTTGATGACAAAATGTGTGAAGATAGTATAGTACATATCATTATTTAGTAAGTATGAAGTGGATATATGATTAATGTACCTGACGCTTTAAGGACTGAATCACACTTGAATCTATTTACAGATGCTTTAGTTGATCGTGTAGCCATAGCTATGAGCGGCGGTGGCATAATAGGGGCTGAGTTACGTCTTACTTTAGCTGGAATCCAAGATAGACTAGCTTCTATAATTGAAACGGAAGCTGCTGACCCAAATGGGTTAATCTTAGAAGACACGGTGCGTAATCTGGGCGCCATAACTGGTCTTTTAGGTATAGAACATCGTGAAAATCCGCAGACTATCCCGGATCGTTCCGCGGGAAGCGTGTAGCCTTAGACAAGGAAGGTGCGGGTGTCGGAAGGGAGTTGGCCGCTGTGAATGAACTCGGTGAGCACGGCGGTGGATTCTTTAAGCAAATTAGGCAGCTGGGCCTGCTCTGACTTACTAAATGGGGCTAGGACAAAATCAGCGCCTTCTATTTTATCTGGTGTTTTTGGTCCGATACCTATCCGGACACGGCCAAAATCTTCTCCTATATGTTGGATCAGTGATTTAACGCCATTATGGCCGGCAGAAGAACCGCCATATCGTAGTCGTAACTGCCCAAACTCAATGTCAAGTTCGTCATACACTGCCGTTATGTTCTGCCCTTGTACCTTATAAAAATGAGCTACTGCCTGCACTGCTTCGCCGCTGTTATTCATAAGCGTCGTTGGTTTGCATAGTATGACGCGAGTATCACCGACGGTACCGGTGGCGACCAAGCTTTTTAGGTCTTTTTTCTCTGTCCAGTTATCCATGAGTTGTGATATAGCCAAAGCATCAATACACGCGAAGCCAATGTTATGGCGTGTGCCTGTAAATTGTTTGCCGATATTGCCTAAGCCAACTAGGAGTACTGTTTTTTGCAACCCCAGGGTATAGATAGGAGCGGCGTTGCCTACGATAGGTTTTTTTTGAAATAAGGCCATGTCTTATACTTTCTCCGGCTTGGTGCCGTGTTTATGGGTTTCGTGCTTTTCAAAGAACCAAAACCTCAGCGGCGTACCGGCAAAGCCGAACTGTTCCCGTAATTTACGGTCCATATATCGCTTATAACTCCAATGCAAAAATTTAGTATGGGCGCCGTATACCTTGAAATTGGTAGGGCTCTCTTTTTCTTGCACGATGTAATTCAGTTTAGGCGTCCGATTTTTGAGACCCGCGGGCGGATGTTTGTCGCTGACATCACGCAGCCAGCGATTGAGCTCGGTGGTCTTCACTTGGGTTTCGCGGGCTGTGGCGATTTCTAAAATAAGATCAAATAATTTAGTGACATTTTGGCCGGTAACGCTGCTGGTTAGTATCAATGGCGCCCAGGGTACAAATTCGTAGTTGTTGGCAATTTGCGGCGCGATTGTGTCACGCGTATAAGCGTCTTTTTCTGCTGAGTCCCACTTGCTGACCACCAGTACCAGGCCCTTGCCTGCTTCTTTGATCATGCCGGCAATTTTTTGGTCTAAAGCCACGTTTAATTCATTAGCGTCCATGAGTAACAGGCAGATGTCGGATTGTTCTATGGCCGCCAGTGATCGTATAACACTAAACCGCTCCACGCCTTTTTTGATGTGACCGCTGCGTCTGATACCAGCCGTATCCATCAGTTCAATCGTTTTGCCCTGATAGCGCACTGTCGCACGGTTGACATCCCTTGTGGTCCCTGCCCTATCGGCCACGATTGCTTGCTGTTTTTTGGCAAGGCTGTTAAACAAGGCGGATTTGCCCACGTTCGGGCGACCCAACAAGGCTACACTAATAGTTTCGTCGTCGTCCGCCAGCGTGGCCTTGGGGATATGGGCCGTCAGCTCATCAAGTAGCCCTTCAATACCCTTAGTTTGGGTGGTGCTGGTGAGGATAATCGGCTTGATACCCAGACGTTGAAAGTCGGTAATTTCCGCTTTTGGAGCTTTGTCCCATTTATTTACGACCAAAAACACAGGTTTGCGTGTTTTGAGCGCCATTTTGGCTACGCGGCGGTCTTCTTCGGTAATCGGAACGTCAGCCTCAATGACGACCCAGATAACCTCGGCGCTATCAGCCGCCTGCTGAATCTGCTCCTGGATAGTAAACTCAAAATCATCTTCCGCGTCTTTGATACCGGCAGTATCCACTAGCCAAAAATTCTGTCCGCGGTAAGCAGCCTTGGCCATAATGCTATCACGCGTGGTGCCGGCTTCTCGCGCTACAATCGCCTCGCGGCGGTCTAAGATAGCGTTAAACAAAGACGACTTGCCAACATTCGCCCGCCCCACAATAGCCACAATCGGTAATTTCTTTGCCATCTAATTCCATTATAACTTCTTAAGCCGATTTGACAAAGTTGTATTATTGAATTATAAATATTAACTTATGTCTAAGAGTTTGCTGGTTGTTGAAAAAATTGGTGGTGGTGGTTCCCAGGACGCCGTTAGCATCATACGTAATGCCGAGCGTTTTGCGACCGAACCGGACCTGGTCGCCGTAGCCCTATCAGGCCCCGGCGGCATTTATGGACGCGCGACTGAGCGTATGATTAATCTAACCTTGCGGCACCATGACGAAGCGGAGTTTGGCGACGTACTCGCAGAAGCGGAACAACAGTTTACAGCTATAGCTGAAGGCTTAGGAAACGTTGGCTTAGCAGATACCACTATGAAGGAGATAGCTGCTGACTTAAAACATGGATATGGATACGACTGGATACGCATGCGGCCGGAGTATTTTATACGCAGTGCCTATCAGTACGTACTTGAGCAAGCGGGGGTGCGAACACATTTGGTTAACCCGGTGAACTCAATGTTCGTAACGCCTGCCGGGCGACTGGACGAGCGCCGTACGTATCGTGGCTTACAGCGTGAGATGCGCGATGATGCCCTAAACCTTCTGGTTGGCTTTGCAGCTCGTCGTGAAGATTTGACAATGGATAATATGAGTCGTGGCAGCACCGACCTGGTGGGCGCAGCTGCCAGCGCCGCCCTTAAAGAAAAATATACCGATAAAGAAGTCCGGTATATCTTGCGCAAGGATGACGTGATGGGAATTATGCGCGTCAGCCCCAAAATAGACCCGGAAGCCGAAATCGCGGATGAACTTAGTACTGGTGAGGTAGAGGCTTTGGCACTCGGAGGTGCCGAAGTGGTGCATCCGGCGGTTCTTAAGCTGGTTGAGGATACGTGGAAGTTGGGAGACGGTGTGCTCATGGATGTTAGAAACACCTCTGATTTGCAACACCCCGGTACCCGCATTGTGCCACTGGCCAAACGAAACCTTGACCCGCAGCGTCCTATTGCCGGAATTTCCAGCCAAGACGTAGATGCATACAAATGGGCTGACCCAACAAGGAATGATCCCCCCGGAGCAGTGAGATCTGTCAGTAAGGTTTTTGCCGACCACGCTATATCAATAACGGACGTGCAAACTGGACAAGGCGGTGTCATAGAAACATATGTGCCCAGCGACGCTGCCCGCAGGCATAGGCGTCTTAAGGCTGACTTGGAGCGAGTAGACGGCGCGGCTGCCAGGGTTGGCATAGACAGAGGCCAAGAACTGATCGTTGTCGTTGGTGACGGGTTGCGGCAGCCTCATACCTATCCACAAGTCCTATCAGGAATATTCGCTTTGGCAGCCAACCGTAGGGTTGCCCTAGGCAGCATTAACCACATAGGTGGTGAGCCCACGATCTCGTTTACGGTCCCAAAGAAACAAGCCGCCGGTATCATACGGGCTATTTACGGCGAATTTTTTAAGAAATAGTCGGTTCTTTGTATCTGCCTACCGGCAGATCACCTAATTTATAGCTTCCGAAGACGGTGCGGTGGAGTTTTGGCAGGCTGTAGCCGAGGGCTTCAAAGGTACGGCGGATTTGGCGGTTGCGGCCTTCATGCATAGTGATCTTCCAGTTGATGCGATCGGATGTGTTGATTGACTCCAGGCCGAGTTTGCTGAGGCCGTCTTGCAGCAGTATCCCTTTACTAATCAAGGTTTGGTCCTCGGACATGAGTGGCTTATTGAGGGCTATTTTATAAACTTTGGTTTTTTGAAACTTAGGGTGGGTTAGCTCATAAGCCAGTTGGCCATCATTGGTCATGAGCATCAACCCGGACGAGTTTTTATCCAGTCGTCCTACCGGTTTTAGCTGATGGAGTTCTGCGGGCAGTAGATTATACACTGTTTTACTGCCCTGCCCGTCCCGGGAGCAGACGTAACCGACTGGTTTATTTAAAAGGATGGTGACAGTCTTGACGGCAGGTGTAATAGGCCGGTTGTCAAGCGTGACGATATCGGACTCACTGACAACTTGGCCAAGCTGGGCAACCAGATTATTTAATGTTACCCTGCCCTCCAATATTGCCCTGTCAGCCGCGCGGCGCGACAAACCCGTACTGCTGGCAATAAACTGGTTTAATCTCATACCTATGTATGGTACTACAAGGCGATAGAAGCTGGGTCACCACCACTCGGATGAACGATGTTGCCCGGTTCGGTGGTGGTTGGCGGGGTGCCGTTACTGGCGGGTGTTACGGTAGCGCCGCCGGGCTGTATGACGCTGTCTGCGGGTGGTATGACTGAAACCCCGGGAGCTAACGCGTCTTTTTGTTTCTGTTTGGCCAGCAGATCATTCAGGTCTGGCGCGGACTGCACGACTTCATTAAGTGGCGTGATAACCTTTTTATGGGCTACGGGCACGTTTCCGTCTTTGTATTCATCTGGCGTCGGGGCGACTAGCTCGGCAGCATTAGCCGCCTCATCGGCAGATGCCGCAGTAGGTTCTGGCAGGCTCGGAGCCGTAGTGTCAGAAGGCGCTTCGGTAGGTGGCGCTTGAACGGTAATTGTCTCCACCGGAGCGGCAACAGACGATAAATCGGCGGTAGCCTGAGTCGTATCTGGCGCCGGCACGTTGAGGGCATCTGATTCGTCTTTGGCGACTGGGGGTGTCGCATCAGTAGAAGGCTCTGGCGGGGTAACTTCTTCTGCTACGGGCTGGGCTACAAAATCTTTAATTTGATCTTCCACAACTGCTGATTCTGCGGCTACTGACTGTGCGGTATCCGTATCCGGATCTGCCGCTGTGCTGCTATCCCCCCCTTCGGTCAAAACAGGATCTAAGAGTAAAGGATCAGACGCGGGCGAGTTAATTTCGTCTGGTTCATCTGCTACGGGAGGATCTGATGCTGGCGGGTCCGTAGGCGCTGGTGACGGCGTAACCGGATCTAACGGTGCCGGACTCGGAGGTGTACTGGGCATGGGCGTAGGTGTGGCAGGCGGTACTTCAGGTTGAGTCGGCGGCTCAGTGGCTGGCGGTGGGGTAGCTGGCGTGCCTGGATCGGCTGTTACGGGCATAGACACACTTATGGGGTCAGCGGGAGCCGGGTCTAAGGGCGAGGATGGGCTTTCTTCTTCACCGCTTATAACTTCGCGGGCGACTCGGGCGACGTCTTCCAGGGTAACCTGGGATTTAACCAAATATCGATCGGCACCCAGTTTATCGGCTCGCGATTTATCTTCTGCCTGGCTTAGGGCCGTCATCATTATGACTTTGGTATTTTTGATTTCCGGCGTACTGCGTAGAATGTCCAGCATATCAAAGCCGCTGATTTTAGGCATCATCACATCGGAGATGATTAAATCGGGCTTTTCTTTTACGGCCAGCGCCAGCGCTTCTTCGCCGTCTTTGGCGCTGACTATCTCGTAGCCCTCTGCCAGCAAGCGCGCTTCATAAATTTCACGTAAGTTGTTGTCGTCTTCGACGAGCATGATTTTGGTCATGAATTGCCCCCAAGGCTAATATACTAATGCTTTATCTCATGGTTAGTGTAACATAATTCTGTCGTGTAAACAGCCGTCCACTACCCTATCACCACTTGTTTTTCGGCAGTTTGCAGCTGGGTAGCCTTTTGATTACTGAGACGTGGGATATTTATATAAAAGGTGCTGCCTTTGCCGGGGGTGCTTTCTACCCATATGCGCCCATGATAGATCTCTACGATTTTACGGCAAATGAACAGCCCCAGACCGGTACCGCCGATGGTGCGGGTAGTAGAGTTGTCTACCCTGTAGAATTTCTGGAACAAGTGCGGGATATCATCGGCAGGAATGCCATTGCCGGTATCACGGATAAAAAATTGAACCACATCCTTGTCGCCTGTCAGACCGATGACGATCTTGCCGGACTCCGTATATTTAACGGCGTTGTCAAACAAATTGGTAATAACTTCGCGCATCCGATCCGGATCAATATGGGTGTAATACAGGGGTGTGATTACTTTGCCGCTGGTCACTTTGTTCTCGCCGTCACCCGTACCAATGGTAAAATCCATCAGCAATCCCTTTTTTTCTGCCGCAAACCGGAGGCCATCGGTAATTTGCCGCAAATAAGTGCCCATTTCTACGACGACGGGATGGTTCACAAGTCGCCCATCTTCAGCCTTCGCGCTGGTTAGTAAGTCCTGGAATAGTTTGCCGAGATGTTGGGTGCTTTCGTGCGCTTTTATCAGGTACTCGCGGGCTTTTTGATCTATCTTTGCGACTCTATCATTGAGAGCCAATGCCAGATAACCCTCTATAGCTGCTACAGGGGTACGCATCTCATGGCTGGCCGTACTAATAAAATCAGCCCGACGGTGTTCTTCCTGCCGGGCGGCGCTGACATCCCGAAATACGGCGATAGCGCCCAAAAGTTCACTGCCCTTTGGCGTAAGAATGGGCGATACCACAAGTGACACGATATGATGGTCACCAATCCCCCCCCGCTCAATGAGTTGGACGACGCTATTATTTTGTTGGCCGGTTCTCAGGATTTGTTTAAATGGGTCCTGCTCAGGAGCTAGTTCCTTGCCATCCTCTTGAAGTAACTTAACGACCAGATTTACGTCTATACCCATTGCTTCGTCAACGGCCCAACCCATCATTTTGGCGGCAGCCGGATTGAGCAGACTGATTTTGCCTTCGGTATCAATCACGATGATACCGTCACTGATAGATTGCATCAGGATCTCGGCCTGTTGCTGCTTGTTGCGCAGTTGTCCGGTCAATTGGGTGACACGCTTACTCTC
>JAICHO010000021.1 GCA_025924835.1 Candidatus Saccharimonadota bacterium | reverse complement strand
TGTCCTGGGCCAAGGGTTGCCGCAAACGTACGCCTCGGGGCGTCATCAGAAAAACCATCGCAGTTGGGTCTTGCTGTTTGGCAAACTCTGTAGCTGCGAATAGCGGCTCTGGTTTCAATAACATCCCGTCACCGCCGCCATAAGGGGTGTCATCAACAGTCTTGCGTTTGCCGAGCCCAAAATCACGCAAGTTTATATAACTATATTCGGCTATACCCTTGTCTTTGGCTTTCCATAACATACTGGTTTCAAGCACCGGCGGAAACATGTCAGGGAATAAGCTGATTATCTGTATTTTCATAAACTATGTTATATTATACCATGCTTGTCAATAGAGCATTAGTGTGTAGTACGTGAACAAAAAGATCCCGATTACTCGGGATCCTTCTGTCACATAAAGCTCCCACCTTTGCAGATGGCTCGCATTGAGCTTTTATATTTTTGTTTTTGGTAAAGTACTGTTTGTCTTTCGACTATCTTCTAATATACATGAATAAGATGTGGTTTTCAAGAAGCTTGGGTGTTTGGAAGCGCAATCCGTGCGCACCTTTGGTAGACTCGGCGTGATGAGAAACCCTGCAAGGGTGGCTCATGGTTTAAACGTCAAGATCGTCTAAATCTTCTAGCTCGGCACGGGTTTTACGCACGACATCGCTTTCGCGTTCTTCTGGCACTTCTTGTTCAGATTCGGCCGTAGATGAATCGTCGTTGCTGTTGTCGTCGTCTGTTGTGGCGGTTGCTGTTGGGGCACCCGAACTACGGTGCATGGGCTCACCATTATCTACAATTTTTAAGTTATAACGTGCGTCGTTTTTGGTTCCTAAAGCCCTTAGCAGTGTACGCAGGCTTTGGGCTGTCGCGCCGCGCTTACCAATGACGCGTCCCAAGTCTTCAGGATCTACGGTTAACTCCAGCAACACACCCTTTTCGTCTATAGTCCTCTCCACACTTACTGCGTCTGGGTTATTGACAAGTGACTTAACAACAAACTCAATAAATTGCTGATCTATACTGTTGTTCATTAGGCGAATCCTCCGGTTTATGTCTGTAGGCTCTTTTAGTATATCAAAGCCGGGGGTTTGTGACGAGACGCTTATTCTTAACTGGCGGCGTCGCTTGTGTCGGCATCATCAGCTTCGCCCGAGGAAGTTTCCTCGGGGACTTCTGCTTCTGGTGCTATGGATTCATCAACATCAGCGGCTGGCGTTTCGTCTGGAGTTTCTGATACTACGGCTTCGTCCGCATCAGTCTGTGTGGCTGGTTCGTCTGCGCTGGTATCGGTTACTGTGGAATCAGCTGACTCATCAGCAGCTTCAGTAGCCGGTACGGCAGATTGGTTCTTGCGTAATTTTTCTGGGTGGCGAATGGTACGGGATTTGTCAGCTGCAAGCTTAACCCAAGACGGCAGTTTAATGCCTTCTTTTTGAAAAAGCCGGGCAACACGGTCAGATGGCTGCGCGCCATGTTCGAGATAAAAACCTGCTTTTTCCTTATCCAAAACCATGAGCTTGGCATGAGGGTTAAATGAACCGATTTGAGCAACAATGGCCCCGCTGGTAGGAGTGCGGCGTGATTCCTGGACTATGATACGGAACTCGGCGTGGCCTTTACGGCCGGTACGTTGCATGCGAATAGCTAACATATATCTTGCTTACTCATTTCTCACCTGCTTAGAGTTTTATAAAACAATCTTGTTATTCTACAGATAACACTCTCTGTTGTCAACCTAGGACACGGCCCTCTGGTCTATTTATAAACTCGGAGCGCCTGTTCGGCGGCCGCGACCTGGCCCGATTGTTTGCTGGGTCCGGTGCCTTGGCCCTTCAACTTGCCGTCAACAAAAACACCTACCGTAAAGACCTTATCGTGGTCCGGACCTTCCTCTGACAATACTTTATATTGTGGTGTATGACCGTCACGGCTTTGGACCAACTCCTGTAACTGGCTCTTGGGGTCTTGCCAGGAACCAGTCTTTAGTATTTCCTGGAAAGTCGTAAGCAGTGTGCTATGGATAAAGTTTTTGGCAGCTTCATAGCCTTGGTCCAAATGTATGGCACCAATGACCGCTTCATACGCGTTAGCCATAATTTGAGCCCGCGCGCGGTCTGTGCCGCGTTTTTCACCCCGGCTTAAGCGCAGATATGGCTCAAATCCGGCACGTAGGGCAGCAGCGCCTATACTTTCAGTACGAACCAAGGCACTGCGCCAGTTGGTAAGCACGCCTTCTGGTTCGGTAAAATTAGCGTAGAGATATTCGGTAACTACCAATTCCAAAACGGCATCACCGAGGAATTCAAGACGCTCATTATGCTCGTGGACGGTTTTTTTGTGTTCGTTGACGTACGATCTATGCGTAAATGCGGTCAATAACAAGTGGATGTCATTAAAGCTGACGCCCAGAACTGATTGGGCCAATTGCTGGTATGAATGTAGGTCTTGCATATATGTTTAAGCGGCTGGCAGAGCACGGATTTTTTTCATTGCCAGCAAAATTAACTTACTGATGTCTTCATATTCTATTTTGTCCAACGCCTCCGGCACCGGGAACCACTTGATCCCATTCATCCACTCTTCGGGCGCAAGCTTATTGGTATCGCCTTGAGCGGCGACCAGAAATATCTCTGTGGTCATAAGTACCAGGCTACTTGCCCGACGATAACGAAAATGAATTTTGCCCAACCAGTTTAGGACTTTTACGTCTTTGAGTCCGGTTTCCTCGCCAATTTCACGTTGAGCGGTTTCCTTGGCGGTTTCCCCTTCTTCTATATGACCTTTTGGAATTGTCCAACGGTTTTTGGCATCCTGAATTAGCAGTATTTCTATATCCTTTTGGTCATTGCGTCTAAAGATAATGCCGCCAGCGGTCGGCTCACGCACCACTTCGCTAATGGTGGGCTTGCGTTTACTGACAAACTTTTTAAATCCTTGTAATGGTTTAGGTCTTTTCATGATTTTGACTTCCGCTTCTTAATCGGTGTCTTGGTCTCTTCGGTTTGTTTGAGTAAAGAGCCCAGCACACCATTTATAAATTTGGATGAGTTATCGCCTCCAAAAGCTTTGGCTAGTTCTACGGCTTCGTTAATTGCGACTTTAGGGGGAGCATCTTTGCCGTAAACCAGCTCGTAGGCACCAATCCTGAGTACCATCCGGTCCATACGCGCTATCTGAGCCATCGGCCATTCTGGTGCTAATGGCTGCAGGGTAATATCAAGCTCCGCCGCACGTTTACTAACTCCTTGAACCAACTGTTTAATGAATTTGTGGTCATCTACTGTCTTGTGATAGCGTGCTATGTTTCGGCTCAAAATTTCGTCTAAAGTAAAGTTTGTATCGCCGCATTCCGTGCGAAAATCCTGCTCATACAATGTCTGCAAGGCGATGATACGGCCGAGGTGTCGATTTGATGCCACTATGTTAATTCCATCTAGGTTCTTTTGTTAAGTTACCGGGCGCGAAGGCCGCGCTTACAGCTTGACCGTCTTCTTTGCCTTCACGACAGCTGAAGCAGATTTGCCAGCTTCCCGTCTGGTTGTAAAGGCTTTTACAGGGCTTTTAGCGTTAACGGCACGCGCTAATTTAACAACCAGATGGCTGCGACGAGTACCGGTCCGGCGGGCCGATGTTCGTTTTTTGGGTTTACCCATATATAAACCAGGCTCCTCTCTTATTATTAACTGCTAACGTTAGCTCCATAATATATCAGTATCAGCAAAAACACAATTGACAACAATAAACTTAAGTGTTAATGTGTATGTTCAATTATGAGCATGGAAAACCAACAAGTGTCGGTAGCACCGGCAAATATCGCACGTGGATCAGGGCATCGTTGGACAGACACGTTACTGGCCGCTGGCATGGTGTTGGGATTATGCTTTACTACACAAGCTTGTGATACCCCGCCGCACTGCGAAGTTAGCACAAAGATGATTTCAGTAGATGAAGCCGATTTAGCCGATACGCTACTTGCAAGAGATGACGCCAAAGTACCTCCCTGCGACCAAACTATGCAGCAAATTATTTCAAGACAGTTGTCAGAAGGCAAGCAAAGGCTTTCTATCCCTGATTCGTTACATGCCGTTCAATAATAGCTAAACTACAAAGTTAACCAGTTTACCTGGCACATAAACAGTCTTTTTGATGGGGGAATCTTTTAAATAAGCCTCTACTCTTACGTCCATTTTAGCAGCATTTGTTACTTCGGATTCTGAGGCATTAGCTGGTAGTTCTAGTTGGGCTCGTACCTTGCCATTGATTTGCACTACCACGTTAATATTGTCCGACATGAGATTTTTAACGTCGTACTTTGGCCAACTATCAACATGCACGGAGTCGCTGTGGCCTAACTGGTGCCACAGTTCCTCGGAGATATGGGGGGCAAAAGGCGCCACGCATGCTACTACGTTTTCCAATGCCGTTTGCCATGCCTGATTGTTGCTCAGAAATTGCACTTTTAGTTTATAGAGCTCATTGACAGCACTCATTGCGGCGGCTATCGCGGTATTGTACGAATTGTTTTGCAAATCTTCTGTCATCTTTTTAATCATTGTGTGGGTGGCACGCAGCAAGTGACGATTTTGCTGCTCTTTGATTTCTTGTGATGGACTATCAATATATTCCTGGATTAAGTTCCACAGACGTGATAAAAACCGGTAGGTACCCGGTACCCCCTGAGGATCCCAACGCGTATGGAAATCTAGCGGTGCTGCAAACATCAAATAAGTTCTTAGCGCGTCAGCACCATAGCCGTTGTCAATAATTTCTAATGGGTCAATACCGTTGCCCTTAGATTTAGAAAAAGCGCTACCGTCGGCAGCCATGACTTTTCCATTAAACAAAAATTGCTTGAATGGTTCTGGTGCGTTTATCAGGCCGATTTTGGTGAAAAATCGGGCTATAAAACGAGCGTAGAGTAGATGGGCTGTGGCATGGTCGGCACCGTTATAGAAGTCAATGGGGGCCCATTTTTTAACTGCATCCGTGTCAAAAATCTGCCCCTGATTGTGTGGGTCAAAGTAGCGGTACATGTACCAACTGCTGTCAATATATGTATCCAATGTGTCGGTTTCACGTTCAGCCTTACCACCACAGCTCGGGCAATCAACCACAAGCCAGTCTTTGGCCCTGGCCAAGGCACTCCGACCATCTCCGCTGGGCTTGAAGTCGTCTAACTCAGGTAAAATAACCGGCAAATTTTCTTCCGGCACCAGTACTGGCCCACATGTTGGACAATTAATAATTGGTATCGGCGCACCCCAGTATCGTTGGCGGCTGATGCTCCAGTCACGCATTTTGTAGTTAACTTTTTCTACACCAACACCAGTCTCAATCAGCTTACGCAGTATCTTAGGTCTCGCTTCTGCAAAGGTCTGTCCATTAAACTCATCGGAATTAGCGATTGTATATTTTTGCGGTTCAGACTTAATATCAGCGTAGGAAACAAATTGGTTTTTATTTGACGTATAAATTATATCAAGACCGAATTTTTGGGCGAACTCATAATCACGTTCGTCTTCCCCAGGGACGGCCATTATGGCGCCGGTACCATAGCCCACAAGTACGTAATCGGCAACCCATATGGGTATTTCTTTGCCGTTAATTGGGTTAACGGCGTAAGAGCCGGTAAAGACGCCCGTTTTGTTTTTACCTTCTTGCTGACGCTGGACCTCTGTCTTCCTAAGCGCTTTGTCACGGTAGACTTCAAAATCAGCGCGCATTTTGTCAGTCACCAGTTTTTCAGCCAGTTCATGCTCGGGTGCCAAAACCATAAAGGTGGTGCCGTAGATAGTGTCATGTGCTGTAGTGAATATTTTAATTTTGTAATTGGAGTCTTTTACGGGGAAATTTATTTCGGCGCCGATACTTCTGCCTATCCAGTTTTTCTGGGCCAGCTTAACACTTTCTGTCCAGTCAAGCTCGTCGACAGCATCTAATAGCTCGTCGGCATACGCCGTAATTTTAAAGAACCATTGTTTGACTTCTTTTTTTTCGACAATCGGATCGTCTGGGCCATCATGCCGCCAGCATTTTCCATCTATAACTTGTTCGTTAGCGAGTACTGTCTGGCATTTAGTACACCACCACTGCATCCTTACGTCCTGATATGCCAACCCATGCTTGTGCATTTGCACAAAAATCCACTGCGTCCACTTGTAGTATTCCGGCAAGTGGGTGGATATTTCTTTTTCCCAGTCATTACTCCAACCCATTGCTTTGTACTGTTTATGGTATGCGGGAATTATCGACGCCATGCTTTCCTGAGGCGATATACCCGCTTTGATGGCGTAATTCTCCGCTGGCAAACCAAATGAATCCCAGCCCACAGGATGGTAGCTTTCAAATCCTTGCTGACGCTTAAATCTGGCCTTTACATCGCTAATGGTGTAATTCATGGCGTGCCCAATGTGTATGCCAGCACCGCTGGGGTAATTAAACATACTCATAGCAATGTATTTTGGCTTGGAACTTTTTAAATTGGCGGTGTATACATTGGTCTCATCCCAAACTTTTTGCCATTTAGGCTCAATCTCTTTTGGATTATATTGTTTCACTTAGTTGTTAGCCTCTCCACAATGAGAATTTTTTAGTCAGCTGATTTAGCTGGTCTACTTCGCCAAACATAACTATTCCATAATACTCCAGTTCCGCCTCTGGGGTATTCTTGGTACGTTCACGCTGTTCGGCTGCCGTTCCAACCACCATAGTGCTTGTAAAATCAGTAAAATGAATGCCGTTATCTATCAGTGCTTGTCGCAGCGTTCTCAGTTTATTTGAGTTATCAGACTGCAAAACAATGAATGGATTATCAGAAATAGACGGGTGCTTACCGCCGTCCTTGTCGGTATAGTCATCAAAGCGCATGTCCTTAAGTTCTGGGTAGGAACCGACTAGACCGGCCGTCATATGCCCAAGCGCATTCATAACATTGCCAGCTGGAATTTTCTTATTTAGTACTGCCACAAATTTATGTGTCAATGATTTCACGGTAACTCCTTTCACCTAATTGTACAGTATGCTGATGTGGCTGCGCGCCATTTTATCGGATAATTAGCTCTTAGGACACGACTACATGAGCTTGGTTAGCGGCCAAGCCTTTTTCTAGCACGGCCATGGCTTTAGCAACGTCAACTTTTACACCGCAGTGATCAAACGCCATCCCCAGAGCGTAGGTAGTTTTGAATAGATTGTGCGCGCGACACTGTTCGCCCATTTGGCCGATGCGTACAATTTTGTGGCCAAAGGCGCCAGCTATTTCCACGCCAAAGACGGAGGTCATGTAGGCTCGCACTTTATCCCCGTCAGTATCGTCAGGTAGACTAATCGAAATTACGGATGGGAGCCGATAGCTGGCCGGAACAAATAATTGTAAGCCCATGGCTTCAATGGCGCTCTGCATAGCTGCCGAACTGACTTTATGACGGGCCCACCTGGTCTTTAAAGTCTCTTGCTTGATTTCGTACAGTGCTTCGTACAGCGACAAAATTCCCGATACGGGCGCAGTGTAATGGTATTTGTGAAATCCCCAAAATTGCCATGCCAGCTTAGCATCCAGACACCAGTGGTTTAACGTATCCGTTCTATGTTCAATAAATTCCCAGGCATCATTAGAAAATGCCACCAATGAAATACCTGGAATTGAGCCCAAAGCCTTCTGCCCTCCTGCTATAACGGCGTCAAGTTTCAGCGCGTCCATATTAAAGTCCAGCGCGCCCAAGGTGGTAACAGCGTCCACTATGACTAGTGCTCCATATTGTTTAGCTGTTTTAGCAATTTGCGGGAGTTCAGTCGTAAGCACTCCCGACGAGGTTTCGCCGTGCGTTACGATAACCACATCAAACTTCTTTTGGCTAAAAGCTTTTTTAACAGATAAGGCAGTCAAGGGGCTGATACCAGAGCCCTGTAACGATACCACGTCGCTGCCAATCCGCTGAGCCATTTCACCCCACCTGTGAGAAAATGTTCCATTATCAAGCACTAATGCTTTCCTACCCGGACCCAAAAGGTTTACGATAGCCATTTCCATAGCGGCGGATGAGGGCCCTGATACACCGATAATTTTGTCACTTGTGGTTTGAAATACATACTGCGAGAGCCTTCGCAGACCATCAATGACTTCGCCCATAGTTGAGCCGACATGATTAATAATCACACTGTTTGCTCGTGCCACCGCCGTACTTATGGGTACCGGCCCGGCTCCCATAAGTAGTAATGGCTCCCGAGGCAGAATATTATTGAGTGCTTTTACGTCGGGTTTTCTGTCATTCTTCATAGATTAGAGGTTCCATTTCGGTACATTAAGATTAAATAGCCCTCTCAGTCGTCAAACCTTCGTTGACCAACTGGTAAACGCTGGGTCATTTCCTAATTGAACATTCTGATATGCTTGGCTTAAGTGGACCGTGACATCACCCACCTTGCCATTGCCTACGCTTCTCTTGTCAATTGAAATAATAGGTGTAATGCGCGCGCTGCTGCCACACATGAATGCTTCGTCGGCGGTATATAACTCGCTGCGATCTATGGCACGTTCTACCGTCTCTAGCCCGTTTGCTTTGGCGATCTTAAGTATGCTATCCCTGGTGATACCTTCTAAAATGTCAGTGGACGTATCGGGCGTTATCAAAACTCCGTTCCGCACAATAAATAAGTTGGCGACCGTCCCTTCGCTGACATGACCATATTGATCAATAGCGATCGCTTCATCATAGCCATTTAGCAACGCTTCGTTTTTCATCAGGCTAGCGTTGACGTAACTGCCGTTTATCTTGGCCCGTGAAGGAATAGCATTGTCCGCGGTGCGTTGCCAAGATGACACGCAAGCGTGAATGCCGCTGCGTGGCAGAATTTCGCCCATAGGGTAAGCGTAGGCACTTACGCTGTTTTTAAGGCCGTGTATTTTAGTCCCCGCGATTAGCTCATCCACATATATCGTTGCCCTGACCAGGACAGTCTCGTGAATGTTATTGATCCGCAATAACTCCAACATTTTTTGTGCAAATTTTTCATAATTCCATGTTGCAATGAATTCATGAAAATCCATAATTTTGGCAGAATTTACTAAGCGCTGGTAGTGGTCTTCCAACCGGAATATGCATAATGTTTGTTCTTCAGAATTCCAGTTGGCGCTAAAAACCGTATAAATACTTAGACCATACAGTACTGGCGAGCTCGCAATACTTAAATTAGCCTCGTTAAACGGTACAAAGTCATCTCTAAAATAAACTTGGGCACTTTGGTAGTTAAATGTATCCATATCGGTTAGATTATAGTCTGCTTAGGTATGTTTATGCTATTACCAGGTCGTATTAATGCCATAAACTCCTGCATTAATTTTTCCATTGTCAGCCCGGCGGCTTGAGCCGCTTTGGGGTATAGGCTGTTTTCGGTCATGCCCGGTATGGTATTAATTTCTAAAATAACCATCGTGTTATCTGGACGTACAATTATATCGGTACGTGATAGGTGACGGCAATGAAGTGCCCGGTGAGCGCCTAAAGCAAGCTGGCTCGCGGCCGCCTGATTATCGACATCGAGCGAAGGTGGCGGACATAGCTCCTGGGTCTGTCCGTTGTACTTGTTTTCATAATCAAAATCTTGGCCCGTCGGCGGTCGGATTTCTATAATCGGCAGTGCACGGTCGCCAAGTATGGGCACTGTGATCTCTGTTCCTGTGACCAGTTCTTCAATGATGGCTTGTGAATCCAGGCTAAAGATACCTTCTACTTGCTCTGGCAAGCGGGCTTGAACATTAGAAACAATAAGCGTGCCGATACTGGAGCCCCCACGGCTAACTTTAAGCACATGCGGTTGGGCTGCTAACTCATGGTTCCAGTATGTTTGTCGTGTAACCACATCACCTTTTGCCACCGGCAACCCGGCAGCGACCAACGCCTGGCGAGTCAGGTGCTTGTCAAAACAAACAGCCGAAGCCTTACTGCCAGTCCCTAAAAACGGTAGCTGGCGGTCCTCCAAATACCGTTGGATTATGCCGTCTTCCCCGCCCGCCCCATGCAGCATCGGAAACACAACGCAGTCCGGATTGTGCTTTTCCAATTCTGCTAAGCCGATAGCCGGATCAATCTGCGTTACCTCATAGCCTGCGGCATCTAAAGCTTTTGTGACTGCGGCCGCTGATTTAAGCGATATTTCCCGTTCTGTTGACGTTCCGCCGCCTAATACGATAACCTGCATTAGTTTTGACCTGTATCTGTTATACCAAGCTTTGCAGATTTTGTGCGTAACCATTCCGGGGATTGCCGTACGAGTTTTTGGACATCCGCCGGGTTTGCCAGCAGCCGCTTTACTGCCTCTTCGGCAAATACGCCGTTTTGCGATCCCTTTGCCAAAATTATAGCACCAGACTTCAATTTTGACTTAACAATATCGGCCGCTTCATAAGGACTACTGGCAGTCTGTACATTGCAGCCTCTTTTGCTTGCGGCAGTCGCCAAGTATTCATTGGCGTCCGGGCCCAAAGTTACAACGAGCGACAGCTTGGTAGGGTCACAGAATTCGCCAACCTCCGTATGAGCCGACTGGGAATATCCACCTAGTTCATTCATGTTTCCCAGTATTGCGATACGCTGTTGCGTGTCCAACTGATAGAGCGTTTTTAGAGCCGCCTTGGTGGCTTCCGGGCTGGCATTGTATGTATCGTCCAGTATTAGGCTATTGTTTATTCCCGGCAAACGTCGCATGCGACCAGCGACTGGTTGAATTTTTTGAATACCCTTAAGTATTTCGGACTTATCAAGACCTAGGGTGTGAGCTACGGAAATAGACGCCAGCACAGAATACAGCTCCGCTTCCGAAACGCCAGTGTAGCGTGATGTTAGCAGTGTTTTGTCCTTATACGAGACCTCAAAATCATAATATGATTGGTTAAACTGCAAAATCACCAATTTAAAATCAGTGTCGCGCTTGCCATAGGTTTCAACATGTAGCCCAGCTTCTGCATAGTAAGGATCGCACAGATCTTTATTAATGAGTAGCTTTTGGCAATAAGCCTTTATGGACAGTTCTTCCGCAGCTACCGCGTCCAGGTCTTTAAAAGATTCCATGTGTTCTGGTGCTATTGCAGTTACTACGCCGATGTCGGCGTTAATATAGGCGCCAAATTCAGCTATTTGTCCTGGCCCATCCGTGCCTAGTTCCAGAACTACGGCATCATAAGGGTAGTTACCCCGTAGTAGCCGCTCGTTCCTATATAGGACTTTCAGCCATGCTAACACATTAAATAAGCTCGGTTCTGTCTGGTTAAAAAATACCAGTGGCGCGGTTACGATATGGTTGTAGTTGCCAGCTTGGTAGCAGACTCGGTATTTTTGTGAAAGCATACTGGCAATGGCAAACTTTGTACTGGTTTTGCCGATACTGCCCGCTACCACAATCAGCTTCAGATCATTTTTAGCTCGTAGGCGTCTCACCTGCCACCCCAAAAAGCTGGCTAATATTCGTTTGGCAAATTGCTTCATCTTATAGTTAACAATTATAATGGACCGCTCAGTTAACACCTAACAATCACTGCACGCACTGGTTGGTAAACTACAGACAGTTTTGGGGAATTGGCTTTGTGCCACTGCTATTAGCATAGTCTTGGATGGCCTTTAAACACTCTGGCGAAACACCTTCCACATTACCCTCGGCTCCCGTACCGTGTCCGAGCTGACTGGATGAGATAGATGTATCCGTATTTTGACCTAAGCTCCCGAATAGCTGGGATAAATCGCCAAAAACCTCCATGAACGGTTTGGCACCATCAGGTTTTGTAACGGATGCTTGGCCGTACTGCAAAGTGACTTCAAAAGTAGCCTTGAATTTATCTTTGGTTTCGTCTTGTTTGGTACTCTGCCCGGCCAATTTTACAATTTGTTTGCTGTCTTTATCGACCCACAGAGTTAGGGGCGTAATGTCATTGTCTGCGAGCGATTTGGTGGTATCAGTCGCGCTTTGCTGGCTGCTGGGGTTACATTGTTTGATTTTTTTGACCAGCGGTAGTTCGTCCAGACCTTTTACGTATTCCGCGCCCTTATTATCGTCTATGTTAATCTCGTACTTTATGGCGCTATGACCGTTGACCGTATCATCCGACGTACTTTTTACGCTGGCGAACGGCACCTGGTCAAAACGCTTTTGCAATATGTCAATATCTTCCTGGGATAACGCGAACGACGTGTTCAGGGCACAATCCGCGTTAGCTTGTTTTAGTAACGTTTCGTCAACTTCTACCCATTGGTTGGCTATTTTTTTATTAAGAGTATCAACTACGGTACCGTATTCCGGTGCGGCCGCTTGAGCCAGTCCCTTTATGCTACCTAAATCACCAATCTTAAAAAACACGCTCTTGTCCACGTGTCGCACTTCAATTGGCAACTTAGCACCGCTAGCCGTAATCTCAAAGGCGGTCCCAAAGTTGTTGGCATCTGTGTCTGCCGCGCCGTTAAATGTCACATTTACCGCTTTCAGAGATGCCGCAGGATCCGTACTCTCATAACTTATCTTACCGTCAAATTTGGCTTTCTTTTGCAAAGCGGTGTTGCTAATGGCTTTTTTGAGAACGTTTTCCGGTTTGTTCGGCACAACGACTGCGTAATAAGCCGCGGCACTGCCCCCGACGACTACCAACAATGCGGCAACTAGCGCCGCCAGCAATTTAAGCTTCCTGGAATTTTTAGATGTGACCGGGGCAGGAGGAACCGGTAATTGGGGGCTGGCCGGAGTTGTGCCCGTTATAGGAACAGCAGTATTGACCGCGGGTTGTTCTGGTGTATATGGGCTGGGAGCAGCTGGGGGTTGATCTGGTTCCGGTGGTATTTGCATTGGATCTTCTGGTGTAGTTTGGTTTTGGGGTTCGTTAGGCATATTGCTCCCTTGAATATAATTATTTGTTTAATTATACATGTTTTTAGCCGCCTAAAACTCACGGAACCGAGGGAACGACGTTTGCTATTGAATTTGTTGCAAACGGCTTTGCAGTTCTTGAACCGTTAAGGTGGCGTTGGGGGGGTTAATTTGCAGACGGGCTCCATACGAACCATACGTCTCGCTGCGTCCTGAATCGGTATAATTTATTTTTTGAAGCTGTCCCGACCAAACGTCAATAGTCATAGTAAATCTTAGCGGGGCCGTATCTTGATATTGCGCAGGGTCAACCGTTTCCAGTTCTGTAACCCCGATGTCGTGGGCAAAGGTTTTTAACATAGCGACGTACGCGGCTGGCTTAATAGTGACATCATATGTGTACTGTGGGCGACCAGCTACGATTTCTCTTTTAACAGAGCTGTAGTCGGTTGTATATACCTGGTCTTGTTCGATCTGACGCATGAGTTGTCTTCGCTGTACGGCGTTTAGGTTGCCAGCCGGTATTACGCCTAAACTTGTTTGATTAAAGAGCTGGGCGCCGCCGCTATCCGGATCATTAGCAGCTGCCTTTCCCCAAATACCCAGTACCGAAGCAAAATTGAATTCCTTGCCACCAGCGGTTTTCTGAGAGGTCTGAATATCCGTGTATCGTACATAGTCGGCAGCTATCGTGCCGACGCTCTCAGTAGTAATTACAGTGCTCCCGTCTGCACCCTGATGTAACACGCTGGTAGAGTGGACGCGCTGTTCGGGCATAGTCGTCAATTGAACGTTTTGATCTACTTTCTGCGAATCTTGTGTTTGGGAAATTTCCTTGGACAAGCCAGGACTTGCCAGCATAGAGCTCAACATATGATTGAACACGGCGCTCGGCCGGCTATAAACCAGTCGGAACCATGCCCAGAGAGCCGACACGAGTAGGATAGCGGCAATAAGTATGATAAAACGGACGGATGGAGTCTTTGAGATAGTGGGTTTTGACATTCCTTCATTGTATCAGATAATAAACAAACGGCTGATACAGTTATCTTATTGCTTGAACTTGAACCAATCACTGCTATCATATTTTAAGCAATACTCCGGGGCATTGGCGCAGCTGGCTAGCGCGCTTCCATGGCATGGAAGAGGTCAAGGGTTCAAATCCCTTATGCTCCACCAAATAAAAACCTGAACGAATAGTTCAGGTTTTTTCGTGCGTGCCCACCCTGCGGCGGGTGTTTTTGTTTTATTGTTTTTATTTCACGCGCCGCTTAGCAAACGCACGATCTAACCTATAGCGTAAGCTTTTTTAGTTATTTGTCAAGTAACTTCAGCAGTTCTTGCTCGGTTAATTGCTTTGTGCCTAGCTTGGCAGCTTTGGTCAGCTTACTCGCCCCCACATTGGCGCCTACCACTAAGTAATTCGTATCCTTTCCAACACTGCTCTGAAATGTCCCGCCGAGTGCCCGGATTTTTTCAGCCGCCTGGTCACGGCTCATTGTTTCCAGGCTACCTGTAACTACAAAGCTTTTGCCGCTTAATGGGCCGCCTACTTTTTTGACTTCTTGCGGCTTAACACCGTATCTGGCAAACAAATCCAAAATGCGCTGATTGCCCGGTTCAGCGAACCATTCCACTAAAGCTTCCGCAACTACTTCGCCTATGCCCTCCACTTGGCTGAGGTCATCAATAGTTGCCCGGCCAAGCGCATCAAGACTCCTAAAATGAGCGCTCAAATCAATGGCCGTCTGAACGCCAATATGCCGAATGCCCAGCCCATACAAGAACTTTGGCAATGGAGGATTTTTTTTACTTTGTATGGCCGACACTAACTTTGTGGCGGAAATTTCCGCGAATCGATCAAGCCCCAATACTTGCTCTTTAGTTAATGCGTAAATATCGGGTGTTTCGGTCACTAAGCCAGCATTCAGTAGCGCAATGACGTTTTTTTCTCCTAAACCCTCGATGTCCAATGCGGCTTTGCTGGCGTAATGCTGAATACGCTTCCAAACCCGGGACGGACATTGATTATTTGGGCATCGCCAAACTGCTTCGTCGGCTTTTAATTTAATCAGTTTTGTGCCGCATTCAGGACACTCTGCCGGCATTACAAATTCCCGTTCGCTACCGTCGCGCAGTTTAACCAGCGGTTCAATGACCTCTGGAATAATGTCACCCGCTTTATGAACGATTACGGTATCGCCGATACGTATGTCTTTACGCATAACTTCGCCTTCGTTATGCAGCGTGGCCATCTGGACGGTGCTACCCGCTACAACCACGGGCTCTAGCATGGCCACAGGAGTGGCAGATCCGGTCCGGCCAATAGATACAAAAATATCCTTAACTTTGGTTGTGGCCTGTTCGGCAGGGTATTTATAAGCCACCGCTCCACGCGGCGCCTTACCTACAATGCCAAGGCGCTCAAACAGATTTCTGTCATTTATTTTTATGACTAGGCCGTCAGTATTAAATGGTAAATCGTGTCTCTTAGTTTCCCACACACGAGCGAACTTAATAATTTCCTTGACACTTTTGACCGTCGTAACTTGCGGATTCGCCAGCAAGCCGAGCTCGCGCAATGTCTGATATGCAAAGGCGTTCGTCGGGACTTCCGTGCTGTCGTCTCTTAGTAAATCATATGCCCTAAAATGCAGCTTACGTTCAGACACTAGTCGTGAATCCAGTTGCCTAATAGTACCGGCGGCAGTATTGCGAGGATTAGCGAATAGCGGCAAACCCTGTTGGGCTCGTTGTTGGTTTAACCGCGCAAAGTCTGCTTTATACATAACTATTTCGCCGCGCACCTCCGTCCTGCCCGCCAGGAACTTGTGTGAGTCTTTATTACCTTCGCGTAGCCTAAGTGGTACTGAATCTATCGTCCTGACATTGGCCGTCACGTCTTCACCAACAATACCATCACCCCTAGTAATCGCCTGGGTGAGCATACCATCCTGGTACACCAAGGCGCATGCAAAACCATCCATTTTAAGATCAGTAAAGTATTCTAGACTGGTTCCAGCGGGCAGTAGTTTTGTGATCCTGGCAACCCAAGAGTCAAGTTCCTTGTCGTCAAACACATCATTAAGACTGAGCATGCGTCGGCTATGAGGAATTGCCTTAAAGGCGGCTAGCGGCGTCCCGGCCACGCGCTGTGTCGGCGAATCAGGAGTGATCAAATCAGGATATTCGGTTTCCAACTGTGTGAGTTCGTGCTTGAGACTGTCCGCGGCTGCTTCTGACATGATAGATTCATCCAAAACATGGTAATGGTAGCGATAATCATTAATAAGTTCACGGAGTTTACTAATACGTTCCTGGGCCTTGTTTTTGTTCATAGCAACTCCCGGTACAGGTGATACATATAACTGTGGGCAACAGCTAAGGCCAACATGCTAAGGCCAAAAAACAGCCATTCAGCCGTTACGGGCGAAACCATTATAACCGGCACTATTATAGCCGCCGCCAGTATTAATAGCGCCAAGGGCAAAAACAAAACTTTGCGCATGATAATCAAACGCCGATGACGAACCACATTGCGCGCAGACCTAAGTGCCTGCAGAGGCGATACATCAGGCAATGTCACAATATAAAGCGCAAATACCGATGACGTCACCATGTAGAGTGATAGCACAACGAACAAGCTAAGCAAGACTGCCCACAGCATTTTTTCAATCGCGCCCACCGCTAACCCGCCCTCAAACACGGTCGTATACAAGAAATTAGCGACTAGCAACGGAATGAGCTGCAACCCAATTACCATCAACACCAATAAAAAAGGCACAAATGGGCCCATGCCTTTATAAAACGCGTCGCGAATAGTAATTTTGACCTTTTTTTCGGCCAATGTGTGACGCAGTGCCCATATAAGTACCAGGCTAATAACTATGAGCAGCATTGATTGATAAGCGCCCGCGACTTCACTGGAGGTACTATTGGCATTGCCAAGGAGAAAACTGAAAAGCGTAAAACCCGTGGCCAAACCGGCTGTACTGCCATGGAACAGGCCTTGAACTGTGTCACGTAATTGACCAATGTTACTCGCGACCCCAAAGCCCTTAACTAAAACAATAGTCAGGATTAGGTAAACCAGCACTATGCCGCCAAATAGCTTCCATTTTTTAAACAAAAAACGCGTACTGCCGGCAAATAACCTAAAGGCACCTTTGACTGGCGCTTTGGTATGGCGGATCCGTTTGCTATATCTAAAGGACTTATACGTTGGCTGCTTCAGCCGCCGCTTGCCCGGCGATTTGTTAAGACTTTTATTGTCACCAGAGTGAGCAGTGCTGCCCGCCGTTTTTTTAGGCATGCGAGCCCATGTCTCTCAATCGTTTTATGCGTTCCTCAATCGGCGGATGGGTACTAAATAGGTTAGCAATACTATGACCACGGAGCGGATTCACAAAAAACAAGTGGGCCGTTGAAGTGCTTTGCCGCTTCATAGCACTACCCGTCTGGCTAATTTTTTCCAATGCGCTGGCAAGGCCCTCGGGATATCTGGTAGTTAAGGCACCCGTCGCATCAGCCAGATATTCGCGCCGCCGTGATATTGCCAGTTGAATCAGCGTAGCTACAATAGGCGCCAAGATCGCGCCGACAATACCCAATATAAAAAACAGTTGGCCATTATTATTTTCGTCATCACCACCGCTAAACCAGCTCATTCTGAGCATAATATCAGCCAGCAAGCTGACGGCCGCGACCAGGCCAAAAACCAGCATTGATACGCGAATATCATAGTTTTTTACGTGCCCCAGCTCGTGGGCAAACACACCCTCCAGCTCCTGGTCGCTCATAATATTCAAAAGTCCGGTTGTGGCACAAACAGCCGCATGGTTCGGGTCACGACCAGTCGCAAAAGCATTGGGTGCCGGATCGTTAATTATAAAAACCCTAGGCATTGGCAGCCCATCAGTAATGCTTAGATTTTCTATGATTCGCCATAATCGCACATTATCTTGTTTTGAAATTTCGGTGGCCCCATTGACCGCCAGGGCCAGGCTGGAACCGCTGATATAACTAAGCAACGCATACACTAAGGCACCTATAAGCACGTAGGGGGTAATCGCGGGACGACCAGTAAATTCACCAAATAGCCAGCCCAAGCCACCCACAATTCCAAGAAACAGGACTATCATAAACACTGTCTTGCGCTTATTGGCAGCAATCTGTTCGTACATACGGGCGGTACCTTAATTCTTAATTAAAGTTAACGTCAGTTGGCTTCTGAATGGCGGCGTTTTCGGCGTCATCAACTTCAAAGAATTCCCTCGTCTTATATCCGAACAGACTAGCAATAATGCTGGTGGGGAATACCTTAATTTTAGTGTTAAGATCACGGGCAGATCCGTTGTAGAACCGTCTGGAAGCTTGGATTTTATCCTCTGTATCTGATAGTTCGGCCTGCAAATCGGCAAAGTTCTGGTTGGCCTTAAGCTCCGGATAAGCTTCTGCGACCGCAAAAATGCTTTTCATAGCCGCTTGGAACTGGTTTTCGGCTTTGGCGGCTTCGGCTGGACTGCCCGCACCCAGCATGCTGGATCGCGCTGCGGTTACTTCCTCAAATACTCCCTTTTCGTGAGCGGCATAACCTTTTACGGTATTGACCAGATTCGGGATTAGATCAGCGCGGCGCTTTAGCTGGACCGTGATGTCGCTCCAGGCCTCGTCAACACGCACATTTGCCCGCACCAAACCGTTGTACATGGCAATAACCGCTACGATCAGCACGACCAAAACTATGAGAACAATAATAAACATGGATTTTCTCCCATTAAATCGTACTTTAAGTATAGCACTTTAACCGTAGAAAAGACGTAATCTTACCGGGATGGTGGGCGAGGAGGGACTCGAACCCTCAAGACTTTTGGTCAGCGGATTTTAAGTCCACCGCGTATACCAGTTCCGCCACTCGCCCATGTGTGGTTAACCTTATATTTTTACCACGAGTCACCTGCTATTGTATACTTCTTTAGTTATGGCGCCTTGGCGGAGTGGTTACGCAGAGGTCTGCAAAACCTTTTACACCGGTTCAATTCCGGTAGGCGCCTCCATAAATTTCTGTGCAGTCTTAGTCACTGCGATTACTCTTGTAGGACCGCCGTCAATGTTAGCTTTACCAACAATGCATATACCATAGGCTCCTGGGTGGCAAGTTTGCAAAGATTTGTGAGAACAGTTCTATAGTATTGAGAATTTGTGAATCAAATATGGACAGCATAATCAATTTACAAGCCAGCCCTTAAAGGTTAGCATATAGCAACTTATGCCAAATCTTGACACGCACGCTGGTCTAGCATTAATAGCGCACCCCGAACTTGGTGTTGAATTTGCTGCTGGCGAAGTGTTTGATGATGCGGTCAAAATGGCGGGCGGCCTGCCAAACCGTGAAGCTCCACCAAGCTTATTTAGGGATGGGATTCGTAGCAACAATGCTATAACTGATGTCGCTTTTGACGCCCAGCCGGCTTTGGTTGCGGCTAAGCGTGCCATGGAAGCCGATATGAAGACTGCCGGTATGGCAAG
>JAICHO010000020.1 GCA_025924835.1 Candidatus Saccharimonadota bacterium | reverse complement strand
GCTCACAAAATATGTTATGCAGCATAATATTAACCCCCTCAACGTCATTGTTACGACGCTTGATTCTGATAACAGGCCACATAAAAATTATCTGGCCGCACTGAGCTATCTGTACGCCGTCACTCCGGATCCACAGTATGTGTCGTACCAGCCGGTTCCAATCTATAACAACAATATATGGGACGCGCCGGCACCAATGCGAGTCATTGCCACCGGCAACTCGTTTTGGAACATGGTGTTATCGGTGCGCCAGCACATGATCCGTAACTTTTCTGCCCACGCCCAGAGCCTGCAGACGCTCATTGACACCGATTACTGGAGCGTGCGCACCATCGTGGAAGACGGCCACCAGTTCTGGCGGACTTATTTCCGCTACGACGGCCACCACGAAGTTTATCCGCTGTACGTGCCGATTTATCAGGACGCGGTACTGTCTGATACGCTGCGCAAAACGCTGAAGGCCCAGTTTGTGCAGTTGCGTCGGTGGGCCTGGGGTGCTTCTGATGTGGCTTACGTGGCCGAAAAGGGCTTTTTTACTGAAAACAAAGTACCCAAGCTTGACCTGTTATTTAAGTTTGGCCGTTTGCTGGAAGGCCATGTCACCTGGGCAGTCGCGCCTCTGATATTGGCGTTCTCCGCCTTTATCCCCGGACTGCTAAACTCTAACAATCTTGGGCCGCTTGGTTTTACGACTAATCAGTTGCCGCACCTTGCCAGTCAAATCCAAACTATTGCGCTAGTAGGCATAATCATAACGTTGTATTTGAGCGTTAAGATGTTGCCACCCAAGCCCTTGCGATATAAACGCCACCGATCGGTGTTTATGTTGTTGCAGTGGTTCATGCTGCCGGTCACTACTATTGTCTATAACTCTTTTGCTGCCCTCAATTCTCAGACCAGGCTGATATTCGGAAAGTATCTGGCGGAGTTTGATGTCACTGACAAAGCCGTGATAACAGAGGATAACCAAAAAATTCTCTAGTACGCCCTTCGCACCAGTCTGGCAAGATCCGGATTTGCTAGGCCTTACCGGACTGGTGCGAAGGGTGCTAAGTCCGGTGGCAGACAGATCTTGTGTGACGTCTACCGCAAGCTACTTTATGGGGTGATAGGCGTTGTAGTGGCTGGCCGCCGCTTTATCAAAATGATGTAGTGCTTCCGATGCAATGGTAACAATTTGATCCTGCGTCAGACTGCCGCTCTGAATCAGAGGATACAGCTTGCCCACAATCGTGTCCGTAAGAGCCGTAGCGTCGCTCAGGGCTGTTTTTCGGTGTTTGACGCTCTCATACACGCTTAGGAATAATTTGTCTCTGGAAAACGGCGTGTAGTACTTTTTATGCGTGACGGTTAGAGCGGTCAGGAAGTCAGGCTTTTCCAGAGTCGTAAAATCTGCGCCGCATTGTTGGCAATGCCGCCGACGCCACACCTGGTTGCGGGTCTTTTGCAGCCGTGAGTTAGTAACCTTAGTATCTTCCCGACAATATATACATTTCATATCTATTTCTATCAACTATTGTTTGTATAAAATCTGAATTAACTTCAGGTTTAATACATCTTATTTAGGGGAGAACCGCCAGAGCTAGCACCAGGCTGCACTGCGCGTTAGAGAGGAAGCTTTCCCTCCTAAATGTGCTTACCATGTCAACATATTGTCATAACGCTTGTGATTAAGCAAGTGGATAAGTATGGTAAAGCTGGGGATATAAAAAGCCCCCAGGGGTGGTCCCCAGGGGCTTTCACAGGTCTACGCAGCAACTACTTGGTAGCGGTGCCGGGACGTGTGCGCCGTAAACGACTGCTTGCGTTCTTTATGGGTTTGCTAAGTTCTTCGTAGAACAACTTAAAACCTTCCAAAGAACTGTTATTGGTACTCAAAAAAGAGCGCCTCCCGATTAACACGCTTATGTTAACATAAAAAAGTGCTAAAGTCAATATCTACTGTATACTAAAGGCAGATGATAACAGATATAGCTGACCGTCATATAAAGGCGCAAGTATCGGGAAATGAGTAGAGAAAAAGCCTTTATCGTTATCCCCGCCTATAACGAGCAAGATCGTATAGCGCCAGTTGTTGAGGCCGCTCAGGCGGCTGACCCGGTCATTGTAAGCACAGAGCAGGTGATTGTCGTAGACAATAACTCTACTGATTGCACCGGGCGGGTGGCTAGATCTATGGGTGCCACTGTGCTGACATGTGAAGAGCCTGGCAAGGGCTGGGCAATGTTGGCAGGGGCTACCTACGCCCTCGAAAACAATGCGGCCGCCTTAACTTTTTTGGACGGTGATCTTATAGGTCTGACACCTGACCACGTTAATCAGTTGGTTTGGCCAGTACTGACCCAAGAGGCCGTGATGTCTATTGGATATTTAGGTGGTCGGCGGGCTTTTGCAAAGAAAATTTTGAATTATTGGGGTGGTTTTTCAGGTCAGCGTACAGCTTGCCTAGATATATGGGATCAGCTTAGCGAAACAGATTTTGAAAAATGGAGGATTGAGGGAGCGCTTAATGCCGTGTGCCGGAATATGGACGTGAACGATATGATTCAGCGCATTGAACTTCAGGGTTTGTATCATCGGGGTAAACGAAGTAAAGAGCCAACCTTATTTCATGCCGGATTACGCTATGCCCAAACGTACAGTTCTGCTATTCGAGGATTAATGAGCCGTTCGGGCACCAGGGTGGAGCCGGTAAATCTTAGTCGATAATCTGGTGGGCGATATAGGATTCGAACCTATCACCTCCACAACGTCAATGTGGCGCTCTAGCCAAATGAGCTAATCGCCCCCATTTATCTAACAGGGAAAGCATACCAAAGAACAGTAAGCAATGTAAACAATCCACAACACCAGTGTAATAATAACAATACGAAAGTACTAGCATGATATTACTAGTATGCTATGCTGTAGGGACGGTGATGTTTTAGAAGGTGTTTTAAGCCTCACCAACCAGCATCGTGCTATTTGCGAGACAGCACGATGCTTTTTCTTTGACCTCTGACCGCTTTAACCTAGCTCAAGCATTGCTTGACCTCTGTTAAGCTCTTGGCACCATGCACAATTTTTCGCCGTGCTGCTCCCGAGCAGTACCGTATGTACAGCTCGGTCCGCTGCTCGCGGAGAAATCGCCCCTGGCACTCAAGTACAGAGGGCAACTAAGGAAAGGCTTTGAAAACCACGGGGTGTTATACTGTAAATAAGTGTTGATGTAGACTCACCACCTACGGAGCTTCGTGGGCAGGCAAATGTGACGTTAACGTGTTGCCATAAGTGCCAGGTCGTAAAATAACTTGGAAGTCCGGTGGAACCCCCCGACGGATCGGGGCCGAGACGCGCTAAGGAATATAAGACTATTCCGGCGCGTTTTTATTTTTAAACGAGGAATACAAGCTGTGGCAGTTGAAACTTTTGATAGGGTAGGCGACTCTTTTGTCAGCTACTACAATGAAGTCCGAGGTTATGTACGTGAACAGATGGCACGTGATAATCTTGCGCCATTTCTTAACGAAATGACTATTAGTATATTGGATGTTGGTGGGGGTGACGGCCGTGACGCGATTTGGCTTGCTCAACGAGGCTATGGCGTACGGATCGTTGATCCATCGGAAAACATGGCCAGTAAGGCAAGGCGTGCGGCCAAAGAACAAAATCTGAGCGAGCTAGTCCAAGTTGATTGTGGAGATCCGGCTGAGATATTAAAAGATGTAACTAACGAATATGATTTGGTTATGTCCCACGGTGTTATGATGTATCTGGATGATCCGCAAGCTCATCTTGGGCTGCTCGCTCGGGTGGTCAAAAGAGAGGGCGTAGTTTCTATCCTCACAAAGGGCCGGAACGGATCGCTTGTGCGTCTGCTTAATAAGCAGGACTATCAAGCAGCCATCATTCTGCGCCAGACTGGGCGGCTAACCAACAACCTTGGCGAAAACGTACTGGCGGTCAATTTTGACGATATGGAAGCACGATTAGTAGAGGCAGATCTGCATTCAGTAGCCCGCTTTGGAGTCAGAATTGCTACAGATAACGATAGGCGCCTCGTGCACGACATACCTGATAAAGAGCTAAAGACAATCCTTGATTGTGAGCACCTGCTGGGGTCAGATCCGACCACTATGGGGTTAGGCCAGATGCTGCACTTTATTTGTAAACCTAATGGAGGCATAAAATGACACATGTGAACGAAGAGGATCTTCAAGCAATGCGGCACAGCCTGGCGCATATTATGGCTACGGCCACCCAGCATATCTGGCCAGAGGCCAAATTTGGCGTCGGGCCAGCCGTCGATAACGGCTTTTATTACGATATTGACCTGGGAGAAAATAAGATTTCCGAAGAAGACCTGCCAAAAATAGAAGAAGAAATGCGCAAGGTGGTTAATCAAAACCAGGCATTTGAGCGCTACGAACTGCCTATAGACGAGGCAATAACATGGGCCAAGGAACAACACCAGCCCTACAAAGAGGAATTATTAAATGATCTTAAAAGGGCCGGCACTACCGTAGCCAATGACCTGGACGCGGCCGAGCTGGGCACGATTGCCGAGGGTGATAGCCAGACCGACAAGGTTTCTTTTTATAAAAACGGTGATTTTACTGATTTGTGCCGCGGGCCGCACGTAGAGTCCACGGGTAAAACCGGACCCTTTAAGCTGATGCGTGTGAGTGGAGCCTATTGGCGCGGCAATGAAAAGAACGCCCAAATGCAGCGCATTTACGGTGTCGCGTTTAACACCAAAGAGGAATTACATGATCATCTGCAAATGCTGGAAGAAGCCAAAAAGCGCGATCACCGCCGCCTAGGGCAGGAGCTGGACTTGTTTGTTATCTCGCCTTTGGTAGGAGCGGGGTTACCTCTCTTTACACCACGAGGTACGGTATTAAGGGAGGAACTCAACCGTTACTCTCAAGAACTAAGGCAGGAACAGGGCTATCAGCGGGTGTGGACGCCACACATAGCTAAGCAGATTCTCTATGAAACCTCTGGGCACTGGGCCAAGTTTGGCGATGAATGGCTCAAAGTAGTCAGCCAAGAAACCAAGGATAATCTTGTCATGAAGCCCATGAATTGCCCTCACCATCAGCAGATCTACGCCTCACGTCCGCGTAGTTACCGAGACCTGCCTCTTAAATACATGGAAACCACGACTGACTACCGTGATGAAAAAGCGGGTGAATTAATTGGATTAGCGCGCGTCAGAGCCATTACTCAAGACGATAGCCATACTTTTTGCACACCTGAGCAGATAGAAGACGTGATTAAAATGCTGGTGAGAATAGTGCAGGATTTTTACGCAGTGCTTGATTTGCCTCTTAAGGTACGATTGTCGTTTAGAGATGACAGTGATGCCTATTTGGGTGATAAAGCGTTGTGGGAAAGGGCACAGTCAACCCTGCGTAAAATAGTAGAAGAATCGGGCTTAGAGTATTACGAGGGGATTGGCGAAGCGGCTTTTTATGGTCCGAAAATTGATTTTATGGGTCAAGACGCTATGGGCAGGGAGCTGCAGCTGGCGACTCCTCAACTGGATTTCGTACAACCGGAGCGCTTTGGGCTTACCTACGTAGATCAAGACGGCAGCGAAAAAACACCCGTCATGATTCATTTTGCCTTACTCGGTTCAATTGAACGGTTTCTGGCGGCTTACATTGAGCATACGGCGGGGCGTTTCCCAGTCTGGCTGGCTCCGGAACAAATACGATTTATTACGGTAAACCAAGAAGAAGAGACGGTTGCCTTTGCCCAAAATTTGTATGAAGACTCTAATCGCCTTGGTCTGAGGATTCACATAGACAACACCAATGAGTCGGTGGGCAAAAAGATACGGGCAGCCGAGCTTATGAAGGTGCCATACACGGTAGTAATTGGAGAAAAAGAAATTGCCAGCGGCCAGGTTATGCCACGTATCCGCAAGGACATGGAAGTGCAAACCGGTGACCGCCCGATTGGCACCGAGCAATTCCTGCGCACAGTGGCCCACGAAGCCAAATCGCGTGTCCATAAGTCATCACTATGAAAAAGGCTAACCAATACTATAAAATTGCTGGCCTAGCATTCGGAAGTTTTATCGCCCTATGTATTGCTCAGGCGTTTGTTGTTTTACTGCCAATCTATGAACTCGCGGGCAAACAGCTTGAAGGTAACTCCTCTGAGGTTATGGGCCAGTTACAAAACCTTCAAGAAAAGGCCCAAATATTTAAATGGTTGATTATTAGCACCTTGCTTATAGCCATTATATTGCTATCCCTTGGGCTAATTAAGTCTTACCGTAAAAAGCATGAACGGTGATTTTAGGCAGCGGGTTGAGGCCCTTGTAGCCCATATTCCTAAAGGTCGGGTAATGACCTACGGTCAGATTGCGGCTCTCTGTGGCAATCCCAGAGCTGCGAGGATTGTGGGTGGTATTGCCCATTTTGGCGATTCTGATTTGCCCTGGCAGCGGGTCGTAAACAAACAAGGTGGCCTGGCCAGCGGTTATCCCGGCGGTAGAGCCGGTCACAAACAAGTGTTGGAGGGCGAAGGCGTTACCGTTGGCGATGATTTTAGGGTGGATATAAGAGCACTACTATGGCAGCCAAAATAGGACCGCTGATTGTAATTGTTGGTGAAACGGCGAGCGGCAAGAGCCAGTTCGCAATGGACATCGCACAGCGTTTTGATGGGGAGATTATTAGTGCTGATTCATGGACGGTGTACAGAGGGTTTGATATTGGCACGGCAAAACCATCCCGGCAGGACCGCACGCGGGTAAAACACCATGTAATAGACGTGGCAGAGGCTAACGACGGCTTTAATGCCGCCTTATTTAAAACGCTGGCCCTGAAAGCTGTTGAGGATATTCAACAGAGGGGCAAGCTACCTATATTGGTTGGCGGCACTAATCTTTATATTGATAGTGTTGTTTATGATTACAGTTTTTTGCCACCAGTCTCTCCCCAGGTTCGGGAGGCTCGCAATAAGCAGGTCCTGAGTGAATTACTGCAGGAAGCAGACGAAGCGGGGATTAATATGGACGGCATAGATACGCGCAACAAACGGCGTGTTATCCGGGCCCTGGAATCTGGCGGTCAACGCCCGACTAATACCGAACTACGGCCAAATACGTTGCTAATAGGTATTCATACTGACCGAGAAACGCTGCGTAACCGTATCACGGAAAGGGTAGATAAAATGTTTGCCCGACGCCTTGAGCAGGAGGTTAAAACGCTGAGCCAAAAGTACGGCTGGGACAGCGAACCTATGAAAGGCATAGGCTATCGTGAGTGGAGGGAGTACTACGAAGGTTCAAAAACATTGACCGAAACCAGGGAGCAAATTATTAGCGCTTCCATGAATTTAGCCAAACGGCAGCGTACCTGGTTCAATCGGAATAATAGTATTCATTGGGTAAATGACCTCAGTGAAGCTGTTGATTTAGCAACAACATTCTTGAACAAAAAACAGTAGTATATAGCGCGCAGTCTGTTACAATGAGGTCGTGATCGAACAACTTTTTGGGAGCAAGACGAGAGTAAAGCTACTGCAGCTTTTTTATAGCAATCCCAACCGCTCATTTTATGTCCGGGAAATTACGCGCAAAATTGACGAGCAGATTAATTCGGTTCGCCGCGAGCTGGCTAACCTACTTAGCATCGGTATAATTTCTTCGGACAGTAATAATAACCGCCTGTACTATGAGGTAAATCAGGAGTATCAATATTACCCGCCTCTGGCTGCTATTTTTGGTAATCATGTTGGCACTGCCCCTGTGGCCGCTCCGTCCGCAGAAGGCGAGACTAATGTCCTGAAGGATCTGGGGAATATTGACCTAATACTGTTAACGGGACAATTGACGCGTGATGACCGCAGCGGGATTGATGTGTTGCTAGTAGGTGATCTGAACTCTACGCAGGTAGCCAAATATATTGGAGAACTGGAAAAACAAGAGAACAAAGAACTACGCTATGCGGTCCTGGACCGTGATGAGTTCGCGTACCGTCAGGAAGTCAATGACCGATTCCTGACGCAGGTACTTAGTTCTAAAATGCAGGTACTACTGGACAAGGATTATCTGGTAACGCCCAAGCCTGCTAAGAAAAAGACCCAAAAACCCGAGGAGGAGGAAGCATAGATGGAAATTGAATATTACGGCGCAAACTGCGTAAGGCTAAGTACGAAAAAGGCGACCATCACTATAGACGATAACCTGGCTGCCCTAGGTCTTAAGACAGTTACTAAAAATGGTGATATTGTCTTATTCACCGGTACGCCAAGCGACCTAAAAACCGAGCCTAAGATAGTTATTAGTCAGCCGGGCGAATACGAAGTATCCGGTATGTCTATCCAGGGCGTCGCGGCCCGCGCACATATGGATGAAGCCGGTCAGCAAACAGCGACTATGTTTAAGATTATTGGTGACGATGTCCGAGTGGCTATACTTGGCCATGTCTATCCCGAACTTAATGACAATCAACTAGAAGCTCTAGGCACCATAGATGTGCTGGTTGTACCAGTTGGCGGCAATGGTTATACCTTGGATGGTATCGGCGCCCTGACACTTATTAAAAAGATTGAACCAAAAATTATCATTCCAACCCACTACGCGGATAACTCGGTAAACTACGAGGTGCCGCAGCAACCGCTAGAAGAAGCGCTAAAAGGCCTGGCCATGGAACCTGGCGAGCCGCAGCCAAAACTAAAACTAAAAGGCGGTGAATTCTCTGAAACCACTCAGCTTGTTATTTTAGAACGCCAGTAGACGTTACTTAGCCGGTTGCTGTGACGCAGGGGTTAGAAGACCCTTTTTCTTGAGGGTGCGGATGGCTTGGGTGCTTAGCTTCATGGTGACTTTTTTGCCGTCTAGCATGAATGTTTTAGTTTGCAGATTAGGCTTCCAGACTTTTTTGGTGTGGCGCTGCGAAAAGCTGACATTGCTGCCATACTGTTTGCCTTTGCCATTGAGTTCACATATCTGCATGGTAATTCCTAAACTTACTAAGATTCAAGGTGTGAGTATAGCTGACAATCACCTCTGTGTCAACGAAGTTAACTGCTATACTAATCTCATGCTATCTGACTTGCACCTTTTTGGCTTTATTGTTGTATTCGTGTCGCTTGTTATTTCTATTACTCTGCACGAAGCCATGCATGCGTTTACGGGTTATTGGTTGGGGGATGACACGGCGCATAGTCAGGGGCGTATAACGTTAAATCCGCTTCGTCATGTAGACCCGTTTGCGACGTTGCTATTGCCGCTTATTACGCTCATATTGTTCAAGGTACCGCTCTTGGCCGCCAAGCCGGTACCATTTAACCCCTACCGCGTGCGTTACGGGGAGTATGGCGCGGCACTAGTGGGTTTGGCCGGCCCGCTTACTAATTTGCTGCTGGCTATTACCGGCGCCGGCTTTATGCATCTTACCCAGAATGTTCTGAGCCCGAGCGCGTTAGACGCGCTGTTGATATTTGTTCAGATCAATGTGGGTGTGTTCGTATTTAATATGATCCCATTGCCCCCTTTGGATGGCTCACGACTGCTCTATGCCTTCGCGCCGGAAGGTTTGCAGAAGGTTATGGCCCAAATGGAGCAATACGGCTTTTTTATTGTCTTCGCCTTACTGTTGGCCATACCCGCGTTTTCGGTGCTGCTGGTTAATCTTAACCAGGCTGTTTTAGGACTGCTATTTTAAAAGTTTGTGCGTCATGAGGCCGGTGGGGCTGTATAATACATACCAGCTGGTTCGCCAACTAAATGATAATCTGAATACTTATCATTAGGGATTCCAATATTCGTATGCGGCCTTGGCCACATCGTGCGGAGACCCACCTGGGGATTGTAAACCAGGTTGTCATGTTGGCAGACCAGCTTTTTATTTGAATAAATCCGGCCGTCTGTGTTTAATATCGGCTTGGTCAAAGGGCAGGGGCTGACTAATTTGCTGCCAGTGCCGATATTGTCGGAGTAGATTTAGTGGACCAAGGCCATGTGTATGATGGACAGTTAACGCTGGTTCAAATATAATTTGCAGTCCGTTATTTAGGGCCCAGACCGCCCAGGCTCCGTCTTCGCCACCTCTAGCATACGCTTCGTCAAAAGGATGTTCGCGCCAGGTAGCCATACGCACCATACAGTTGGTTGCTCCCATAACTCCCATTCCGGCTTGCGTAACAGTATGTGCCGGATGCTTAAGCGCTGCTGGCCGATTAAAGGATGTTTTTTCCCAAATCGTGGCGTTTTCGTGGGGTATGACCCGGCCGTAGACACCGGCTACCTTTAAATTTTTGAAGTGCCGCACTCCTGCTTGCAAGCAATTACTAACAGCCGGCTGGGCGTGGCCTATGGTTATGAAGGTGGCAACGACGTCCCGGGCCACAGCCTTAAGACCCATATTTATTGCTTTTGGATAATTAAACTCTGCCTGACTTATGGACGCCACGGTGGCCTTGAATCGTTTGGCTACTTGTAGTGTGCCGTCGGTTGATTGGGTATCAACAATAATGACGTCAATTCTACCCCTGTAGTGCTTGCGCTCATTGTCAATGTGGTCAAAAATGCGCCTAAGGCCTAACTTGTCATTTTTGGTTCTTATGAGCACCGCAATATTCGGCTGGTAATCACTATCGCTTGCCGCCTCCAGTCCCCGTGTCAGCAGTATTTTGCCTACCGCCGCGTTTTGCGGGCTTAGGAGGGTGGGGCGAAATAGATCCGGTCTTGGTAGGTATATCTGCCTAGCCATTAGTTTTAGGCCTGCTTATTCTTGTGTGGTCGCTCAAAGGCGAATAATTTTGAACCTTACTTTACTAGTCTACTACACACCTTGAACAAGACTTGGGACACAGCAGCATATGAAAAAGAAACCGAGCCGATTGTTACAGCAATAGATGACTTTGAAGATTCTAACCAGATAAAAGGCAAGATATATGCCTATTAACTATCATTAGCCAATAAGCGTTTGAACCTAGTGTAGAATTACTCGCCAAGTGGCTTGACTGGCATAGCTTCGGCAAGCATATTCACGGCACCGTCAGCACGAAACTCAACCATTAATGTGCCTTGACCGTATTGGTCAGTTGATTGCATTTCAGAGTAAGGGTAAACCTGTACGCCTGCTTCCATACCAAGTCTACTTTGAGCAGTTACGGTTAACAGACCTGCTAACAAATCGTCCTTTGGCTTCATAGCCCACTTCGCAGATGGGTCTTGTGTCCATTCGCCTGGTGTCATAATGACCGTACGAACATTCGTGGCACCTTCCATAGCAAAGTCATTTGCAGCTTCGGCAAGCATACTTGCACCTAATTGACGATTAAGCGGGCTGTAATGCTGGACGTAACCTTTACGTGTTCCGTCAGGCAACTCGGCAGCAATAGCCACAGCGGTACAACCACCTAAGCCAAATGTTGCAATACGTTTTTCCTCGCCATTAGCTGCGGTTATATCACCCCTTGCGTCCATATCTACAAGTGCTGTACCTCGTCCTTTTTCTATTTCATAAAAGTTTGGACGGTGATAAGAAGTTTCCATTTCAATGAATCCACCACCAAGCGCAGAGCGACCAAAACCTTGTGTATAGTCAGTTACCGCAGAGGGACTGCGTAACTTTTCAAATACAGACGGGTCTAACTTTGACTTTGGAATATCAGACATAAGTTACATAGTATCATATTTCTTATGTTTTGTCCATAGTAAAGCACTCTACTGTGATGTCGCACAATCTACCTTGAACGACCTACACTAACAGGGGTAGCGATATATTTTTAACGGCACTAAGCTTTGTCAAGGGCTTAGCCATTTTACTTTCACCCCTGTTAAAAAACATATTATGACATAGTGGCTTTTAATCAGTTTTATTTGGATATTTTAGGGTTATTTGTCCTAATAAATTGAGCTTGCCGTCTTTGTTAATAGCTTTTGCAGTAGGCACAAGCACCGCTTCACCCTGGTTTGGTACAAGCTTTTCTTCTGCCATATCAACTTGGTAATCTTCGCCTGTTGTAAGACAAAAAAGTTTCTGCGGATTCTTGGCTTTATCTCGTTTAGGCGTAAAACCGCCAAGCAGCCAAACTTCGTAATTTCTAGGATTATTATCCTTAACAAAATCTGCCAACTCTTTTAAGTTCAGTTCAAAATCGCCTTTTCTGCGTGTCATATAGCAGACGATTCGTGTGGTCGGGTCATAGGCTTTATCTAGCTTCTTTTTTATAACTTCCTGCAAACTTTCGGCATTATCGTCATATTCAGTTACTTCAATCTGGTAAATCTCCCTAAATGCTCCAACATCATCTACATCAAAGCGAGCTACGAAAGCGTCAGGTGCTTCGGCTGATACCGCCGACACCCAATGTTCCTTCTCGCTTGATAGACGTTTGCAACAGGCAAACACGGCTGCAACCCAAAGCTCTCTACCCAACTTGAAGTCAGGGCTTTTGTCATTCAAGGCAACTTCGCTACCGTATAGGTCTATTACGCCGTCCCACCAATCAAATAGAAACTTCGGGCTTAACATTAAATTGTCGGGTAGTTCTGATAACTTATAGCTCGTTTTTAGGTCAGACATAAATTATTCCCAGTCAGAAAGAGGATTCTTTACTTTTTTATGTTTACTTAATTCTTGTAGAATCTGCTTTGCTGTTCTACTTTGAAATGTCCAGTTTTCACGAAGTATTTCTAGCATATCCTCGTCCATCAGTGAAGCGATTGAGTATACGTCTACCCCATACACTGCCCTTAGGAATCCTTCGGTATAGACTTGTAGAAAATCACTATTCAATGTTATTTGTCTTTTCGCTTTTTGCGGTTGTGCGAAAAGCCTAGGAAGTATTATTCTGCCGTTCAAATCAACTTTACCAGCCTTAGTCCTTGTAAGACCTACATAGGTACTATTTTGCTTATCTAATTCACCAACACCTCTTATTAAGGGATTTATTAGAGCCGAAGCATTTTTTAGATGATGACGTTTAAGGAAATCGTTTGCGTGATGTGCAAAAACTCTTTGCTTAGTCCTGTGGTTACTAAAAATGTTGATAAGAAAGTCCTTCATATCTACGTCGTTCCAACCATTAAAGTATGTTTGAAATACATATTCTTGAAGCAGTAAAGCTTTGCCTAGCTCTTCTGACGCAGTAATGGAAAGTTGATAAGCCGTTGCAAACGATTCTGCGTGATAAGAACGAGCAGAGTCAATATGAAGTCTAAGAGCATTTTCAAATGCCAAACCAGCCATTTCTTCAAACTTATTTGTAGACGCCATAATGTAGGTTACCTAGTTGTAGTAACATTACTTTCCTGTGCTGTGCTGTGAAGATTTTCAAGCATAGCTTCAATAGCTGGACGAGTCGGCGGTTTAATGTGTGATAAATCTAGCGGTTTGATTGTTATTTTTGGATAAGCTAGATTCTTCATCATCTACTATTATTATACCGTATTACCCCTGTAAAAGCCATATTATTGTTACAATTAAAGTAGCGATGAATAACAAAAAATACGCAAACCTAAAGCCTTGGAAGCCTGGTCAGTCAGGCAATCCTGCTGGTCGTAAAGTTGGAAGTAAAAACGTGTCTACGATTGTGCGTGAGCTGCTTGAACAGGACGCAAATGAGCAGCTATTAACTAGCAGCAACCTAACCGATTTATCTAACGGCAAGCCTACTAGCTACGCCCAAGCTATCGTATATGCAATGCTTCAAAAAGCTCTTGTGGGGAACGTACAAGCCGTCTATTGGCTTACCGAGCAGCAAGTGTTAAGTTATGCGTCTGAAACAGGCGAATATGGACTTTTTAATACTTCCAAACTGCAAATTGAAATAGTACCTTCAAAGCAATCAGCAGAGAGTTAGCACTGGCTTCGCAGCTTGACTTTCATCAAGCATTAGCGTATAATGATAAGTACAATTTGATAGTCCAAAAACGCTGTCTGCACATTAAGTTTTAGTGTGTAGCCAAGGGTTGAGTCCAAGCAAACCTCCTTTTTGCGAAGAGGGTGTCTGCTATCGGGATTCAACCCTTTTTGGATTCTAAGGCATACACACAAATAACAACCTACTTCTTCGTGGAGCGTCTTGTTACCAAAGGCTTTAACAATCTTTGGCTAGTCCGAGAGGACACAGGTGGAGCAACAAAAAGAAATAAATGCTTTGGTAGAGCTAATGAAAGCATTGGAAAGTGTTGATATAGAAAGCCCACTCGCTAAGTTCAATGAAACCACTATTAGCGACAACAATGGTGAACGCATTGAGCTTTAATCTGTTCTTACTCTTGAAGTAAAATGGGTAGAATGGAAGACGAAGAAGAAAAAGTAGATATACATAAGCTGAAATACGCTCTTTATGTTCGTAAATCTACTGACGATAAAGAACGCCAGCAGCGTTCTGTTGATGACCAGATTGCAGAGTGCGAAGAACTAGCTGCTAAACTTGGCGTAAAACTTGTTGAGCCATATTACCGTGATGACGCTTCGGCAAAAATCCCTAACAATCCAAAGCGTGATAGATTTAAGGATTTACTTGCCGATTTAGAAGCGGGAAAAGTAGACGGCATTATGGCGTGGCACCCTGACCGTTTAGCTCGTAATATGCAGGACGGTGGTAAAATCTTTGGCTTAATAGATGACGAGTATGTAAAAGACCTAAAGTTCGTAACGCACTACTACACCAATAATGCCAGTGGGAAAATGCTGCTTGGCATTTCTTTTACGCTGTCTACTTACTATTCCGCTAACCTTTCAGACAACGTGAAGCGTGGTCATAGAAGAGCTTTCAAGGAAGGTAAATCATCAGGTACACCAAAGCACGGCTACATTCGCACTGATGAAGGCATTTACGTTCCCGACGGTAAAAACTTTGACCTTATCGTTGAAGCCTGGCAGTTACGAAAAGGTGGTATGGGCTTGCGTGAGCTTGCGGATTATATGAACGAGCAGGGCTATGGTCGTGTTATTAAAGGCACAAAAGCAAAACGTTACGGTGAAAAAATCACTATGACTTACCAGATTTTAAGCGAACTGTTCAAAGACCCTTTTTACTACGGTATGCTTTTTCAAGCCAACAAAACTATTAACCTTTGCGACGCTTACGACTTCAAGATTGCCGTAAACGAAGATGACTTTAACGAAGTCCAGCGACTTTCAAGAGCTATGCGTTCCCCGCTTGTTACTAATAGACGTAAAACATTTTACCCGCTTCGTGGCTTAGTTAAGTGTGCAATGTGTAGTCGCAGTATGACGCCTGGTGCTTCAAAAAGTAGACTTGGTAAACGCTACCTGTATTACCGTTGCACCAATCACGATTGCACCCGTAAGAAGAAATCTATACGAGCCATTGTCGTATTCAACTTTATATACAAGTTGCTAGAAAACGGTATCGGACTTACTGAAAAAGATTACCAGTACTATCACGATAACTTAACGGGGCAAGCTGATAAGCGACGCTTGGCACTTAGAACTGACATCAACAGTAAAGAAGCTGCACTTAAAGCCACTAAACGTAGGAGCAAAGAAATTGGCTTAAAGCTCATTGACTACAAGCAAGATAGTCCTGTGTGGAAAGTAAATAATGAACAAATGTTGAAACTTGAAGCAGACGCTAAAGACCTTGATAAGCAGATTAAAGAGTTGCGAGCAGAAATAAGCGACCCCGAACTAGAGCTATTAAGCATTGAACAATTTTTGAACCTAGCAAAAAACGCTGATTCTAAGGTGAAAGCAGCCGATGAAGTCGGCAAAGACCATATATGCCGAATAATCTTTTTGAACCTAGTTGTAGACGAGGAAAAAGTGGTGTCGTACCAGATGACAAAAGCCTTCTCAAAACTAGAGAAGGCTCAAAATGTCTTAAATGGTCGGGGTGACAGGACTTGAACCTGCGACCTCACGGCCCCCAGCCGTACGCGCTACCAACTGCGCTACACCCCGATACAATAACGGATGTAAGTATAGCTTAATTTTATAAAATTCGTGAAAAGTGAGATAGCTCTAATCTAGGCCGCACTTCCTGGCAGACCATTAAATTGAGGATCGTATCTTGGATGTACTGTAAGCGGTATGATATCTGGGTCTGGGCTTAACTCAGGGACAACAGGCATTAACGCTACGACAGCTAAATGTGTTTCGGGGGTGGAAATGGTGTCTGGGCGTATTGGGTATGCCTCATTAACCGCTTCACATGCATTAGCAAGCAGTCTATTTAGATTTGTTAAGAAGCTAAGCTCTTTTTCAAATCTTTCCAATTCAGCTTCTCTACGTCTTTTTTCTATATGCTCGGCCACTATGTCTAAAGCTATAGGAGAGAAGGCGAGGGCAATAGAAATTGCAGCGAGAGCGGCATTAATTTCTACTTGCTTGTATAGCTCATTACTCCGCTTTTCAACCTCAGAAGGCACATCTTGAGCGCCATAATCTATCCATACCCCTACATTATGTTCTGTGGCTGGCAAGCTATCCTTGACAGCTTCTTGGGTAAAGAATACACCTGATGCCAAGCCCGCAACAATAGCAGGCGCGGCGATAGCCTTGCGCCATTTCATGCCATAAACATAACAAATTTGTGAGATATTTCATAGCATATACTGCTTATGATTGAAGTAAGTCAAAAATCTGCCTAACACTTAAACTCATGATAGGATGTACTTATGAGCTCCCTATGGCAAACCACTGACAACAAACTGTATCAAAAGTTTACTTTTAAAGATTTTGATGAGGCGACGGTATTTATAAATAATGTCGCGGTTATCGCGAGCGAGCTTAATCACCATCCTACCATCAAAAACACCTATAATACTGTGGAATTATGGCTCAGTACCCATGATGCTGGTGACGTCGTTACCGACAAAGACAAAGCATTCGCTAAGCGGGTAGACGCGTTATTTGGCGGCGCTGAAAAGCCGTCAGCCACGCTTTTGCCCAAAGAAATTAAACTGTTCGCTGACGGCGGCTCACGCGGGAATCCTGGCCCCTCGGCGTCGGGCTACGTGCTTATGACTATGGAAAACGAAGTATTGGTGGAGCGGGGGGTTTACCTGGGCATAACCACTAATAACCAGGCCGAGTACCAAGCGCTGCGCTTTGGGCTGGAAGACGCGTTTAAGCGGGGCGCCCGCCAGGTAAGCGTCTATATGGATAGTTTGCTGGTTATAAACCAAATGAAGGGCATTTTTAAGGTTAAAAACCGTGATCTTTGGCCTATCCACGCCGCCATTGCAGAGCAGGTCAAACAGTTTAAAAAAGTCACGTTTACGCATGTCCCACGCGAGCTGAACAAGCTCGCCGATGCCGAAGTCAACAAAACCTTGGACGCAGAAGCCGAAGGCAAGCCCGTCAGTGTATAGGTATTAAAAATATCGCCTCATCAGGCGATATTTTTAATGTCAGATTATCCGTAAGCCGGGTTCTGTTCTAACTGATCATCTATCTAGCTCCGACGTTGCCATCGGAATCAAGCGGATTTTGTGGTGGACCCAGGCGGGAAACCTGTGTTGGATCCACCTCCTTGCAGCAGATAGGGTTTACCACCTCCATGCGTCACCGCATGGAACTGTGGGCTCTTACCCCACTCATTTCACCCTTACTCCGGCTTTTACACCAGGGCGGTACTGTTTCTGTGGCACTTTCCCTAGGGTTGCCCCCGGTTGCCGTTAGCAACTATCTTTCCCTACGCTGCCCGGACTTTCCTCGTACGATAAAGCACGCGATCAGTCAATAATCTGACCCGCTAATTATAACAAATTTGAGAAGGGCTACTTTTTAATGGCTTTGACGACAGCAGTGAAGGCGGCTGGCTCGTTGACGGCCAGTTCGGCCAATATTTTACGGTCTAAGGTTATCTCGGTCTTTTTAAGGCCATTTATAAGCCTGCTGTATGTGGTGTCATTCAGGCGGGCGCCGGCGTTAATACGGGCATTCCAAAGCGCTCGCATGTTGCGCTTAAGGTCTTTGCGGTCACGGGTAGCGTTTTCAAGCGCCTTAGTAATAGCTTGTTTGCCGCGCTTAATGGATGAGCGGTTAGACTTGGTCATTCCCCTGGTAGCAAGGCGGATTTTTTTGTGCTTGGCATGAGCGGCCACACCGCGTTTAACGCGCATTGTTAGACTCCCAACTTCAGTTTAATATTTTTGGCGCTTTTACCAGTCATGGTTTCGGTGCCATCCATGGTGCGCTTGCGTGACGCGTTCTTGTGCTCCATGAAATGATTACGGGCGGAATGGCGGCGTAACACCTTGCCGTTTTTGGTAATTCTTACACGGTCTTTGGTGCCGCTATGCGTCTTCAGTTTTGGCATGTCCACTACTCCTTAGAACAAATGTTAATTGCTTGCCGTTTAGTTGGGGCTTCTGGTCTACCACCACGCTGTCGCCGTATCGTTCGATAACTTTATCGGCTAACTTAAAACCTATATCCCTATGGGCCATTTCTCGGCCTCGATAGAATACCGTGATTTTAACCTTGTGGCCAGCTTCTAAGAAACCGGTAACTTTCTTCAGCTTAACGTCCAAGTCGTGATCGCCGATCTTCAGGCCAAACCGCATTTGCTTGAGTTCTGGACTCTTGGCACCGCGTTTTTGCTTCTGAAGCTGCTTGGTCCGTTGATAGTTGTATTTACCCCAATCAACAATCTTAGCAACCGGTGGATCAGCATTCGGGGAGATTTCTACCAGGTCAAGTTCATGGCTGGCCGCTAGATCGAGGGCTTCACGCCGGGTTAAAACGCCCATTTGCTGGCCATCTTCATCAATAACGCGGAGCTGCGGTGCCCGAATAAATTCATTCAGGCGAACTTGGGTGCTGATTGAAGGACTCCTTAAACGACATTAACTGATTGCTCTAAAGTCTATCAGATATAGCAACAGAGGTCAACTATCAAAAGGCAAAATGTAAGAGTAAAACCAAGAAATCCTGAGGTCTTAGCCAATTGCTGCAGGCGGAGTAGGATTACCGGGTTCAATTCTACCAACCGGTTGATTGCTCGCGCCATATTCACGCCGGAAGGCAGTAAAGGCAGTCGGCCCTCTGCCGTCCTGAATGCTTAAGTTTGTCTCGGCAGTATTCATCGCGTGGGCATGTAGTTCTCTAGAGGGCATAAGCTCTTGTACGCCTAGTTTTCCAAGTTCAGCTACTACCGGGGCAGCCGCTTCGCCTGCGGCTTTAGCAGCAGCTTCCATATATTCCAACTCGCGTTCTGGTGGGATTGATTCGTATGTGTATTTTTCTGCCATGACTATACATTAGCATAAGCTTGATGATATGTCAATTACTAGTCTATAAGGATGTAGGAGTAGCTTTGCGATACTGGATGGCCTCAGTAATATGCGGTAAGGCAATGGTTTTGCTGCCTTCAAGATCAGCAATGGTGCGGGCTACCTTGATTAGGCGCATGTAGGCACGGGCGGAAATTTGCAGCTTTTCGGCCGCTTGGTTTAGCAAAGTCTCCGCCGGTTCTTCCAGCTGAGCCCACTTTTTAATCTCGCGGTTAGAAAGCTGGGCGTTGGATTTTGACAAGGAATCATAACGGGTATGTTGCCGCTTGCGGGCGCCTATGACCCGTTTCTGCACAATGGTACTTGGTTCAGCGGAACCGTCTCTTTGCAGCAGCGTATCGTGCTGTATATTGTCTACCTCGCAGTACAAATCAATACGGTCAATAATCGGCCCGGATAGTTTACGTTGGTACTGCAAAATTGAATGCGGCGGGCAGACGCAGGCTTTGTGCGTGCCGTAATAGCCGCAAGGGCAGGGATTGCTGGTAGCAACCAGCATGAAGTCGGCCGGGTACTGAGCATTTTGCTTGGCTCGGGCAATAGTAATGACTTTGTCCTCCAATGGCTGGCGCAAGGCTTCAACCGTGGCACGGCCGTATTCGGGGAATTCATCCAAAAACAACACGCCGCGGTGCGCCAGACTGATTTCACCCGGCCGGGCTGACGTGCCGCCGCCAATAATCGCCGTTTCACTGGCGCCATGGTGCGGCGAGCGAAACGGTCGCTCGGTCACAATTCTGTCATAGTTATGGCTAGCCAGGCTATGCAAATGTGTAACCTCCAAAACTTCGTCCAGCTCCATGGGAGGCAATATGCTCGGAAGGGCTTTGGCCAACATGCTTTTACCGGTCCCGGGCGGCCCGCTCATCAGCACATTGTGTCCGCCGGCTGCCGCAATCTCCAGTACGCGCTTGGCCCGGGCCTGGCCGCTAATATCCTGAAAGTCATTCAGGGTTTGGGCATTGGTACGCGGGGGGCGTTGACCCGCACCTGAAAGGACAGGCTTAATCGGCGCGGTTTGAGTGAGGTGCAGGTATAAATCATGGAGCGTCAATAGGGG
>JAICHO010000019.1 GCA_025924835.1 Candidatus Saccharimonadota bacterium | reverse complement strand
CTTCCGCGGGCTTAGGCGTGCCTACGCGCGTATATAAAAACACCCCTGTGAAAGCAACCAAAAACAAAACAAACCGCAGGGTACGCAGTGTGCGGGACACTACGGATACAATGCGGTTTGTTTTGGTTGGTTTTGGCATTTTAGGTTTTATTATCCGAAAGTAAACATGCAACAGAGTGGCCACCCTGCTGCTTGCTTCTCCCTAGTATTGGTTTTAGGTTTGTCTGTTGATCTAGCCTTAACTTTGTTTCGTTGTTTTTACTTTTGACAGACCTGGTTATATTCTGCGACTTATTGTGCTAGTACTCAATTCTCAATTGCACAATTTTTAGACTCATAAAAATCATGAAATTATTAGCCCGCATTAAGAAAATTATAAAATTTTATGTTGTGTATTATGTTACATTTTTTTATTCACAGCATACACATTTTAAAACAACTGTTCTAACAGATAGTATTTTTAACCTAATTACGATGTTAAATTGTCATCATAAACTAATTGAATACTAAAATAGATAAAAAGTTATCCACAGTGAAATTTAGACTTTGTAGAAATTAAACGATTTTTGTAATTTTCAACTGGGTTCGGCGCTGACGATGGCCACGCACAGTATGGACACGCTTTTTGGCCTTATAACGAATTGAAGTAACCTTATCGCCTAGGACCTCAGGCGCAATGATTTCTGCTGTTACTTTCATGGCAGCCACCTCTGGAGCGCCAACCGTAGTCTTATCGCCATCAATGACCAATAACGGCACAAACGTGGCGGTCTTGCCGTCTTGCTTTAACAACTCAACTTCAATAGTCTCGCCTTCTGTGACAAGATATTGTTTCCCACCAGTCGTGATAACTGCTCTTTTCATAATTACTCAAGGAGTCTACCAGATATGGCCCACCGTGTCAAAGGTGTTACGTGGTCCTCGTAAGCTTAACGTCTAGCTCTGCGCCGTCTACCTTAATGACGGTCTCGTATTCACCCGATCCCTCTTGCGTAAGATGGGTGGCCAGAGTTTCTTGTTTGATAGTGCTCGCATACTCGTGAATGGCCCTAGCTACATCAGTGTCACGGGTGGAAAGCACCAGGCTTATTCTATCGTCAACGTTAAGGCTGGCGGCTTTGCGGGCATTTTGTACCTGCCGGATAACTTCCCGCATCAGTCCCTCACGTTTTAACTCCGGCGTTAACTCCGTATCAAGTTGCACTCTCAAATCTGGGCCAGTCAGGCCGGTGCTAGCTCCAAATAAAATGTCTTTGACATTTAACTCTTCCTTGGCCACCTCCTCATAGAAGGCCAGGTTTTCCGCTAGAAATTCTTTGGGTGGCGTCAGGTTGGCCATAATAAGCGGCTGGCGCACCTTTATGCCCGCTGACGCACGCAGGGCCAGGCCCTGCGTGATTAGTTCACGCAGCTCGCCCATATCTCTAACGAGAATGTCATTGACATGGCCTACCTTGGGCCAGTCATGCAAGTGAACCGATTCATCCCCCGTTAATTTGCGGTAAAGTTCGTCTGCCAGGAAAGGCGTAAAAGGTGCCATGACATGGGCTAGCTGTACTAGCACATAATGCAGCGTCTTATAAGCGTCGTTTTTGTCGCTATCGTCTTCGGTTTTCCAAAACCGTTTGCGGGAACGGCGGACATACCAGTTGCTGGCGTCATCAATAAACGGCAATATGGGCTTAGTGGCATTGGGAATATCATAACGGTCCATGTGCGCGGCGGTTTCCTCAATCAATTGATGGAGACGCGAGACAATCCACTGGTCCAGCGGATTTGTCAGGCTGGCATACGGATCTTCACACTGCCCGTCCCATTCCCAGCCATCCACATCGGCATACAAGGTAAAGAAATCATACATATTCCATACCATGCTTAATTTACGTGAGATATCCGCCACGTCTTTGTCAGACATGGCATAGTCCTCGCCGTTCAGTAAAGGCGAGGTAAGAAACAGAAAACGCAAGGCATCAGCACTGTAGGTATCCATGAGCTCATTTGGATCGGTATAGTTACCAAAGCTTTTGCTCATTTTGCGGCCGTCACTGCCAGCTATTGTGCCATGCACCAGCGCAGTCTTAAAAGCTGTTTTTCCAAACAACCCGACACTCACGGCATTCATGTAGTAAAACCAAGCTCGTACCTGTGGAACATATTCAACAATAAAATCTCCAGGAAAGTTTTTTTCAAATTTTTCGGTGTTCTCAAACGGATAGTGGAACTGGGCGAATGGCATGCTGCCCGATTCAAACCAGCAGTCCATAACTTTCTCGATACGGTGATATTCAACATCACCAATTGTAAAAGTAATATCGTCAATCCAAGGCCTATGATAATCTTCTAGCTCTACGCCCGATAACTCCTTAAGCTCAGCGTAGCTGCCAATCACTTTGATGTGTTCATTACCACTCTTATCCGTCCCTTTCCAGACAGGCATGGCAGTGGCCCAGAAACGGTCACGGCTTAGATTCCAGTCAGGTGCGCTTTGAATAGTTTTTTCAGACCGGCCATGTTTAATGTGTTCGGGGAACCAATTTACTTGGCCGTTTCGTTCTAGCATTTCAGTACGCTGGCCATCTATATCCATAAACCAACTTGGGTGTGCACGGTACATCAGCTTGGTCCCACAGCGGTGGCAGTGTGGATAGCTGTGCGTTATATACTCAATCTTCCACACGACACCGCGTTCATGCAGTGTTTTGGCAATCTCTTTATTAACATCCCATACTTGTTTGCCCTTCCACTCTCCCTCTGTATAAAAGCCTTCCTCGTCTGTATCAAGTACCAATGGAATATTGTGCTCTTTGGCAAAATTATAATCGTCTTCACCATATGCTGGTGCTTCGTGGGCGATACCGGTTCCTTCTTCGTCAGTCACAAAGTTAGCGTGCCAAATGTAGTGTGCTCCTTCACCACGATTAGCAAATAATGGCTCGTAATTAAGGTCTCTAATAGCTTCACCTTTGAATTCATCAATAATTTTATACTCTAAAGGCCTATGTTTCTCGTCTGTTAGGACGCGGTCTAAGCTTTTTTTTGCCAAGATTAACCATTCGCCATTAACCTCAACTTTGACATAGTCAACGTCTTTGTTAATGGCAATTGCAGTATTGGCATTAAGCGTCCAGGGTGTTGTTGTCCAAGCCAAAAGATAGGTTTTAGGAGCACTTTTAATCTCTTCTACCCGCTTATCATAATCTTCTTCGTTCCAATCTTCTCTACCGTGAAATTCACCTTCTACGATGTCATCCGCCATATCGCTATCGTCATAGAGTCTAAACTTAACGTAGACAGATGGATCAGTAACATCCTGGTAGCTGTTATCCATGGCTACTTCTGCTTTGCTGATAGGTGTGGCGTCACGAATACAATACAGCAACACTTTTTCGCCCTCGTAGATCTTGCCCTTGTCATAGAGCTGCTTAAAGGCCCACCAGACAGATTCCATGTAATCTTTGTCCATGGTTTTATAGGCGCCCCTAAAGTTAACCCAACGACCGATACGGTCGATGGTGTCTTCCCATAAGCTGCCCGTTTGCACCATGTTGTCACGGCACGTCACAATGTATTCTTCCAAGCTGATTTTGGTGCCGATATCCCGCTTGTCTTTAATGCCTAGCTTTTTCTCTGTAAAAACTTCGGCTGGCAGACCGTGACAGTCCCAACCCCAGCGGCGTTCAACACGCTTGCCCTTCATAGTTTGATATCGGGGAATCGCGTCTTTTACCACGCTAGTAAGCAGTGTCCCGTGATGCGGCACGCCCGTGATAAACGGCGGTCCGTCATAGAAAACATAGGAATTGCTTTCCGGTCGCATCGCTACGGATTTTTCAAAGGTCTTGTGCTCTTTCCAATAGCGCACCAGATCTTTCTCGTATTCTATGGCTTTGCGCCTTGTACCTTGCTTAAACTTCACGCGCCTCTACTCCTTCTAAAATAAAAAAGCCCTAACAAGCGCAGGAGCTCCAGTGAACGGGGCGGTACCATCCTGCTTTAGGACTTAATTAACAGCTGTGACGGGCATTCCCGGCAGGGTCTAATCAGCGGCTAGCCGCTTTTCTTCCCGCTCCTCGTAGTTGATAGCTACTTAAATGGATTTACCAAATTGTTAACACCTATAGTCTAACGCACTTCTCTGTTTTTATGCAAGGTATCCGGCCAGCTCGCTCATCAGTGGCAAGTGGTCACCCTGCCAATCCTTAATTACCTGTCCGTCATCACGCATAACCATAACACATGGAAATTGCATAATATCATAGAGCGTTGCCGTACTGGCGCCATCGCGTGTATTCAGATCAACTAGCTCTATATCCCGTCCCCGTGTCCGTTTAAAGTCATGGACATATTCCTCTACCATACGCGCGAACTCCGAATCCGGCTTATACAATATGCACGCTTTCATACGGCCTAGTATATACGATGTCTACAAATATGAACTAGCCTCTACGTACTCCCGAATGTTATTACTGTAAAATTATTAATTGTTAAAAGACCGGATTAAATCCGGTCTTTTAAAGCTTCCTCTTTCAGGAAAGAGCAGCCGGAGTCCCGATTCATTCGGGACCCCGAGCGATGAGAGAACCTATCTCGGTTCTCTCATCGTCAGGAACAGCCCGTCGTACTACCGCAACTAGTACAAACGTAGCAACTGCCTGATCTTTGCGTCTGGTTGCCACAGTTAAAGCACATCGGCGCCGAATCATCGGTGAAAGCCTTTGCCTTAGGGACAACAGCTGAGCTTACGGGCGTATTTACCTGCGGTTTTGGCTCTTCGACAATCGGCTGGGCGTCGGCTAATTCGGTTTCTAAGGATGTTTGTGGCTCATCCAGCAGGCTGGTTTGAGCATCCGGCATATCCTCTATAGATGCCAGCCCCAGTTCCAGGCGGTCGTCAAACGATAAATAGGTGAGCGCCAAACGCCTAAAGATGTAATCCGTAATTGAGCTAGCTGTGCGGATTTCGGCGTCATCAGTAACACCGGACGGCGCAAAGCTGGTACTCATGAAAGCGCTGACGTACGTTTTGAGCGGAACACCGTATTGCAGGCCATGGCTAACACTTATGGCGAAGGCATCCATGATACCCCTAAGCGTAGAACCATGCTTGGAGAAATTGATGAACAGCTCCCCGGGGGTGCCATCTTCATACTCGCCAACGGTGGCATAGCCCTTGGAATCTGCCACCTTAAACGCGAACGTCTTGGAATTGCGAACCCGTGGCAAAGACTTACGTACCGCGCCTTTTACGATAATTTTATCGTTCATAGCGTCGGTGGCTCCGGGCAGATTATTGTTGCTGTCCGCGCCTTTTTTTGTCATAGACAACGGCTGGGCAACCTTACAGTTGTCGCGGTAGATAGCTACCGCTTTCAGACCCAGCTTCCAAGCTTCCAGATGGAGTTGCTCTATTTCTTCTACCGTGGCTTCTTCCGGCATATTAACGGTTTTGCTAATAGCCCCGGAAATAAACGGTTGTACTGCTGACATCATCTTAACATGACCCATGTAGTGGATTGCGTTGTCGCCCATGGAACATGAGAACACTGCCCGATGCTGTTCTTTAAGGTGAGGAGCGCCAGTTATTGTTTTCTCTACATCAATATAGGTAACAATTTCAGCTATTTGCTGCTTGTCATAACCGAGTACTTTTAGTGCTCGTGGCACGGTTTGGTTCACGATATTCATGGTACCGCCACCCACCAATTTCTTGAATTTAACGAGGCCTAGGTCTGGCTCAATACCCGTGGTGTCGCAGTCCATCATGAGGCCAATAGTACCGGTTGGAGCCAACACGCTGGCCTGAGAGTTACGGACACCGTACAGTTCACCCAACTCTACTGCATCATCCCACGCAGTTGCAGCCGCGCTCAGCAGTTCTTCTGCGACCAGACTAGCATCAATCTTTGACACTTCGGCTCGGTGCATTCTTAGTACATTCAACATACCATCGCGGTCCTTATGGAAACCAGCGAAAGGCCCAACACGATTCGCCAAGCGCGCACTGGTAGCGTAAGCGTGGCCAGTCATGATGGCAGTAACGGCGGCGGCAATAGCGCGGCCTTCGTCCGAATCATACGGTAAGCCCATGGCCATCAGCATAGCCCCAAGGTTAGCATAACCAATGCCAAGTTCGCGGTATGCCTTCGCATTTTTAGTGATGTTTTCGGTCGGATACTCGCTGTAACCTACCAGGATTTCCTGGGCGGTGAAAATCAACTCCACAGTGTGTTTGAAGGCGTCTATGTCAAAACTACCGTCATCGTTGAGGTACTTAAGCAAATTGATAGAAGCGAGGTTACAGGCGGAATTGTCCAAATGCATGTATTCACTGCAGGGGTTGCTGCCGTTAATGCGACCAGCTTTTGGGGTAGTGTGCCAACGATTAATGGTGGTATCAAACTGCATGCCAGGATCAGCGCATTCCCAGGCCGCCTCCGAAAACTGGCGGAACAGGTCTCGGGCTTTGACGGTTTTGACTACCTTGCCGTCTTTGACTGCCCTCAGATCCCAATCAGCGTCGTTTTGAACTGCCTTCATGAATTCGTCAGTGACACGAACCGAGTTGTTGGCGTTCTGATATTGGATGGAGTGGATGTCTTTACCGTCTAATGTCATATCCCAGCCGGCTTTTTCCAGATCACGGGCTTTGCGCTCCTCAAGTGCCTTACACCAGATAAATTCCATGACGTCCGGATGGTCGACATTTAGGATGACCATCTTGGCCGCGCGACGGGTTTTGCCGCCACTCTTGATAGCACCCGCAGAAGCATCGGCGCCACGCATAAAGCTCAAGGGGCCAGAGGCCGTGCCAGCGCTTTTACCAAGCTTTTCAACCGACGAGCGGATGGTGCTGATGTTAATACCCGATCCCGAGCCGCCCTTAAAGATCATGCCTTCTTCTTTATACCAATTCAGTATTGAGGGCATAGTATCTTCTACGGCGAGAATAAAGCAGGCGCTGGCTTGCTGTGAACGTTCCGGCGCGCCGATATTGAACCATACGGGCGAATTAAACGCCGCCCGTTGGGTGGCCAAAATGTACTTGAGTTCCTCACGGAAATCTTCGGCTTCTGCCTCAGTCTCAAAATAGCCTTCCTGCAAACCTTGGCGTGTAATCGTGTCGACAACGCGGTCAATTAGCTTTTGCAGGGAGTCTTCACGTTCGGCCGTTCCGGGTGTACCCGTAAAATATTTCTGCGCCACTATGTTTATCGCGTTAAGCGACCAACCATCCGGAAAGTCCAGATCTTTCTGCTCAAAAACTGGTTTACCGGTCATTGGATTCATAATTACTGAGTCGCGTTTAACCCATTCCAACTGTTCGTATGCCTTGGATTTAGCGGGCGTAAAAAAGCGCCTGCGGCCCAGGATAGTTGTCTGTCCCATAGTACCCTCACTTTTAACTTAGTATTGTTTATTAATGTTTGTTTAGAGTTGAACGCAAGCGTCTGCTCTCATAGATGCTTGCCAGCTCCCCCTCAACTTTAATGGATATCGGCCGTTAAAATTACGGGGCAACTGGCATAATCTATGCAGCAGTGTGCTTAACCTTACGCTCGCGGATTTGCAGGAGCTCACGCTCAAAACTGGCAATATCTTTAAAGCGGCGGTAAACACTTGCAAAGCGCACGTAAGCTACCTCATCAAGCAGTGCGAGCCGTTCCATAACCATCTCTCCAACTTGCACCGTGGTGACTTCTTGGTCACCGCAGGCATAAATCTGGTGCTCTATATCTACCACCAAACGTTCAAGTTGCAAACCGGTTACAGGTGTTTTTTCACAGGCCCTGTACAGACCCGCGAGCAATTTATCTCTATTAAACAGCTCCCGGATCCCGTTATTCTTAATCACAATGATTTGCGGTCGTTCAATACGTTCATACGTCGTAAACCGATATCCGCAATCCGGACATGACCGGCGGCGCCTGATGGCTTCCCCTTCGCTCACGTCCCGCGATTCAATAACCTTCGTTTCTGTTGACGAGCATTGGCTGCATTTCATGCTTATATACCTCCTCTGCTCACTCCCCGGGCGTTAGCTTTTGTTGTGGCTCCGCCGAGGATGTAACAATTATGTGTTCATTCTAAATGTGCAATTACTATATGCGTATCCCTATATATAGCGTCTATACACTAGATGATAGACCTATATACAGCGCTTTGCAATACACAAATTGGTGTATTATTTACCGGAATCACCTCTGTTATTTGGTCTCTTTTTGGTCTGTATCTTCGGTATCAGCTTTATCAGCGTCACGCTGCTGACGGCGTTTGGTCAGACGGCGTAAAAACGACGGCTTTTCCAACTCGTCTTCGTCGGCAAAGCCAACTATGGGCGAGGAAGATTCATGGGTACTCTCACTAAACGGTTTATCCTCGTTTTCTTCGTTTGTATGATCATCCAGTGTCCAGATATTAGGCATGGGCGTATCTTTGGACATGTCTGAGTCAGACGATTCATTGTCATGCAATTCCATGTCTATTCCGCTCATGTCCTGGTCGTCGTTTTGCCCAGAAGAAGATTGAGCCACAGGGTTAGCGACACCTGTATCCAGCGCGGCTAGGCCACTAGCGGGTTTGGTTCGACTGGCAAAGTACGTATCATCAAAACCGGTAGCAACCACAGTGATGATTATCTCGCCTTCCAGCTCCGGACTGATAGTGGCCCCGAATATAATATTGGCGTCTGGATCGGCCGCTACCGTGATAGCTTCTGCTGCTTGATTAATTTCGTGCATTGACATGTCATTGCCGCCAATGACGTTAAACAAGATGCCCCTGGCGCCATCAATAGACACTTCAAGCAAAGGTGATTCTATAGCCTGCTGAGCGGCTTTGGTGGCGCGATCTTCGCCGCTGGCGCGTCCGATACCCATCAATGCCGAGCCGGCATGACTCATCACCGTCTTAACATCAGCAAAGTCCAGGTTGATCAGACCATGGACAGTAATAAGATCCGATATACCTTGTACTCCTTGCCTCAGAACATCATCGGCAACCTTAAAGGCCTCCAGCAAAGGGGTCTGGCGATCAATGGTCTGTAATAATCTGTCATTGGGGATAATGATGAGCGTGTCTACGGCTTTACGCAGATTGTCGATGGCTATCTCTGCGTTACGACGTCGCTTTTCGCCCTCAAAAGCAAATGGTTTTGTAGCAAAACCTACAACTAAAGCACCTGCTTCTTGAGCAACCTGAGCCACGATATGGCCTGCGCCACTACCCGTTCCGCCGCCCGCTCCTATTGTTATAAATACCATGTCCGCACCAGCAACTGCCTGGCGGATATCGTCAATTGATTCTTGTGCGGCTTTTTGGCCTAGAGATGGCTCGGCGCCCGCGCCCAAACCGCGGGTAGCATCGCGACCTATGTGAATCTTGGTTTGAGCCTTGGAATGATGTAAGGCTTGGGCATCGGTATTGACCACGATAAACTCAACCCCCTCTACACCAGCCTCAACCATACGGTTGATAGCGGCTCCACCAGCTCCACCTACACCGATTACTTTTATTCGGGCAAACGTTTCAATCGCGGGGGTTACTTGTGGCATACTACCTTCCCTGTTAGTCCCTTATAATCCTGAGTACAAGAATGAGTATAGCGGAATGTGTTTAGTAGTTCAATGAACCTTGGAAGACCAGTTCGCCAGAATAAATATTTTGGCATAAAAATTAGCAATTATTGGAGAGTACAATTTGTGAACGAAAAGCTTCTGCGCATACCAAAAGACCATGGCCGCCGTGTGATTGCAATAACATTAAAATAGTTGTCCCAGCACTGACTAATTACCGACGGCGAAGACGATTGAGCAGGTTTTCTACCAAACCCATAGCCTTTTGGTTAGGATAGCCGTTTCCCCCGGTAGATATTTCCGGGCCTAAAAGCATGTCCAACTGCATGAGTCCAATAGCGGTGGCAAAGGCAGGATCGTCTACCGTGTCCAATAGCCCCCGGAGCGGCTGCAATGTGCCGACTCTGGCGGGCAGTTGCAACTTTTCTTTGGCAAAGTCAGCGATTGCCGGTAGCTTGGCGGTTCCGCCGACGATCACGGCGCCACCTGGCAATTTGCGCGAACGCCCGATTTTTTTAAGCTCTTTGTCGGCAAACTCAAACAGTTCATCCACACGGGCCTCCGTGATCATATGCACGTCGCTGCGGCTAAAGCTGAATTCTTTTTCATTATGCACTACCGTAACCGACTCATAGTCAGGAGCTTCCAGGGTGGCGTGGTTGATTTTCACTAACTCCGCTACGTCCAGATCCGTTTTTAGCCCAATCGCTAAATCATTTGTAATATGGATACCGCCAATGGGCAAGACCGCTACGTGCTGGATTTCGCCATCCTCTACTACTACCAGGTTCGTGGTCCCGGCACCGATATCCAATAATATTGTTCCGGATTCTTTTTGCTGCCGGCTCAACACCGCTTCAGCAGCCGCTAATGACGAAACGGTTATGTGGTTCAGACTCACGTGCGAGCGTTCCAGAACGGTCGTCAGGCTCTTAAGCGTGGGCGTAGCGGCTGTCACAATGTGGGTATCTACCTCCAAACGTACCCCGTGCATCCCTACCGGGTCTTTAATATTATCCTGACCATCCACCCGATAGTTCTTGGCAAAGACTTGAATGATTTCGCGGTTGGGCGGCAACTGCATAATAGTGGCCGCTTCTTCCGCCCGGTAACGATCGTCGGTGCTAATTTCACGGTCGGCGGCACTAATGGCTACCACGCCCTTGGAGTTCAGACCATTGACGTGCGTACCATTAATATTGACCGTGGCGTTGCGAATTGACACGCCAGAAACTCTTTCGGCTTCGGTAACGGCATGCGTCACAGCTTCTACGACATCATCAATATGGGTGACGACTCCCCTGCGCATACCAATATTCTTAGCCGATCCATGACCAATAATTGATATCTCGCCCGGGTTGTCCTGATCTGGCATACCCACAATACAACGGACAGCTGATGTGCCAATATCCAAACCGAAAAAATGTATCGGCGATTGATCGCGCATACCGTGCAGTATACCGCTTATCCTGAAGAATCCGCAAGCCGGCCCTAAAGGGCTGTCAAGATCTCGGCGCCATCGTGCGTTATTAGGATGGTATGTTCAAAATGAGCCGCTATTGAGCCGTCGGCGGTTCGGATGGTCCAGCCGTCGGCATCCGTTTTTATACGGTAATCACCGAGGGTAGCCATTGGCTCAATAGCCACGGTCATGCCAGCCACTAACGACAGCCCGGTGCCCTTTTTGCCATAGTTAGGGATATTGGGGTCTTCATGCAGCTCATGCCCTACGCCGTGGCCTACCAGATCACGCACAATGCCGTATTTGTTTTCCAGCACCGATTGGGCGGCGTTACTAATATCACCGACCCGCACGCCTGCCTGAACCGCGGATATTGCCTTCATCAAAGCTCTTTCAGTATCTGTAACCAGATTTTTTACTGCCGAAGAAGCAGTATTGCCTACCACGATCGATATCGCCGCATCCGTAATCATGCTCCTGTAGGTCACCCCAAAATCCAGACTCACCAGATCGCCCTGTCGGATAATATGGCCTGACCTGGGTATACCATGGACTATTTCATCATTCACGGATACGCACAACACATCCGGGAAACCAAAATAACCCAAAAACGTCGGTTGACCACCAAGGCTTCGCAGCTCTTGTTTGGCTATCTCAGAAAGATCTTTGGTAGACATGCCGGCTGTCAGTTCGGTTTTCAGCTTAGCCAAGACGGTGGCCAGCATTCGACCACTCTCACGCATAGAGGTAATCTCGGCTGCCGTCTTGACTTGGGTCATAGCGCTCATATCAAGAACTCATTCATGAGGACATTTGGCTGACGGCTTGCAAGACTGCTTGGTGGACTTCTTCTATAGAACGTTCGGCATCAACTTCAATAATCGGTACGTTGGCATCGGCAAAGTGCTTGAGGATTGGCAGCGTAGCCTGCTCATAGGCATTAAATCGTTCTTCAATGGCGTGGTCATGGTCGTCAGGACGGGCACGATATTCCAGACGCTTCTTGACGGTTTCTCTGGTGGCCACCAAATGCAGAACACCCTGCAAATTAAAGCGGCCTTGTTTTTGCTGCTCCAGCAGCCAATCCGCCTGGGAAATACGGCGCGGGTAACCATCCAGAATAACTTTATTTTGGTCCGGCATGGCCCTGAGCGCCTTGTCCAGCAGCGCGGTAACTTCCTCGTCGCGCAAAATATGCCCCGTCAGCATGCGTTTCTGTTGTTCCTCTGATCCATAGGTACGCAAAAGTTCACCGGTCGAAATCACATCGTAGCCATCCCGCTCGGCAAATAACTGGCTTTGCGTGCCCTTACCTGAGCCGGCAATACCCATAAAAATTATCATTGCGTTTGTCCGACCAATGCTTCCTTAACGGCTGCCGCAATCCGCGTATTGTCAGCCTGCCCAGCTGCCCGCTCACGCACAAGGCTGATCACTTTGCCCATGTCCTTTATGCCCGCAGGCTGCAGCTCCTGGATTGCTGTGTTAACCAGCAGTTTCAATTCTTCATCCGCCAGCTGGGCCGGCAGATAAGCGGTGATAATATTTTTTTCCTGCAGTTCTTTATCGGCACGCTCCGGACTGCCGCCTTGAATATACATCTCGGAACTCTCAATGCGCTTTTTTACTTCTTTATTCAATAATCCGATAAGCTGATCATCAGGCAATCCGTTTTCACGGGCGCCGGTAGCGATTTCAGCATTCAATATTACGCTTTTAAGTCCGCGCAGCGTCGTAGCCCGGTCCTTGTCACCGGCCAGAAGCGCAATCTTGAGATCAGAGTCTATACGCTGTTTGATCGTCATAGATGGCACTAGCGCTGTGGTTGTTGGCCGAGCTTAATTTTCTTCATCTTGATAGCCTTACGTTCTTTGCGAATAATTGCCTTGGTGCGACGGTCGCGCTTGCTTATGGGCTTCTCAAAGTATTCGGCTTGTTTTGCTGTCGCGACAACACCCGCCTGTTGCACCTTGCGGGTAAAACGACGAATGAGGTTCTCTACCGATTCTTTAGAATCTTTACGGGTAACTTGTATCATAACCCCGGGAGTATATCCTAACAGAGACAGGATTGCAACAGATTAAATAGAAATTGGCCGCACCTTGGCCTAAGGGGCAGACTGTTGTTTCTTTTGGTTTAGACGTTGTGACTTCAACACTATGCTTTGCAGTTCTTTAAAGATGGCAAACTGCTTATTGGTGTGATAAATCTTAGTGTTTCCTTGGCGTTCAGAGATTAAAAAGCCAATTTTCTCCAGCCTCTTCAGTTCCCGCTGGATGTTGCCAGCATCTTCTTTGATAAGTTTTGCCAGACCCCGTACATGCGTTTTAAAGTCTGGATATTTAGCATAAACAACAATAATTTTGCGTCGCACACGGGAAGTTATAAATACGTCTAGCATAAGCTTTTATTGTTACTCCTACAACGTGGAGTATAGGCAAGCCTTACAAATATTTCAATAGATTTTGTGCGGAACTATATCAATCCCGGGCTAAAACCTGTCTTTTATGGTGGTGGATTGACAAGTCAAAACGCTTCTTTTCGGAGTGAGGCATATCTCTAGATACGTTGAGCGAAGAAAGGAGCGTTTTGGCCGGCAAGGCGCGGCCGTAAATGGCAGGTGTTAGTTTGGGATTGATATATATAATACCTGGTATGTATTACCTTGTTTGGGTGGCTGGCCAACAATTCCATGGCAAAGGGAGCCTAACCTATAGTTCGGCTCATAAGCTTAAGGCAGGACAGATAGTATCAGTAGCATTACAACGCCGAGCGGTACTGGGAATTATTGCCGCGGCCACTACGAAGCCGTCTTTTGCCACCAAAGCTATATTGCACGATTGGCCTTATACAATTCCGGCACCGACCCTAAAACTCATGGAGTGGCTAATGCAATACTACCCGGCGCCTTTGGGTACCATAACCGAACTATTTACTCCGCCGGTACTCAGCAAAAAGCTCCCGCCCATGCCCATTGCCGCCAACACATTAAAGGTGCCCGCCTAGCCGCCGCTCACCGCCGAACAAGCAGACGCACTTAAAAAGATAACTGCCTCCAAGGCACGGAGCTTTTTGTTGCATGGCGACACGGGCAGCGGCAAGACTCGTGTTTATATCGAGCTGGCCTTGCAAACCATTCGGGCCAACCGTTCAGCTATTATCCTGACACCAGAAATCGGACTCACCGCCCAGCTACAACGCACGTTTGCGGATATCTTTGGCGACAGTGTGGTGGTCACGCATTCGGACATGACACCAGCCGCGCGCCGCCAGGTATGGCTGCGAATAGCCGCCGCAGACAAGCCAGTCATTGTTATAGGACCACGATCGGCTGTTTTTGCACCCGTCGACAATCTGGGCCTAATAGTCATGGACGAAGCACACGATAGCGCCTATAAGCAGGAGCAAGCACCCTATTACCAAACCAGCCGTGTCGCCGCCCAACTAGCCAACCTGCACCAGGCCCACTTTGTTATGGGTACCGCGACGCCCCTGGTGGCCGATTACTTTACCTTTCAGCAAAAGGGCCTACCAATTTTAAGAATGGCCCAGCCGGCCATACCTATTCAAACCAAAACTACCTTCCATATCACCGACCACCGCGAAAAACACCTTTTCAATCGTTCACCGTGGTTATCAGATCCACTTCTCAAGGGCATTGACGCCTCGCTGGAGCGTCAAGAACAAACCCTGCTGTTTCTTAATCGCCGCGGCAGTGCCCGACTGGTGCTGTGCAACAATTGCGGCTGGCAAGCCATGTGCCCCAATTGCGACGTGGCTCTGACCTATCATCAGGATCAGCATGTTATGCGTTGTCACAGCTGTAATTTCTCAAATACCACGCCCAATACCTGCCCGGTGTGCGGCGCGACCGAGCTGATATTCCGCAGCATCGGCACCAAAGCACTAGAAGCCGAAGTCAGCCGGCTTTACCCTCAGGCACGCATTGCCCGCTTTGACCGTGATACCGAAAAATCCCTGCGCGTGTCCAGCCAATACCCCGACCTCCATGCCGGAAACGTAGATATCCTGATCGGTACCCAAACAATAGCCAAGGGCTTTGACCTCCCCAAACTAAGTGTCGTTGGTATAGTACAGGCTGACAGCGGACTGCAAATACCCGATTACACCTCAGATGAGCGTACTTTTCAGTTGATTACGCAAGTTAGCGGTCGCGTCGGACGGGGCCATCTGCCCGGCAATTTATTCTTGCAATCATACAACCCCGACAGCCCGCTTATCGCGGACGCAGTTAGCAGAGATTACGCCAGCTTCTATAAAAAGGAACTATTGCAGCGTCAATCCTATCGCTTCCCGCCATTCTACTTTTTGCTCAAAATTACCTGCAGCCGGGCCAGTTCAGCCAGTGCGCGGAGCGCCTGCCAAAAAATTGCCGATCTTATACACCAAAACCTTCCCAATGTTATTACAGAAGGCCCCGCTCCCCGATTTATAGAAAAACTATCCGGACGTTACGGTTGGCACCTCATCGTAAAAGGCCGCCGGCGGTCGGAACTGCTCACTGTCATAGCAGCCCTGCCCGGTAACTGCACCTACGACCTTGACCCCAGCGACCTGTTATAGCGACAAATATGGGTTATACTAAAAAACTATGAGTGCAAAAGACAAGATCATTCGGTTGCCTAACAAACACTTGCGGCAGCGTTCCCGCCGCGTAGGCCTGGTTGATCCGGCTATACAAAAAATTATTCAGGATATGACCGATGCCACGCTGGACTGGGAAGACTCACGAGCACACGAACTAGGCGTGGCTTTAGCCGCAATTCAGATAGATCAACCCCTGAGAATTGTCATAATACGTAATAATTTTGACAACAAATCTGACCGAACATTCCAGGTGTTCATTAACCCCGAGATTACCAAATATGAGGGCGACGTCGTAGAAGATTTTGAAGGCTGCCTGAGCATTGCCGACATTTATGGCAAGGTCCCCCGCCATGAAAAGGTCCGTGTCAAAGCCCTAAACGCCCAGGGCAAACCCCTCCGCTTAACCGCCAAAGGCTTTTTGGCCCGCGTATTTCAGCACGAAATAGATCATAATAACGGTATCGTGTTCATTGATCACATCAAGGATAATCAGGACGCATTTTATAAGCTGCAGGAGGACGGACAATTAACGCCTTTAGATTATGACAAAGACATCAGAACCAATAGTCTTCTTTGGTAGCGGCCCCGTCGCCGCCGCATCACTGGCCGCATTGGCGACCGAATTTACTATTGAAGCCGTCATAACCAAACAATCCCCTGGCCATCACCACGGTCCGGTACCTGTCAATGAGTTAGCAGAAAGCCTGCGCATACCGATAAACTTTGCCAACACCAGATCAGAGCTTGATATATTAATGGGCAGTTCGAGTTTCAAGTCGCGGCTCGGAGTAATTGTAGACTATGGAGTCATCGTATCGGCCAAAGTCATCAGCACGTTCCCGCTCGGCATTCTCAATAGCCATTTCAGCCTGCTGCCACAGTGGCGTGGCGCCGATCCTATTACGTTTAGCGTCCTAAGCGGCCAGCATGAATCCGGCGTCAGCCTCATGCTCATCGTAGAGGCGCTGGACGAAGGCCCGCTTTTGTCCCAAGAAAAACTACCGCTCCCCCCGGATATCACCACCCCGGAACTTACCCAAAAACTAGTCACCCTAAGTAACACCATGCTACTGCGTGACATCCCAAAATATCTGACTGGTGAGTTAAAACCATATGATCAGCCGGCAATTCCGCCCAGTTACTCCAGGAAACTTACCAAGGATGATGGCAAGTTACACCCAATGTCAGAAACAGCCGAGCAGTTGGAGCGCGAAATCCGCGCGTACGCCGACTGGCCCAAAAGCCGCCTGTCCCTGGGTGATACCGATATTATAATTACCAAAGCTTCTGTGGCTGAACGCTCCGGCACGCCTGGCACCTTGACCGCCGAAAATAAAGAGTTATTTCTCTATTGTAGCCAGAACGCCCTGCGCATAGAACGCCTTAAGCCCGCTGGCAAACGCGAAATGTCCGCATCCGAATTTCTGCTTGGTCACCGGCTTTAGGGAAAAGAGCAGCCGGAGGCTCCGGGCTCTGCCCGACGGCGCCGCGCAATGAGAAAAACCGTAAGGTTTGTCTCATTTGAAGCCCGCTGGCAAACGCGAAATGTCCGCGTCCGAATTCTTAGCTGGCTACCGTAAAAAATTAAACAAACCTCTAGGCAGCTTGCTGATAGGGCGGGTTTTGATCCGTGGACTGTGATGGTTGCTGGGGGGCAGCCGGAGGTTGCTGTTCGTTGACCGCCGCAACTATCTGCGCAGAGGTCTGCTTGATCTCTGCCTTTAGCTTTTCTAACTCCTCGGCAACAACCTGCTTATAGTTCGGGAAGTTTGTTTCCAGCCATGTTAGTGCGCCGGCTTCGTCGTTTCTGTCTATAAAGCCTTCAAACTCGTCCAGTTGTTCGTTGGTCATTTGCTCGGCCAATTTCATACCGACCCGCATTTCCAGCGTTTCGTATATTTGGGCCAGCATCTTGTTCTTTTCTTCCGCGGGTAATGCGCCCAGGCCCAGCTCTTCAAGTAATGCGTTATCCAGTTTAAACATGTCCGATGATCTCCCTTTGTAGTTTTATTTTAACGTAATTTTTAAATTATCGGTATTTATTCAGCAGGTTTACTACCGTATCGGTATCGGAATGGCCGTCTACCGAAACCCAGGCGTTTACGCCCTGGCCGTGCCACTGCACGTTATGCTCGGCTGCGGCTTTAGCGGCTACGGTGTGTATATCATTGCCAAAGTATTCCCAAGGGTACCTTATACCGCTGGTATCAATATGAGCCGCGGTAGGAGTAATATGGTCACCAACACCCTGCGCATCAAGTACGCGGACAGGGTCTTCGGTGTGTACGCCGCCGTGTTGTGGTTTTGGCGTAGTACTATGGCCTTTGTGTGCAAGGTGGTCATTTAGCCGCTCGCCTATGACATGTCCTGCCACTAAAGCACCGGCGGTTACAGCTATACCAAGACGCTTTCGTCTAATAGATCTTTTTACGTATTCAGCTTGGTCACCGGCCATAAGGTCAAAAGCGGCATCAGTAGTATCGGCAGCCAAATACTTTTCTTCATCTTTTTTAGTAACTCGGCGAACATTCTGAGTAGCAATGCCACGAGCTTGACGCGTGCCCTGTGAACGGGCAACTCTAGCGGCGGCCAGGCCTACGCCAGCAGCCGCGCCCCCAGCTACTCCTGCCAAACCACCGGTAGCCATACCTACGGAAACGCCTAATACTAGTTTGGTTATCGGGCGCTGACGGTGGTACCACATTGCCAACCGACCACGTCGTGTTCCCTGGGCTTCTGTGACTAACTGGAACTGCCAGCTTTGCATTGCGTGTATTTCATCAACAACTACTTTGGTTGCCAGAGCCTTTTCCTGGTCTTCGCCTAAACTTCCGCCTGCTTCAATAGCCGCGTATTTAAAGGTAGCTGCCTCACAGGCTAAGAAAGCTTTTCTGTATTCAGCATAGGCCTTTCTATAAGCTCTATTGCCTTTGCGCAGTTTATAGCCCGATTCCAGCCCTAATTTTAGGGCTTTAATGCGCTTATCGTGCAGATCTTTGAATAATTCTTTAGCTTCGGGGCTTGGGATCTGTTTTTCATCAAAAGCAGCATCGTGCTCAGCGGCTTCGCGGGCTTTACGGCCCAGCGCCCGGCGGCTGTTAGCTTTAAGTCGTTCGCGCTGTTCGGCAATAGTTGCCTGTGCTTTGGCTAATTTTTCGCGTTGGAATTCCCGCTCGTCCGCGCTGATGGTCCTGCCATGAGTATCAAGTAAAGCCTGAGTGCGGCGGGACTCATCCAGGGCGTCCGCGAGGGTTTTGCGCGCATCGTTGCGTTCCTGACGGGCAGTAGTTTTAGCTGTATTTCTTGCTTCTTTTTCGGCAGGACCACGACGCATGTCGGCAATCATATTGCCAACTTCTGCAGTCGCCGCGCGGCGTTCGGCTTTTTGGGCTTTACGCCATGATTGGTGGCTTCCCACCTTGGTTTCTAATTCTGACCGCCTGGCAGCAAGGACCGCCCTGCTATCATCGTCTAGTAATAAGCGTGCGACACCGTCTAGTTTTTTCAAACCTTTGCGAGCAGCCTTAGCTTCAGCTTTAATCGTTTTACCCTGCGCTTTAACGCCCTTAGTTTCGGTCTTGGCAGCTGCACGTACTGGCGCAGTTTTTTCCATTCGGGTAATACTAGCATCCATGCGGTCCATCACGCGGTCAACGAGCCCGCGCCGTTTGCGCTTAGGTTCACCGCTAGCTGCAGCATCCGGAATTAGTACCACAGGCATTTGATCGGTGCCATTTCCCTGATGTGTGGTCTTTCTTTCATTTTCACGCCGCTTTATATCAGCAAATATCCGATCGGCTAGTTCACTCGGTGAGCTGCCATGAGGGGTTGACTCAAGTTCTTGCCTAAGCACTAAGTTCAACTGCAAGTCTGTCAAACCATCAAGCTTCATTTCCTGGCCCAGGGCTGCCGCTGTGACTACGTCAATACCCACTACTTTATCTTTGTCACTGAGGTCAATCACATGACCAGTAGCTTCATCAACGCCGTACGAATGACCCTCTTCCCCTTTAAACGAAAATTGATCAAGGTATGGCAAGGCACCGTTACCGTTCATTTCGGGCGCAGAGACAACATCACCCGTAGGGACGGATGGTTGTGCGGCAAGTTCAGCGAGCCTGTCAGATAATTTCATAAGATCCTTTCAAATAACTAATTTTTTTGTTTTTTGTGTTTTACTAATGTACATTTAAGCATAAAAGCTAAAATAAATCAAGTACTATTTACACATATTAGCAAAATACCCTATTTAGTATTAAAGCTGCTTATGTAAAGTACACAAACACCAGTGCCAAGCCGGTGACAGCGCCTGCGGCCAGGCCATATAACAAGGGCTTTCGGTAAGACAGGAGTTGTGTGGTGATACTTGCCGGTTTGGTAGCGGGCGTTTCCTGATTAAACGACGGCCAAATCGGGGGTGCAACCGGCGGCGGTGCCGCGGGTGGGGTTTGGGGCGCGTCGGTGCGATCAATTGCTGGCAGTTGTTGCGGTAACACGGCATCTTCGGGCGGGTTTTGATCTATAACTTCGTGGCGGCGCTCAAAGTGTGCTTCTGGCAGGTCTTCTATTTTATTAGTTTCGGAACCAGATTTAACCTCAGGCTCTGTTTTAGCAACAGCTACTTCTGGACGAGCAGCCTTTTGCGCTCTATAGCGACTTACCTTATCCCTTAGTTTTTCGTGCGATACGGGTAGTTTTGGGCTTTGCTCGGCCGCCAAAGGAACGGTCCGAGAGAGCTTGGAACCTGGCAGTTCATGCTTGAGCAGTAAATCGCCTATCTTTTCAGGATCAGGGGTCAGATCGGTTTCTGGCTTGGATTCTGGTGATTGGATTGGGGCTTCTTCCATAGCAAGGATGAATTATACAATAATTATAGTTTTCTGGCCACACTTGTGCGGGTAAAGAACTCCAGGTGGTCGCCTTCTTGCAAATCAATGCGGGCGGTGGTAGCCAGGCTGACGCCGCACATTTCGCCTTCAAACACTTCTTTGGTATCCTGGGGGCCACGTTTTAAGTTGGTTACCTCTGCCTCGGCTAGCGTTTCTTTGTCACGGACAATTTTAACCAAAGCCGGTATTTCTAGCTTGCCTTTGGTCACTTCACCGCCACAAATGATCTCGGTCTTGGTGGTTTTGAATATGCCCTTTACTACTAACCGTCCCAGGTCAGTTTCTACTATTTCGTCTGGCAATAGATTCTCTAGCTCGGCTTTAACATCATCTATCAGCTCGTAAATGACGCGGTACAGACGCACCGACACTTTATCACGGGCAGCAAGTTGCTTGATGTTGGTAGGCATAGGTACATGGAACCCATAGACTATGGCACCTGAAGTAGCCGCCATATGAATATCGTTATCGTTAATGGCGCCAATGCCGGAGCCTACGACGCGCACCACCACTTCTTCGGTGTCTAAAGCCTTTAGACTGTCAATGACAGATGTCAGCGAGCCCTGGACATCAGCTTTAATAATCAGGTTCAGTTCGTTGACTTCATTACTACGGTTTATCATGCGAATGAGTTCCGTACTGTTAATGTCCAAGCGACCGCCGCCGTGCCGTTTAATTGTGGCTTGTTCGGCTGACAGATTGCGGGCTAATTTTTCGTCGTTTACGGCCTGAAACGTATCACCGAATTCCGGCAAGGTCTTGAAGCCGGTGATGATAACTGGCGTAGATGGACCAGCTTCTTTAAGTGGCTTACCGGCAGTTGTTTCCAGATTGCGCACCCGGGCATAACTGCTACCCGCTACCACGAACTGGCCAGGCTTGAGTACGCCAGCTTCCACCAAAGCTATGGCTACCGAGCCACGGCCCTGTTCCATGTGAGCCTCAATAATTAAACCCTGAGCTGGCACGTCGGTATCCGCCCGCAAATCTTCTACGTCCGCAACCAGCAAAACCATATCCAGCAAGTGCGGTATGCCCTCTTGGGTTTTGGCAGAAACAGGCGCCACCACAATATCACCACCCCATTCTTCAATTAATAAGTCTTGTTCGGATAATTGTTGTTTGACCTTGTTAAGATCGGCACCTTCTTTGTCAATTTTGTTAATGGCCACCACAATCTTAACACCGGCTTTACGGGCAAAGCGGATGGCTTCAATGGTCTGCGGTTTAATGCCGTCGTCGGCCGCTACGACAATGATAACGACATCTGTTAATTGGGCACCGTGTTCACGCAAGGCGGCAAAGGCTTCATGGCCGGGCGTATCCAAAAAGGTAATCTGCCGGCCACCATGCTCAACTTGATAGGCGGAAATGTGCTGGGTTATACCGCCCGCTTCTGACTTGACCACCGATGCGCCGCGGATTGCATCCAGTAAGCTGGTCTTGCCGTGATCCACGTGGCCCATGACGGCAACAACCGGAGGGCGTGGGGTGGCTTTATCGCTGGCTACTTGTTTTTGGCGTACCGTCTCCGTAGATGCTGCGGCTTTTTTGGCCAGTTCAATGTCCAGATCCAGTTCGCCCACAATAATTTGGGCCGTATCAAAATCAATCCGTTCGTTGACAGTCGCCATCACCCCATTCTTCATAAGCTCGGCGATGAGCTTGGTAACGGGGATCATCAGCTGCTCTGCCAGAGCGCCCACTGTGATCGTATTATCTATTTCTATGGTAGTTGCCACGGTGGACTCCTTTCTCTGGATAAGCAGTTATTTACATATTATTTGGCGTCTTTGAGACTAAGAGCAATCTTTCTGCCCTCGGTGTCTATATCTATCACTTTAAACTTCTTGGTTTCATTCAGCTGGAAGATTTTTTCCGGGTCTATGCCCTCTTCGTCACTCATTTCCGAGACATGGACCAAGGCTTCAACGGCGGAGCTAAGTTGTACAAAGGCGCCAAACGGCGTAATGCGCGTTACTTTGCCTTCTACAATCGCGCCCTTTTTGAAGGCTTTTACTTCTTGTAACCAGGGGTCCTCGGTCATTTGCTTAAGACTCAGGGACAGACGGTCTTTATCTATAGCAATGATTTTGGCTTTTACTGTTTCGCCGGTTTTGACGTACTGCCGCGGGTCTTCCACGCGTTCCCAGGAAATTTCGGAAATATGTATCAGGCCTTCAATGCCATCAACGTTTACGAACGCGCCAAAGTCTATGACACCGGTAACATGGCCTTCTACTTCGTCACCGACCTTTAGTTCGGAGAACCTAGCCTGCATGTCGTCTTTGACGGCCTCTTTTTCAGAGAATATCAGTTTGTTGTCTTTGCGGCTGACATCCAAAATCCGGGCGCGGATTACTTGGCCCACCAGTTGGTTTAGCTTCTGCAGGATCTCGTCTTTGTCAGCCCCGGATACCCGTGGGTAATGTCCGGCAGCCAGTTGCGATACGGGCAAAAAGCCGCGAATACCTTCCAGTTCTACCAATAAACCGCCACGGTTGGCGTCGTAAGGTGTGATTTCTATGATTTCCTGGGCATCGAACAGTTGTTGCAACTCGTCCCAGCCACGGTCTTTAACAGCGCGCCGCATACTAAGCAACGCATAGCCCTCGTCCATTTCAGGATCTACCACGCTGGTCATGATTTGCTGGCCCGGTTCTAGCTGTTGGCCATGGCCGATCTCCCGGCGCATAACCACTCCAACGCCGTTGGCGCCAAGATCAACCCATACCTCGTGCTTATGTACGGTGGTTACCGTACCCTCAACGACATCGCCGGTTTTTAATTGTTTTACTTCTGTGGACTCCAAAAGGTCGTCCATCGTCATAGTACTTTTTGACATGAAAATCATGCCTCCTATTGTTCTGCGGTGCGCCGTGGCACATTTCCCCGTTCAGATTTACTTACATTATATCTGTTTGTATCTGTAAAGTAAAGTCTGGTGTAGGAAGCTAACGTTCCTTGTTACGATTGCGTTCAAGGATGGTTTTAGCTTGTCCAACAACCTCCAGGATGAAACCAAACTCTCGATTGAATTGATCATCATGTGGGTTAAGGGTCTCCCCTTCACCACCACTTTCTTCATAATGATCATAACGGCGGTGGCGGTGATAATAGTCAAGTCTTTTTGGTCTACGGGTATCAAAATCCCAACGCGCATAACCACAATTAGGTGCTCGCTCAAAAGATGTATTTACGGGAAAGCTGGCCCATGCAAGATCAGTGTACTCAGCGATAACAGTATAGCGAATCTTCGGCCGCAACGTTCTTCCCAAAAAATGCAGCAGACGTTGATCCTTGGTAATTTCTAGGGTGGCAGCATCACCTAGATCAAATGTAGCTACCCTATGATCTTCTTCTACATAAGTGGAAAATATGTCATGTGCTATAGCAACATCGTTCCTCGCGTCTTTTATTAAGTCATGCCAGTCCTCCCAGTGCGTATCATACCAAGATATGGCTTCACTCCTGCGCGTGGTAAAAAGAAGATCGTCAATGGCAGCTATTGTAGCCAAGCGTGGTTCTATTTCTAACCCAGAAGTTTTAGTCACGATATTCTCCTATCTTAAAGAGTCCACTCTTGTGAAAAATATCATATCTGTTACATATAACCAGCTTTTGCTTGGACCTTATCATGTCAATTCGTCCTTTGGCTTAACTATAGCGGCGGCCAAGCCGCCCAGAATCAGCTCCGCGAATTCGGCATGAGTATAGCCAGCTATTTCGGCAGCATTACTGAAAGCCCCAACGTCCATGCCGCCACTACTCACTGTGAACTTTGTCGTTGCGTCATAGGCAGAACCGTCTGTCTCAACAGCCTCCAGGGGATGAAGCATGATAGTCCGGGTAGTCACCGCAACGTCTCTGTCTGGTTCGGGATGTTGCACAATATTCCTAAAAAACTTGACTCTCCAAGGCGAGTCTTTATACACGAAATCCGCGCATTCGAAGCTACCGTTCTGGTAGCGTTGATCCCTATCCTGCCCCCAAAATAAGCAGTCAATAATGCCCGACCACGCTTGACCAATAGCCCTCAGTCGGTGGTCTCTAATACTTACTGCTCGAGCTCGCGCAACCACAGAAGCTTCAGTCACAATATTTTTTGCCATGATTAACCTGTGAATACTGGTACGTGCCTAGCAAGCTCTTTAGCTTCCTCGGCAATCGCATCAATACTTTCCCGGGTTATTGCCCTATTCGGATCAAGCACGCTAAAATATTCTGCCAACCGCGGCAAGTCATCGCTAAGTGTGGCTTCTAGATCCTCAGAGGGTCGGCCTTGGTAAATCCGCAGTCTACTTGACTTGGTATTTACTTCGTGAGCTACTCCCATAACCCAGTGGTGGTTTTCAAAGGCTATATAGTCGGGCACTTCAGCCTTTACTAGCATAAATTCCCCTAAACACGCTAGGCGTTCTAAAACTTGGTCTTTAGACAGAACCTCCTGCGAAGGCCGCCTAAGCAGACTACTAGGGTATTTAGACCTAATTCGAGCCTGATAAGCCATAGGCCGTAAGTTATATGACGGCCCAGACTCCCAATTAACATAACGATCAATACAGACTCCTAATAAGCCGTTGCCAGCAATAATCAAGTGATCATTCACCCCCCCGCACATATTCTCAGGGTAAAAGTCGATAAGCAAACTGGTAGTTTCAGCCAACACTTCCGCAGTATTCATTGGTCGTTTCATCTAAATCTCCTCTGCCCACTCACGGACACATTGCACGCAAGGAACAATTAAAATTATGCTTGCAAAACGGATTATATCCTTATATAATACTCTTGTAAATCAATT